>NZ_ALKH01000009.1:0-36997 GCF_000286475.1 Streptococcus sp. BS35b
AGTTTGAGTTCTCACTCATTTCTGTCACTGACAGATTTATTGTTTTTTCATTGTTCAGTACTATAACCTTAGTTATAGTGCCCTGCACATTGGTTCGTCTTGTTCAGTTTTCAAAGGTCTTTGTCACTCATTCTCTCGAGCGACAACTATATTAGTATATCACAGCTACCTGCCTCTGTCAACAGATTTTTTAAACTTTTTTCAAGTTTTTTTAACCGCAATACACCATAGTCCGTACGGGATTCGAACCCGTGTTACCGCCGTGAAAAGGCGGTGTCTTAACCCCTTGACCAACGGACCTGAGCTTTTCAACTCTTTCTATTATACCTACTTTTTTACCTTTGTCAAGGACTTTTTTCCTCTTTACCGAAATTCTGAAAAGATTAGGGAAAGAGCCAGTTAAACTGACTCCTTCTATTTATCTTTCCAATTTGTCGCACGTTCCTCTCCCCACCAGTAAGGAATCAACTCGGCAACCTTAATTGTTTTTCTTGTTTCGTAGTCCATCATGAACTCTGCTTCTTTGTTTTCAGCATTCAATTCTAAGAGAAATTCTCTGCAAGCGCCACAGGGCATACCTGATCCTTCGCCGTAGGGAGGTTTATCTCGAAAGGCGAGGATTTTCTTAACTTTGGTTTGTCCTGAAAATTGATACATATTGAAGAGAGCCGCTCGTTCTGCACAGAGATGAAAAACGCCACAAGTGCCCTCCATACAAAATCCTGTGAAGATCTGACCATCTTCTGCTTCTACTGCAGCAACAACATGGTTAGCATAAACAAAGTCAGAAACTTCATGAGGATTGTATAAGGCTCGTGCTTCTTCATACATTTTTTCCCATGTATCCATCGGAAGTCCTTTTTATTTAGAAATCTCTTTCAGTATGTTTTCAATATGCTGGATTGACTTTTCACGTCCGAGTAAGAAAATGGTGTCTGGTAATTCTGGTCCATGCATTTCACCTGAAACGGCAATACGAATCGGCATGAAGAGGTTTTTCCCTTTGATACCTGTTTCTTTTTGAACTGCTTTGATTTGTGGGAAGATGTTTTCTGTCACAAATTCCTCATCTGTCATGGCTTCTAGTTTCGCTTTGAAGGCTTCTAGAACAACAGGAACGGTTTCTCCTGCCATGACCTCGCGCTCAGCATCTGTCAGCTCTGGGAAGTCTGAGAAGAAAAGGTCTGTCAATGGAACGATTTCATCTACTGACTTCATTTGTGGTTTGTAGAGTTCTACCATTTTTTCAGACTTGTCAGTCAAACGCCCTGCTTCTTCTAGGAATGGTTTTGCCATTTCAAAGATGGTTGCTAAGTCAGCTCTCTTGATGTAGTCGTTGCTCATCCAGTCTAGTTTCTTCTGATCAAAGGCAGCTGGTGACTTGCTGAGACGATTTTCATCAAAGAGTTTAATCAATTCCTCACGAGAGAAAATTTCATCTTCGCCACCTGGATTCCAACCAAGAAGGGCGATAAAGTTAAAGACTGCTTCTGGAAGATAGCCTTTCTTACGGTAGTCTTCAATAAATTGAAGGGTATTGGTGTCACGTTTAGACAATTTTTTACCCGTTTCAGAGTTGATAATCAAAGTCATGTGACCAAACTCAGGTGCATCCCAACCAAGAGCCTCATAAACCATGAGCTGTTTTGGTGTGTTGGCAATGTGGTCATCACCACGGATAACATGGGAAATCTGCATGTCGTGGTCATCGATGACAACGGCAAAGTTGTAAGTTGGGTAACCATCTTTCTTTTGGATAACCCAGTCGCCACCGATGTTGCCACCTTCAAACTCGATATCACCTTTGACCATATCATGCCATTTGTAGATACCAGACTCATTGACAGCCAAACGAACAGTTGGGATGATACCAGCTGCTTCACGTTCTGCGATGTAAGCTGCTTTTTCTTCTTCGCTCATGCCAAGATATTCATTGATGTAACGTGGTGTTTCGCCAGCTGCTTCTTGGCGTTCGCGCTCAGCTGCCAACTCTTCTTCTGTAACGTAAGATTTGTAGGCTTTTCCTTCGGCTAGCAATTGGTCGATGTATTTTTGATAGAGTTCCAAACGCTCTGATTGGCGATAATTTTCATGAGTTTCTGGGCTTTCATCCCAATCCATACCCAACCAGCGAAGATTTTCAAGCTGTGAGCGTTCCCCGTCCTCAACGTGACGTTTACGGTCAGTATCTTCGATACGAATGATAAAAGTTCCACCATGATGGCGTGCGTAAAGGTAGTTAAACAATGCTGTACGGGCATTTCCGATGTGTAGTAGTCCTGTTGGACTTGGTGCGTAGCGTACGCGGATATCTTTTGACATAGTTTCTCCTATAAAGTCTCTAGGCGTCTGCCTTTTTGCTTTCTATATTATATCACAAGTCTCGCCTGAGTCCAATGTCTACGAATAAAGAGAGTAAAAAGAGTGGGCAAGCCACTCTTTTCTTCTATTATAGACGTGCGTTAAGCTCTTTGCTCAATTTTTCAAATCCTGGTTTTCCAAGAAGGGCAAACATGTTACGTTTGTAGGCTTCAACACCTGGTTGGTCAAATGGGTTGATGGCATTCAAGTAACCTGAAAGGGCAATTGCCAATTCGAAGAAGTAGATAGTGTAACCAAGAGTGAAGGCATCTTGCTCAGGAAGAGTTACGTACATGTTTGGTACATCACCGTCTGTGTGGGCAAGAAGAACACCGTCAGTCGCTTTTTTGTTTACAAAGTCAACGTCTTTCCCTTGAAGGTAACCAAGTCCGTCAAGGTCTTCTTCCAAAGTAGGAATGATCACGTTCTTACGTGGTTTGTCAACACGGACAACTGTTTCAAACATGATGCGGGTTCCTTCTTGGATAAATTGACCCAATGAGTGCAAGTCAGTTGAGAAGTTTGCTGAAGTTGGGTAAATACCTTTTTGGTCTTTCCCTTCTGTTCAGGCACCCCTTGTGGATGCATCTGCTGGAAATTCCCTTGCACTGACTGGCTAGTTTGATTGACTTGCCAATCAACCACTGCGTCATCTATTTTTTCTAATTTAGACCCAGAAGCCTGGACTTTTGGTCCAGGCTCTGAATCAATTTTTTAGACTTTTATTTTTCTAAATTGCTTGATTTGAAATTTTATTATGGTTAAGCAGTTTCAAAAATCTGAATAGTAGAACCTTTCTCAATTACTACCGCTTTCTCTGCTACAACATGGAGTGTACCAGGAAGGCTCCCCTCTTTTGAACCATCAAAAGAAATCGTGATATGTCCCAGTCCAGTTAAATTTTTTTCTACTACATTTCCTACGGAACTAATCGAATATTCCTGATTATCTACCACCAGCTTGCCACCTTCTAGTATTGAACCTAGCAGATTTTTGTTATCAATCTTAAAACAATACTCTGATAAATCTTCTGGTGCTTCTTCTCCAAATAAAATGAGCATATTGGCATCTTGAATCATATTCTGAGCTTCAGACCCTACTTGAATTACTTTAGTTTCAAAAATTTTCTTCATCTGATTTCTATTCATACTTTCTCTAATTTGTCATAAACTTAGGCTTATAGATAAGTTTAACATAATAGTTCTCTGTTTTCAGGCATCTATCAAAGGTCTACTGATAAAGACCAATACTAGCTATCCAAGCAACTAGCACTCGCGGAACACCATTGAGAAAGCGTGAATAAAGTACCGAAGGGACACCAACCTCAACTGTTTCAGCCTTGGCTTCAGATAGGCCGAGTGCTACAGGAATGAAATCACAACCGTTTTGAGTGTTGATAGCAAATAAAGCTGGCAGAGCCATTTGGGGCGGAATAGTCCCTTTTCCGATTTCGACTCCAATTAAAGTTCCAATAATCTGACTAATAACAGCTCCGGGACCTAACAAAGGAGATAGGAATGGTAAGGAACAGATAAAGCCAATTAAAACGAGTCCCCAGATGTTCCCCGCTAGGGGAACCATTAATTTTGCCAGCCAATTTCCAACACCGGATCCTTGAATAACCCCAATCAGCAAGGAAACAAAGGCCATGAAAGGAATTATTGTATTGAGCATTGTTTGGATGGCTTCACGAGCAGCCTGGTTGAAAGTTGCAACGACCTTACCAGCCCCCATCCCAATTCGTGCTACAATACTTGTTTCAGCTTTTTGCTCTGTAATTTTTTTACTAGTATCGTAAGTTGGCTTTTCAGTTACCACAGTTGTCGCTTTTTCGTCTTCATTAGCAGCAGAAATTTGATTAAGGCCAACTGCTGACACATAGATTTCCTCGGTTATATATTGAGCTAGAGGCCCACTTTTCCCTGTAGCGACAATATTTATTGTAGGGATTCCCTTTTTAGGATAAATACCACAGCGAAGAGTACCGCCACAATCCACGATTGCTAAAGCAATTTCCTCATCTGGGATAGAAGTTTTAAACCCATTAACAGCTTCCATACCGGTCAAATCAGCAATTTTATCCACAATATCTGGCTTTTCTCCTCCGCCAGTGATATAGATGAATTTATGCTTAGCTTCACTAGGTGTAATGACCAAAGGTCCTCCGAAACCGCCATTTCCTTTAACAACTTTTATACTCTTATATGACATAATTTCACTCTTTCTATAAATCAAATGTTTTACTCAAGGTAACACCTTGCTGTTTTGCTACATAAGCAGTTGTAAAATCGGTCACCCAACCGCCTACAAAGTTCATGACAAGCCCAACAAGCATGTAACGAATGGCTAAGTCCATTTGACTTAAACCTAAAGTTTGAATTCCTGTTGCAATTCCCATCCATACAAACAATTCCCCAGGATTGATATGCGGAAATACACCATTTGAAGTATGGCAGAACTGCATCTGAGCTGCTACAAAACTAGGTTTATAATATTCTGGTAAGAAACGTCCCATACTGATTGCCATCGGATTCCCCAGCATAAAGGCTGAAATGAAAGGTAAAATCATATACCGGCTAACAGGATTTTTGGCAGAAATCTTAGCCAGGGAATTGACCTTCTCTTCTCCCAAGAAAGCGATAAGGGTATTCATTGCAATCAATAGCATTAAGACAAGCGGTACAATATTTGTCATCCAGCTAATAAAGGTTTCTCCACCTAATTGGAAGAGTTTCATAAAACTCTCTGCAAAATTTGTAATGTGATTCATAAGGAACTCCCTTTCTTATTTTTTTTAAATAACTGTTTAATAGATAATTGTAAGTAATTCGCATAAAAGCCGAATCCCAGAAAAGAATCAGATGAACTTGTCTCTTTCTCAATACCTGCCTCATGCCAAAGATAGACTTTTCTAGCATCTTCTATGGCTGATTGCATCAACTTATTTTCTTTTCTCACAAGAGGATTATACTTGTCAAAATAATGGATGTCTTCTCCAACATAATCGTCCATATTTTGAAAACGTGCTAAGATTGTGACTCCTTGCATTTTGCTAGCTTTAAGAACCCGACCGTTTTCATCAACCGCGAACATGACAATCGTACCGGATTTGATTCTTCCGGACTTCCTGCCAATCGCTACGCGCCCCAGTCTTCGGAGCATCGTATAGGTCTTATTGAAGTCTTTGAGTTGCTGCCAGCCGAGGAACATTTGAAATATATAAGCTGCCATGACAAATACAGCGAAAATTATTAGCGAATTCATTAAAATACTCCTTTGCTCTTAGAAAATGATAGAAACTCTGTCTCTGTTTCTACAGCCCTCAAAGCTTCTTTTAGAGAAGGCTCTCCTGCAATTCGAAAAATGTCGTCATACAATTCCAGCAATTCACTCTCCATTTTGCTTTCAATTTCTGAGGGAATGGCGACTAGAATGATAAATTCAATCCAATCATCTCCTTTTTGATAAGGCTCTTCTAGCTTTCCAAACATTAAAATAGTCTTTGCATAACCCTGGTTAATTGTATGGGGGAAGGCAATTCCTCCACCAAAAATGGTTGATTGTTTTTTCTCCCTATCAATTATCCGATTTCTAAAACCTTCATCAATCATCTGAAGTTTCTCTAACTCTGCAACCATATTTAGCAAGTATTGCTGATAGGTTTTTTGGGGACTCAACCGAAGAAAACGTAAGCTGACTGTTTCTAGATTTTTTTGATGAAAAGCATTGGCCCTCTGCCATTCTTCCCGCAGCCATTGATCATCAAAAAGATGATTAACTTGAATGACTGGAGATTTAGAATCTTTATATTTTAGAGGAACTGTCGTAAAAATCGCGAAATAGTCCTGATTCAAATCCAGATTAAAATCCTCTTCAGAATACTGAGTAATGTCTACATCATTTCCAAGGATTCGTCTGAGTTGCTGAATAATCATCGCAGCAGTTCCTCTTCCTGTTGTGCAAACTACTGCTATCTGCTTGCGAGAACCATTTACAACAGAGTTTTGCTTTCTTAAAATCATTTCAAAATACAAAGCCAGATATCCGATTTCAGATAATTCCAATTCAGAACCAAAAATTGCAGACAGTTCTTCTCCAGCAATTTTCGCCATTTCAAAAGCAAAAGGATATTGAGTTTGAACCTCGCCATGGAATATATCATTAGCTTGCACATGGAAAATCAGTCGATTGATTAAGGGGCCTAGATGAGACTTGATTTCTTCAAATAATTCTTCATCATCAAAGTTAACCAACATTGTTTCTTTGACTTTCTTGACAATCCCTTGAAAAATGTTTGCAAGCTGTTCAGATTGATAAGACGGCTTGCTTAAAGTGTCAATAAAACGGATATTAAACGGAAAACACAAAAAGTCTATTTCAAACTGACTGAGGGAAATCTTATAAGTCATCTCAATATGATAGATTAATTTTTCAACCAAAGGTGTCTCTGTTAAATCATTCCTATAGTAAGGAATAGGGCAACTCAACACCCTAGATGCATAAATACGCTCCACCATAATTGAAATTGTCTTTCGAAGGAGTTCCTTTGTTTCTTTCGGGATTTTATACTCCTGGAGTAGCGTCTCCAGAAAAGAAGATGTTGCCTCGGTGAGTGTCTTTCCTTCAAAGTAAGGGGCCACTTGGTGAATATAGAGCAAGCGCAAATTCAGCTCGGACCCCAAGACCTCCAGCCCACGGTTGGGCTTTCCTGAAATAGTGATAGAGTAACTCTCTGCCAAAGATTTTACTTGTTTTAAATCCTTATTAAGGGTACTTCTACTAACACCTGCCTCCTCAGCCAAGTCGTCAATAAGAAGAGGGGAGGTTGACTTAATTAAACGTTTTAGTAAATAGGCAATTCTTTTACTGGAAGAATTGAAGTCACTCTCCCGTTTTAAACTACCAGATAAAATCCTTTCCAACTCAGTATAGTCATACACCTCTAACATTAACTTATCATCTTGTGAGATAATCTGGATACTCGGAGCCAAAACATCATTTAATTGTTGGATACTCTTTTGCAAGGTTTGCATACTAATATCCAGCTCTGAGCGCATATCTACCAAGGAATAAGTTGGCTGTGAGACCATTTTTTCTAAAATGTTATACCATCGATTTACTATGGTCAACTCTCTTCCTCACCTTCATTTTTTTAACCGCGAGTTTTCCCCCCGGCAATATTTGTAGTGACTCCAGTTATATAGCTAGAACGGTCTGAAATATAGAATGCTACAAGGTCAGCTACTTCCCGTAGTTTACCACTTCGTCCCAAAGGAGTTGTTGAAGTTGAAGCATAACCAGCTCGAATATCTTCTACCGTCTTTCCACGGGTATAAGCAAGAGCTTCCTCATAAGAAAGAGTTCGAAGTCCCGTAGCTTCCATAATTCCTGGAGCAATTCCAACCACACGTACACCATGCTTACCCAGCTCTTTTGCCCATGAACGAGTGTAACTATAGACTGCTGCTTTTGTGGCAGCATAGGCACTTTGTCCTTCAGAACCTTCCAAGCCTGCTTCTGAAGCCATGTTCACAATTACACCTTTTCCATTTTTCACTAAAATACGTCCCACTGCCTGACTAACCAGATACAAACCTTTTTGATTAATCATCGTTACTTTTTCGAACGTCTCATCGTCCAATTCGTAAGGACCTTTAGGATTTTCTGCATCGATTAATAATCTAGGGATATTAATCCCTGCATTATTGACCACTGCATCAATATTGCCAAATCTTTCAACTATTTTGGCAACACCCTCTTCTACTTCAGAGCGAGAAGTTACATCAACTTTTACAAATAATAGATTTGGATGACGCAAATCGTTGTCGCTAAGATCGAAATTCGCTACATTGACACCTAATTCCAGCAATTCTTCAACGATTGCCTTACCGATCCCAGATGACGCGCCAGTCACAAGAACTGTTTTGCCTTTTATGTTTAACCAATCATTCATTTTGATACCTCTCAAATTTTATTTACAAGGCAATTATACAGCGCTTTCATAAAAGAATTAAGACACTCTTTTTTATACTGTTCAAAAAAATAATAAACTAATTATGAGGCTTGTACTAAAAAATCCACAAGAAATGAACTTGTGGATCTCTTTTTATACTCTAAATGAACTCAAGGCATATAAGAATCAAAGGCGTGCATTCAGCTCAGCACCCAGCTCTTCAAAGCCTGGTTTTCCAAGAAGGGCAAACATGTTTTTCTTATAAGCCTCAACTCCAGGCTGGTCAAATGGATTGATACCATTCAGGTAGCCAGAAAGAGCAATAGCCAACTCAAAGAAGTAAATAGTGTAGCCCAAAGTGAACTCATCTTGCTCAGGCAGTGTCACAAACATATTTGGAACTCCACCATCAGTGTGTGCTAACAGCACTCCATCTGTAGCTTTTTTATTGACAAAGTCAACATCTTTTCCTTGCAAGTAGCCAAGACCGTCCAAGTCTTCTGCCAATTCAGGAATCAGCACATTTTTGCGAGGTTTATCTACACGTACAACTGTTTCAAAGAGGATACGGGTACCTTCCTGGATAAATTGTCCCAGAGAGTGCAAGTCTGTTGAGAAGTTGGCTGAAGTTGGGTAAATCCCTTTTTGGTCTTTCCCTTCTGACTCACCAGCCAGTTGCTTCCACCACTCAGAGAAGTATTGTAGAGATGGTTCATAGTTAGCTAGAACTTCTGTCAGATAACCTTTACGGTACAAGATATTGCGTACAACTGCATATTGATATGCTTCATTTTCAGCCAACTTATCAGAAGCATAAGCCTTGCGAGCAGCATTTGCTCCTTCCATTAACTTGCTGATATCAGCCCCTGCAGCTGCGATTGGCAAGAGTCCCACTGCTGTCAATACTGTAAAACGACCACCTACACTATCAGGCACTACAAAAGTATCCCAGCCATTAGCATCTGCTTCAACCTTAACTGCACCTTTAGCGCGGTCTGTAGTTGCATAAATCCGTTTATTTGCTTCTTCCTGACCATACTTCTTAACCAAGAGTTCTTTGAAGACACGGAAAGCAATAGCCGGTTCAGTTGTTGTACCTGATTTAGAAATCACGTTTACTGAGAAATCTTTGTCTGATACATAGTCTACCAAATCAGCCAAATAGCTTGAAGAGATAGAGTTTCCAGCATAGAGGATCTGAGGTGCCTTGCGTTCTTCCTTTCTTTGCAAGTTTACAAATGAATTATTCAAGAAATCAATAGCTGCACGAGCTCCTAAATAGGAACCACCAATACCGATTACGATCAATACCTCACTATCAGATTGGATTTTAGCAGCAGCCTTTTGAATACGAGCAAATTCATCTTTGTCATATTCTTCAGGTAAGTTCAACCAGCCAGTCATTTCTGCCCCAGGACCTGTACCATTTCGCAGAGCAGAATCTGCTGCAGTCACTTGAGGCTGCATATAATCTAGTTCATGTGGTGCAACAAATTTATCTAATACTTTTGAATAATCAAATTTAATATGTGACATAATATTCCTCCAAAATTTCTTCTCTTCTATCATAACCCTTACCTTCGATTTTTTCAAGTTTTTATACTGAATTTTTCCAAATTTTATCATAATTTAAACATTTGCGTAAAAAATGTTACAATATTAAAATTTGAACGAAATAAGACAAAAAAACGACTAGGTTTCCAGTCGTTATAATTCATTCAATAAATACTCAAATAATTCTAAGTTGCCATCTTCTTCATTGACCAAGAATTCTGGATGCCACTGGAGACCAATAATACGGTGCTCATCAATAGATTCGATTGCTTCAACAGTTTGATCACGTGGATCCACAGCCGTCACGCGGAAATTGGGTGCCAAGTCTTTAATACTCTGACGATGTACTGAGTTAACCTGACTTTCTTTACCAAATAATTTAGACACTACACTGCCATCCACTGTCTCAATAGAATGTGAAGTCCCAAAAGGTAGACCTTGCCAATGACCTTCAATATCCTGATTGAGTGTCCCACCAAAAGCAACGTTGACAAGCTGAACGCCACGGCAAATGGCTAAGATTGGTTTGTTCTGACGCAAAGCTTCTTGTAGAAGAGCTAGCTCAAACTCGTCGCGTACAAGGTTGTAATCATCGCTCTCAATGGTCTTTTTCTCTCCATAAAACTGAGGATGGACGTTTTGCCCACCTGTCAAGATGAGTTTGTCAATCATTTCTACATAATCGCGAACAATGGACTCATCCCCTACAGGAATTACTAAAGGAAGACCACCGACTTGACGAATGCTCTCTGCAAATTTACAGGATACAGATGAGTGAATGTTTTTCCCTTCTGCATCTACAGGACATAGATTCGCAGCAACTCCTACAACCGTTCTAGCCATGATGTGTCTCCTTTCGATTTTCTTGCGACAGTCTTATCTTATCACTCCACCCCTTTCCTGTCTAATATGTTTTTTTAAAGACCGTGATAAGTATTTTTTATGGACAAGAAAAAGCTGCCCAACGAGGACAACTTCTTTCTTATTCGAAGACAAATTGATTGTGATAGAGTTCTGAGTAGAAGCCACCGAGTTTGAGCAACTCGTGATGATTTCCACGTTCAATAACCTCTCCATCTTTGAGGACAATAATCTGATCGGCATTGAGGATGGTCTTGAGACGATGGGCAATGACAAAACTGGTTCGTCCTGCTACAACTGCCTCCATGGCATGTTGAATCTTGCTTTCTGTTACGGTATCCACATTGGAAGTCGCTTCATCTAAAATTAGGACTTGAGGATCTGTCATCAAGGTCCGAGCGATGGAAATCAATTGTTTCTGCCCAGTCGAGAAGATATTTTGCTCATCATCAATAAGGGTATCATACTTATCAGGCAAGCTTTCGATATAGTCATGAATATGAGTTGCCTTGGCAGCTGCTTCGACCATTTCCTGACTGGCATCTGGCACACCAAAGCGGATATTGTCTCGGATCGTTCCACTAAACAAGACCGAATCCTGCAAGACAATCCCGACCTTGCTCCGCAGACTGTCCAAGTCGTAGTCACGGATGTCTTTGCCATCAAAGCAAATGCTGCCTGCATCCACATCGTAGAAACGATTGATGAGGTTCATGATGGTCGTTTTCCCTGAGCCAGTCGGGCCAACAACTGCTATCATCTGCCCCTTAGGAGCTGAAATGCTAACATCTTTTAAAATCGGCTTATCTGGCACATAAGAGAAATCAATATGACTGATTTTAACACCTTCTCGCAATTCCGTAAAGGCAGGCGCATTTTGCGGACGAATCTCTTCTTCTGCATCGAACATTTCTTGGATACGATCCGCTCCAGTAAAGGCCAACTGGAGACTCCCCCAACTCGCAGCCACCTGGATAATTGGCTGGTAGTACTGCTGAGAAAATTGGGTAAACATGACAATCAAACCTAGGGCTGTTGTTGTTTCGATACTTGGATCGTTCAGCAGGACCGCAGAACCTGCAAAAATAACGATGGCCGTATTGACCAAGCTCATCCCATTCATAACAGGAAATAGGATGCCTGAGAACATTCTCCCTTTAAAGGTTGCCTTGCGCACGCGCTCATTTTGCTCCACAAAGCCTGCTACGATGTCATCTTGAATTCCTTGTACGATAACAGCTTTCTGTCCAGAAATACTCTCGTCCATGTAGGCGTTGAGTTTCCCAACCTCTTTTTGCTGGAGATTGGTGTACTTGCGGGCCATTTTCACGATGAAAACCAACATGAGAAAGGCCACTGGAGTGCTGGCTACTGTTATCAGGGCTAGCGTCACATTTCTTGAAAACATGACAAAAATCAAACCGATGTAAAGAGCAATATTGCTCATAACCTGAACTAGGCTTTCATTGAAGGCTTGAAGGATGTTATCCAAGTCACTCGTGAAGCGAGAAAGGATGTCGCCATCCTGATGGCGGTCAAAGAAAGAAACCGTCAAACGAGAAAGTTTGCCAAAGAGACCCTTACGCATCTCATTTGTTGACTCAGCAATCACACGGGTCATAAAGGTCATGTAAATCAAACTGGATACTACTAAGGCGAGAACAACCAGAGCTAGATTCAGCATCAGAGCTGATAAACTCTGCCAGGCTAGTTCGGAAGTCCCATTTTGATAAGCTAGAACTAGGTTAGCGAGCTCCGTCACTGCTTGGCCTGAAAAAACTGGAAAGAGGGCTTGGGCAATCGTCGCCACCGCAACCATCAGAATCACAATGACAAAGGAGAACTTGTAAACTTTAAAATAATTCCAGAAAAATCGAACTGTTTTCATTTTATTCCTCCTTTCCCTTTTGTGTTTCGTATATTTCGCGGTAGACGGCATTGTTAGCTACCAAGTCTGTATGCCGTCCTTCTCCAATCAAACGCCCTTGATCCAAAACCAAAATCTTGTCTGCATGGACGACTGAACTGATCTTTTGAGCGATGATAATGGTTGTCGTCCCTTTCAGGTCTTTATTCAAAGCTTCCTGCACGAGTCTTTCTGACTTGGCATCCAAGGCCGAAGTCGAATCGTCAAAAATCAGGATACGGGGATTGCTGACAATCCCACGGGCAATGGACATCCGTTGCTTTTGTCCACCAGAAAAGTTGGTTCCACGTTCTTCGACCTGACTCTCAAATTTGTTTTCCATGCGTCCGATAAATTCACTGGCTTGGGCAATCCGTGCTGCACGTTCCATTTCTGACACGCTGGCATTGCCTTTCCCTTGACGAAGATTATCTGCAATGGTCCCGCTAAAGAGAATAGCACGTTGCAAGACGATGGAAACTGTTTTACGCAAGGTTCCCTCGCTGACGTCTCGAATATCCTTGCCACCAATCTTGATAGATCCCTCCTGTGGGTCAAAAAGTCGTGGAATTAACTGAGCTAGAGTGGACTTCCCTGCTCCAGTAGCCCCAACCACACCAACCATCTGACCAGGCGCAATTTCAAAGGTTACATTCTTCAGCATAGGCTCATCGTCATTGGGATAGGTGAAGGTTACATTTTCAAAAGAGAGACTTCCTTCTAACTCTTCGTCTGGGAGATCTTTAAAGGTCATCGCTGGCTCGGTATTTAGAATCTCGCGGATACGACGCAAGGAAATCATGGCACGACTGACAGAATTTCCTAAAAATCCAACCATGATAATGGTAAAGATAATCTGGCTGAGATAGTTGATAAAGGAAGCAATAGAGCCCACAACAGATGGATCTGACTGAGCCATGTCTGCCACTAACCAGATAGAGAGGAAGACCGCTCCATAGCCGACTAGCATCATAACGGGTTCTATAACTGAGAAGGCATAACCGATATAAAGATTTTGGCCGAGAAGTTCATCAGAAACCTCGGTAAATTTGTCAAATTGTGCTTTTTCCTGCACAAAGGATTTAACCACGCGCACACCACGTAGATTTTCCTTAGCGATAGCATTGATCCGTTCAAGAAGGGTTTGAAACTTAGCAAATCGTGGCCCCATCATCCCCATCATGATGGCTGTTAGTGCAAAGATTAGGAGCACCATGAGGACAATCACCCACCAAAGTGACGGAAGAGTGTGAACCGCCAAGATAAAGGAACCAATAAAAAGAAGAGGGAGACGGAAGAGGATTTGAAAAGCCATCATCACCACGTTCTGAATTTGGTTGATATCATTGGTCATTCGGACGACAAGATTACCCGCATTAAACTGCTCAATATTGGCATAAGAAAAAGTCTGGATCTTGCGAAAAGCGTCTTCACGAAGGTCCGAAGACACTCCTTGAGCAATATAGGCTGCAAGTGTTACATTGACCCCACCTGCAACCAGACCGACTAGGGCTACTCCTATCAGCCAAGCGCCAATACTATAAATAGCCTCATTTTGACCAGCCAACAAAGCCTCTAACACCTCTTGCAAATAGCGCGGTTGCAAGAGCGAACTCGCAACCATCAAACCTGTCATCATTAAGGATGCCAAGGCCTGCCATTTATAGGTTTTTATTTTTTTAATGAGCATATTTCCTCCTAATAAAATAGATAAAGGGAGCGACATCCTGCGTCAGCTCCTTCTCATTCGTTCATATTGATGCTATTCTAGCAAAAAAGAGACATCTTGTCAAAGAAGTCTCCTTATTATAAATTAGTGCGCTCTCATCTACAGGTGATGCATGAAAAGGCTTTTTATGGTAAAATGAAAGGAAGAACTCTTACAAGGAGGAAAAGATGAAGAAACAAACCATCGCTGTCTTGGGTCCTGGTTCTTGGGGAACTGCCCTTTCGCAGGTCCTAAACGACAATGGACACGAGGTTCGAATTTGGGGAAATATTTCTGACCAAATTGATGAAATCAATAACCAACATACAAACAAACGCTACTTCAAAGATATCCTACTCGACGAAAAGATCAAAGCCTATCATGACTTGGAAGAAACACTAAAGGATGTGGATGCTGTTTTATTTGTAGTCCCAACAAAAGTAACGAGACTGGTTGCCCAACAAGTAGCAAAGGTGCTCGATCACAAGGTTGTCATCATGCATGCCTCCAAAGGATTGGAACCAGATAGCCACAAACGCCTCTCAACCATTCTTGAAGAGGAAATTCCAGCTGACCTTCGTAGTGAAGTCGTCGTTGTTTCAGGACCTAGCCACGCTGAGGAAACTATTGTGCGGGATATTACCTTGATCACTGCAGCCTCCAAAGACCTTGAAACGGCCCAGTACGTCCAAAATCTCTTTAGCAACCACTACTTCCGCCTCTATACCAATACGGATGTTATCGGGGTTGAAACCGCTGGTGCTCTCAAAAACATCATCGCAGTTGGCGCTGGAGCACTACATGGTCTAGGATTTGGCGACAATGCCAAGGCGGCTATCATTGCCCGTGGCTTGGCTGAAATCACCCGTCTAGGGGTCGCTCTTGGAGCTAATCCTCTGACTTATAGCGGCCTTTCTGGAGTAGGAGATTTGATCGTAACTGGGACATCTGTCCACTCTCGTAACTGGAGGGCCGGTGATGCTCTCGGTCGTGGAGAATCCCTCGCAGACATCGAAGCAAACATGGGTATGGTCATCGAAGGCATTTCAACAACTCGAGCAGCTTACGAACTGGCTCAGGAATTGGGTGTCTACATGCCAATCACACAGGCTATTTACCGAGTTATCTATGAAGGTGTCAATATCAAAGAAGCAATCACTGACATCATGAGCAATGAATTTAAAGCAGAAAACGAATGGTCATAGACCTTTATAGAAAGGAACATCATGAAACAAAAAGTCAGAAAAGCAGTCATCCCTGCCGCTGGATTGGGAACTCGTTTCCTCCCAGCAACTAAGGCCTTGGCCAAGGAAATGTTGCCAATCGTAGACAAGCCAACTATCCAGTTTATCGTTGAAGAAGCCCTCAAGTCTGGAATCGAAGATATCTTGGTTGTTACTGGTAAGTCAAAACGTTCTATCGAGGATCACTTCGACTCAAACTTCGAATTGGAATACAACCTCAAAGAAAAAGGGAAAACAGATCTTTTGAAGCTAGTTGATGAAACAACTGGCATGCGTCTGCATTTTATCCGCCAAACTCATCCACGCGGTCTCGGAGATGCTGTTTTGCAAGCCAAGGCTTTCGTCGGAAATGAACCTTTTGTCGTGATGCTTGGAGATGACTTGATGGATATCACTAATGAAAAGGCTGTTCCGCTCACCAAACAACTCATGGATGACTATGAACGTACCCACGCGTCTACTATCGCTGTCATGCCAGTCCCTCACGATGAAGTATCTGCCTATGGAGTTATTGATCCACAAGGCGAAGGAAAAGATGGTCTTTACAGCGTTGAAACCTTCGTTGAAAAACCAGCGCCAGAGGATGCTCCTAGCGACCTTGCTATCATTGGGCGCTACCTCCTCACTCCTGAAATTTTCCAAATCCTCGAAAACCAAGCTCCAGGTGCGGGAAATGAAATTCAGCTGACAGATGCAATCGATACTCTCAATAAAACACAACGTGTATTTGCTCGTGAGTTCAAAGGGGCTCGTTACGATGTCGGGGACAAGTTTGGCTTTATGAAAACCTCCATTGACTACGCTCTTAAACACCCACAAGTCAAAGACGACTTGAAAGACTATCTCATTCAACTCGGAAAAGAGTTAGCTGAAGGGGAATAGAAGAAAAACAAAGCTCTTAAATAAGGGCTTTGTTTTTTGTTGAAGCTTGCAATAAAAAAGCCATCTTTGCAGATGACTTATTAGCAACCGAATCGGTGCTCATTTAACTATTCCCTCTACACATAGCTCATTCCCTTATAGCAAAGGAAAATGGCTAGTGCGATAAAAAGTACAGTTGCTCCGATTCGCTGGCTAGTACTGTACATCCTTCTCTCCCATTTGACTGGAAAAATAACTGCTAGAAAGGCACCGCCTACTGCACCTCCGATATGCCCAGCTAGGCTGATTCCTGGAATCAGAATACTTCCAATGATATTGATCACGAAAAGCGTCAGGTAGGATTGTCCTAACTGCTGGATATAGGGGCTGCGAGTCGCATAGCGCAAAACGATAATCGCAGCAAATAATCCATAGAGAGAAGTGGAGGCACCTGCTGCTAGGACTTTCGGTGTGAAAGCAAAAACAAAGAGATTGCCCATCATTCCTGATAAGAGATAAAGAAGGAAAAATTGCTTAGAGCCGAAAATCTCCTCCACCTGTTGTCCAAGAAAGTAGAGTGAAATCATATTGACAATGAAATGCTCCCATCCAATGTGCACAAATATAGCCGAAAATAGGCGCCAAATCTGCTCTGGGAACAGGCGAATGATCGGTCCATACATAGCTCCAAACTGAAACAGAGTTTTGGCTTGATCAAAGTTGATACCCGTAGTAATCAGCATCAGTAGAAATACAAAGCCAGTCACTAGGAGGAAGAAACTAGTCACAGGATAACGTTTATCAAAGATTTCCTTCATCTATTAGCACCTCCTGGACGGGAATATCATGGTTTTCCGAGTTGAACTCCTGAACTTGACAAGGATAGATTGTACTCATGGTATGCCCAGCAAAATGTTCTAGATAGCGGTCGTAGTATCCTCCACCATATCCGATCCGATAGCCCTCTGTTGTAAAAGCCAAGCCCGGAACATGAATTAAATCAATCTGAGACGGATCCACAACTTCTAGGTCTCCTTTCGGTTCCAGTAAACCAAAGGAAGTTTTTACCAACTGCTGCGGATGATAGACCACAAACTCCATGCGCCCCTTGGGATAGGTTTTGGGTATCAAAACCTTCTTGCCGTCCTTCAGCGCCTGCTCAATCAGTTCCTGCGTTTGAAACTCATGCGGAAAGGAGAGGTAGAATGCGACGACCTTGGCTTCTTGGTAAAAGGGATGCTTTAAAAATCGCTCAGTTAAAGCTCGATCCATAGCCTGTTTTTGTTCCTGAGATAGAGTCTTCATTTCTTGCAAGACTTGCTTGCGTAGTTCTGCTTTCATAGACAACTCCTCTACTCTGCTGCCTTCTTTTTCAAGAAACTAGAGACCGCATCTACCCCAATGGCTAAGGCTTCTTCCTTAGGACTCATCTGAGGGTGATGAAGGGCGTAGGGACTGTCGATACCTAGCCAGAACATAACGCCATCTACCTTCGAAAGGAGATAGCCAAAGTCCTCACCAGTCATAGCCGGCTCGATATCAATCAACTCGATTCCGTCTTTCTCTTCAAAAAAGTCCATCAGTTCACGCGCCAAGGCTGGATTGTTCTCAACAGGTAGGTAGCCTCCTTGCTTAAGTTCTACTTCGACTTCCATATCAAAGGCTGCCGCAACCCCTTCTGCGACTGTCTTGACTCTTTTTTGTACCAAGAGGCTCATGTCCTGAGTCAAGGCCCGAATGGTTCCGTGTAAAAAGGCCGTGTCTGTAATGACATTGTTGGTTGTTCCAGCTTGGAAAAGGCCAAAGGTCACCACCGCTCCCTCGATGGGATTAACATTGCGGCTGACAACTGACTGTACTTGAGTTACAAAGTAACTAGCAGCCACCAAGGCGTCATTGGCTTCATGCGGAAAAGCTGCATGTCCCCCTTTTCCTTTAAAACGAATCTTCACCTCACAAGTTCCTGCAAAGAGCGTATGGGTATTGGTCGCAATCTGTCCAACCTTCAGATCTGGACGGACATGGAGGCCATAAAATTGGTCTGGTAACCAGTCCCCAAAAGCACCGTCCTCATACATGAGCATACCACCAGCTTCATTTTCTTCAGCAGGCTGAAATAGGAAGAGCAAATTATTCTTGGGTTGCTCCTCAAGGGCGCGCTCAAGACAGCCCAAGGCAATGGTCATATGAAAATCATGACCACAAGCATGCATGCGACCTTGGTGCTGAGAAGCAAAAGGTAGACCTGTTTGTTCGACGATAGGCAGGCCATCAATATCTGTTCGCCAACCAATGGTTCGTTCCGGCTGATTTCCCTGCAAATAAACCAAAATACCTGTCCGCCAAGTACGAACTTGGACAAAATCCTTGCCCGCAGTCAATTTCTCAATCACATCCATCAAATAAGCATGAGTCTTGAACTCCTCCAAGCCAATCTCTGGAATCTGGTGTAAATCTCGTCTAGTCTGAATCAAATCTAACATCTATCTGTCCTCCTATATAGCAGAAAGAGGCTGGAAAAAGGGTTCCGCCTCTTTTTTACTTTTACAATTACAAGGTACGAAGCGCATCCTCTAGCGCTGTTTTTTGTTGGGTTTGGGCATCAATTTCTTTGATGATACGAGCCGGAACACCTGCTACAACCACATTTTCTGGGACATCTTGGGTAACGATAGCTCCTGCAGCGACAACTGAACCACTGCCGATTTGAACTCCTTCAATAACCACTGCATTGGCACCGATAAGAACATTGTCTCCGACACGGACTGGTTCAGCGCTAGCTGGCTCAATCACACCCGCCAAAACTGCACCTGCACCAACGTGACTGTTTTTTCCAACGATAGCACGGCCACCAAGGATAGCACCCATGTCAATCATAGTTCCAGCACCGATTTCAGCACCGATATTGATAACAGCTCCCATCATGATAACAGCATTGGCACCAATTTCAACCTGGTCACGGATAATAGCACCTGGCTCGATACGAGCGTTGATATCACGTTTATCTAGTAAAGGAACTGCAGAATTACGAGCATCTTGCTCGACAACATAGTCTTGATTTTCTACCAAACCTTCAAGAAGCGGAGCAACGTCCTTCCAGTCTCCGAATAAAACATTTCCTAGTTTGACAACAGAGCTAGGCACAGCAGTTGCGAGTTGCCCTTCAAAGGTTACTTTGACACTGGTTTTCTTTTCAGCATTGGCGATAAATTGGATAATTTCTTGAGCGTTCATTTTTGTAGCAGTCATAGGCGCCTCCTGGTTCGTTATAATGATACCTATTCTACCAAAAAAGGCTTCAAATTTGAAGCCTCAACTATCAAATAAGCATCTTTACTGGGCTTGTTTTGCTTCTTCTACAGATAAGAAAATCATCGGAATGATAATCAACACCATAGCCAAGGCCAAAAAACCATCCATGACCAATCCCAGAAAAAGAACACTTAATATTGCTGAAGAAAGCGGTTCGCTGGCACTTACCACCGATACAACCAACGGGGAAACGAGAGAGACAGCCTTCATAGATAGGAAGAAGGCAAAAGCGGTGCCAAACACGGCAATCATCAGACAAATCAGCACGCTTACCAGATCCATTTGAAAGCTTATCTGATAGATAGGGTAAAGGAAATTACTAAAGAGCCCTGCCAGAATCATCCCCCAACCAACAGTAGGGACAAATCCATAGTGGCGGGCAAATCGTTGGGGAAGGATGACATTAAACATGACCCCTACCGCACTGAGCAAACCAGTCACTAGAGCCAAGGGCGTCATGGATAACTGGGACAAGTCCCCTTTTGTGGCCATCAAAAAAACACCTAGCATGGCAATCAAAACATAGAGAATCGCTGTAATCGAAGCCTTTTTCTGGTAGACAATGCGATTGTAAAACAGGATAAAAACTGGGCTGATAAATTGCAAAATGGTCGCCGTCGTCGCATTGGAATACTCAACGCAGAGATAGAAGAAAAACTGCACAGAAAAAATACCTAGAATAGCATAGGCTAAAAAAGGTAGATAATTTTTCTTATCACGCCAGATGTCCAATAATCGAGTGCGCAACTGAAAGGCCGATAAGCCTAAAACCAAACTCCCCGCTACCAGTAAACGCATAGAAGTAATCCATCCAGAAGACACTGGATAATGAGTGAAAAAATACTCTCCTAAAATCCCACAGATCCCCCAGATAAGACCCGAGAACAGTGAATAAAAGGTTCCCTTCAAAATCTTCTTTTGATACTTATTCATTCCCTTATTGTAACACGAAACCAACAAAGAAAAAAGTAGCAACAAGGTCAAAATTAAGATAACCGTGCTGCTACTCTATCTTAACGATTAAATAGACGTGAACGTCCTGAAGAGCCACTCTGAGTATTTCCACTCGAACTTGTTGTTCCCGAACCGCTACTTGAGCTTGGAGGAGTTACTGCAGGAATGCTTCCTAGAATATTCTTCCAAGCATTCTGATAATCTGCATCGCTTCCTCCAATAGCGAAGCGGTAGGCGGTTACTGGCGCCCCTTCTTTAGTAGCCCAGTAACTTGTTACGGTAGAACCGGAAACGTTAACTTCTTTGCCATTAATTGAAACCTTGCCCGGCTTCTCCCCTGTCGACTTGAGAACTTGTGACTTGGTCACACTTGAGTCAAGATTAAAGCGCTCATTCCCCCAAATGCCAGGTTTTGCTTGTTGAATAGCATTAACCAAGTGGGCCATATAGTTGGCATTGCGGTAGTGGCCCGCCCCTTTGGCTAGCGGGCGGTTGTCATCGTGACCTAGCCAGCCACCCAAGGTCAAGCGAGGCGTAGAAAGCATAAGCCACATATTTTCATCTTCATTGGTTGTACCAGTTTTTCCAATCCAGTCGGCGCTAGCGAGGCTTGGATTGATGGTAGCCAAGTCTGTCTGGAAACTTGAGGTAATCCGAGATGAAATAACATCGCGAAGCAAACTTTGCATGATGGTCGCTGTCGCTTTTGAGTAAACTTGGACAGGTTTATCCTTGTGCTCGTATACCACTCGACCATCTGTTGACTCGATCTTCGCGATCATATGTTTCTTATGGTAAACTCCGTTGTTGGCCAGAGTCTGATATCCGTTAGTATGCTGAGCAACTGTAACGTCAATTCCTCCGCCCATCGGTAAACTCTCAATACCATATTCTGGGATTTCGTAACCCATTTTTTCCATATACCCTTTGACATCAACCCCCTTCTCTCGAAGTGTACGATAAGTCCAGTAGGCTGGAATATTCCATGAGTAGTTGAGGGCCTCCCCTAACGTCATCATCCCTGTACCAGGACTATTGACATACATGATAGGATTGCCGTTTGAAAAGTTGGTCGGATAGTTTGATAAGATACTTGCACTTCCCATCAGACCTTGGTCAATAGCAATACTGTAAGCCAATATCGGCTTAGTAGTTGAGGCAGGGGAACGTTTTGTATCGATAGCATGGTTATTCTGATTTTTTTGATAATTGCGACCACCGACAAATCCAAGAATAGCTCCTGTTTGGTTGTCCATGAGGACATTCCCCACCTCAGGCTGTCCTGTCGAATCATCTAGCAGATAGCCGTAGGTTGCCACCGCATTTTGCATCGCAGCATGAACATTTTTATTAATAGTCGTCGTGATCTTATATCCACCATTTTCAATTTCCTTAGTCGCTAAATCACGATAAGCTTTCTGGATGGATTCATTCTTTTGCTCTTGTACAGAGACATTATCTCTCTGAATCAGGTAGTCATACATCCGATCAGTAGCTTCTGCCAAGGTTGCAAAGTAGAGATAGTCACGCGAAGTACCACTGACACTACCAGATGGCAAGAAATCTTTCTTAAAGTCATAATCTTTGTACTTATCGTAATCTTCCTGACTTAGAGCCCCTGTCCGGTACATATTATAGAGAACATCTCTAGCCCGTTTGACCCCCAGAGCCAAATCCTCCTCGCTCTTCATACTACCGTCAGATTCATAAGGGGAGTAACTAATTGGGCTCTGTGGTAATCCTGCGATAAAGGCTGCTTGAGGGACCGTTAGATCCGAAGCCTTAACCCCAAAGATCCCTTCTGCAGCCTGCTGGGCACCTGCAATATTCTGACCTTTGTGATTGCGACCAAACGGAGCTATGTTGAGGTAGGTTGTTAAAATCTCATCCTTGCCCATAGCCCGCTCTAAAGCTAGAGCATCAATGATTTCTTTAGCCTTACGAGCTAGAGTGGGAGCATCCCCCACCACTTGCTGCTTGATGACCTGCTGGGTCAAGGTCGAACCACCACTAGACGAACCTAGACCGACAAAGGTTCCCAAGGTCGCACGAATAACGGCCTTAGGCACAACTCCCTTGTGCTCATTGAAATGCTCGTCCTCTGTCGCAACAATAGCTTTCTTAAGATTGTCTGAGATAGCATCTGAAGCGACTGAAGTGCGCAACAAATCACCCTCGATCGAGGCAATGGTACTGCCGTCAGAATAAGTGATTTCTGAGATAGAGGCAATATCCTTCACTTGCTTGACCAACTCTTCTGCTTGAGGGACTTGAGCCTTGTCAAATAGAGCGACTCCATAACCCATAGCCACACCAGCGCCAAACAGTCCACCGATAAAACCTAAGATAAAGAGAGTATTAAAGACTATTTTAAACCCACTCAAAACCTTAGCAAAAATAGACCCTGCTCTTCTAACTTTGTCAGAAGAGGTCCCCTTTTTACTGGTTTTCTTATTAGCTAGTTTTTCTGCTAGTCTTTTCTTCCATTTTGCAATTCGTTGCATTAGCTGCTGGAAAAAACGCAGCATTTTTGTTTTTAATTCATTAATTCTTTCTTTCATGAATGTCCTCGCTTTCTCTATTATACCATAAAAGGGAAACTTTCAATAAAATAGCCACTTTCTTCCCTATTCCACTAGGCTATTGTCCGAGTTTGTGATACAATAGGTAGAAACAATATTTTATAAAGGAGAAAAGACACATGCACATTTTTGATGAGCTAAAAGAGCGTGGTTTGATTTTTCAAACGACTGATGAAGAAGCTTTGCGTAAAGCCCTAGAAGAAGGTCAAGTTTCTTATTATACTGGCTACGATCCAACTGCTGACAGCCTTCACCTAGGTCACCTTGTCGCAATCTTGACAAGTCGTCGTTTGCAACTAGCAGGTCACAAACCTTATGCGCTCGTTGGCGGTGCTACAGGTCTCATCGGAGATCCGTCCTTCAAAGATGCTGAGCGTAGTCTCCAAACAAAAGACACAGTAGAGGGCTGGGTCAAGTCTATCCAAGGACAACTTTCTCGTTTTCTTGACTTTGAAAATGGGGAAAATAAAGCTGTCATGGTCAACAACTACGACTGGTTTGGCAGCATCAGCTTCATTGACTTCCTCCGTGATGTCGGAAAATACTTCACTGTCAACTACATGATGAGCAAGGAGTCTGTGAAGAAACGGATTGAAACAGGGATTTCTTACACTGAGTTTGCCTACCAAATCATGCAAGGGTATGACTTCTACGTCCTTAACCAAGAGCACAACGTAACGCTACAAATCGGTGGTTCTGACCAGTGGGGAAATATGACCGCAGGTACCGAATTGCTTCGTCGTAAGGCTGACAAGACTGGTCACGTTATTACTGTTCCACTCATCACAGACGCAACTGGTAAGAAATTTGGTAAATCTGAAGGAAACGCTGTTTGGCTCAACCCTGAAAAGACTTCTCCATACGAAATGTACCAATTCTGGATGAACGTCATGGACGCTGACGCTGTTCGCTTCTTGAAGATCTTTACCTTCTTGTCACTGGATGAGATTGAAGACATCCGTAAACAGTTTGAAGCGGCTCCACACGAACGCTTGGCTCAGAAAGTCTTGGCTCGTGAAGTCGTTACACTTGTTCACGGCGAAGAAGCCTATAAGGAAGCCCTCAACATCACCGAGCAACTCTTTGCTGGAAACATCAAAAATCTTTCTGTTAAAGAACTCAAACAAGGACTTCGTGGCGTGCCAAACTACCAAGTACAAGCAGACGAAAACCATAATATCGTGGAACTCCTCGTGTCATCTGGTGTGGTGAACTCAAAACGCCAGGCCCGTGAAGATGTTCAAAATGGAGCCATCTACGTCAACGGCGACCGTATCCAAGACCTTGACTATGTCTTGAGTGATGCAGATAAGTTAGAAAATGAACTAACTGTTATCCGCCGCGGTAAGAAAAAATACTTCGTCCTTACATACTAAGAGAGCAGACTGGAGGCATTTGCCATCCAGTCCTTTTTTTGCTAGACTAAAACTATGAATACAAACCTCAAACCAAAACTCCAGCGCTTTGCTTCTGCTAGTGCCTTTGCCTGTCCTATCTGTCAAGAAAATCTGACCTTAGTAGAGAGCAGTCTCAAGTGTAGCAATCACCATTCTTTTGACCTGGCAAAATTCGGCTATGTCAATCTGGCACCTCAAATCAAGCAATCTACCAACTACGACAAGGAAAACTTCCAAAACCGCCAGCAAATCCTTGAAGCTGGTTTTTATCAGGCTATTTTAGAAGGTGTCTCCGACTTACTAGCCACTAAACCATCCGCAAAAACAGTCTTGGATATCGGCTGTGGCGAAGGTTTTTATTCTCGTAAACTCCAAGAAACACACTCTGACAAGACTTTCTACGCCTTTGATATTTCAAAAGATTCCGTTCAAATCGCTGCCAAGAGCGAACCCAACTGGGCGGTCAACTGGTTTGTCGGTGATCTGGCTCGCCTTCCTATAAAAGACGCCAGCATGGATATCCTGCTTGATATCTTCTCACCTGCCAACTATGGGGAATTCCGTCGCGTTTTATCCAAAGATGGTATCTTGATTAAGGTCATCCCGACTGAAAATCACCTCAAGGAAATCCGTCAAATGGTGCAGGACCAGCTGACAAAGAAGGATTATTCCAACCAAGATATCAAGGAACATTTCCAGGAACATTTCAGCATCCAATCTAGTCAGATTGCTTCCTTAACAAAACCTATCTCGGCTGAGCAACGCCAAGCCCTGCTTGCCATGACGCCTCTCCTCTTTCACGTTGACCAAACCAAGATTGACTGGAGTCAGTTGACTGAGATTACCATCGAAGCAGAGATTTTAGTTGGGAAAGCAGTGTAAATAAATCTTTCAATAAGACAAAACCCGCACCTCAAAAAGAGGTGCGGGTTTAAATCGCGATTTTTCAACTGTCTATCCGAAAAGTGGAAAAAATTTTAACCTCTCCATTTATTTTCGATTCGAAATAACAAATTTATCAATGAATAATAAGTGAAATGAGGCAAGTGTAATCCCCAAATAGCACCCATGATAAGAGATTTCTTGATGGGTAAGTGGAAAAAGAGTACGATTCCCCATCGAGAGTGATAACAAAACCACAAATAGTATCCAAAATAAATCAGTCCATTTATATTTTGAAAAATATTTTTTCCACATAAAAACACCTTCTTTCTTCACCACAATGCTATTATAATACAAATTATAAGCGGATACAAGAAATACGAGGTCATCAACTACGAAGAATCATGAGACTGAAATACAGTAAAAAGCAGTATTTCTAAAACTTCAACGTATCTATGATTTATCTCTTTTTAGACCTGATTGGCTAAAATCCACATCATTCAAAAAAGCGAATTTCAATTGAAATTCGCTTTTTTTACAAAGTGATTAGTATAAATTTTGTATCTTAGTTCAAGTGCCAGATATCTTCGTTGTACTGAGCGATTGTACGGTCAGATGAGAAGAATCCTGCTTTGGCAATGTTAACGATGACTTTATCCAACCATGCGTCGCGGTCTTCGTAATCAGCAAGCATTTGCTCTTTGACTTTAATGTAGTCTTCCAAGTCAAGGAGAGTCATGAACCAGTCTTTGTTGATCAATTCGTTGTAAAGACGTTCCAAGCGTTCTTTCTTACCTACTGCAAGAACAGCATCGCTCACAATGAAGTCAACCAAAGGTTTGATAGCTTCACGAGCATAGAATTCGCTTGATTTGTAAGCTGCTTTTGCGTAAAGGTCGATAACAGTTTCTGAATCTTCACCGAAGATGTAGATATTTTCGTCGCCAACCAACTCAGCAATTTCCACGTTAGCTCCGTCCATAGTACCAAGAGTCAAGGCTCCGTTCAACATGAATTTCATGTTACCAGTACCTGAAGCTTCTTTAGAAGCAAGTGAGATTTGTTCTGAGATGTCACATGCTGGGATGAGGAAGCTTGCTGCAGTAACGTTGTAGTTTTCAACCATAACCACTTGCAAGTGTGGAGCTACTTCTGGATCATTTGCAATCACTTCTGACAAGCAAAGGATCAAGTGAATGATGTCTTGGGCGATTGTGTAGGCAGGAGCTGCTTTACCACCAAAGAAGACTGTGATTGGACGAGCAGGGATGTTACCAGCCTTGATATCAAGGTATTTGTGGATGACATACAAAGCGTTCATTTGTTGGCGTTTGTACTCGTGAAGACGTTTAATTTGGATATCAAAGATAGAGTTTGTATTGATTTCCACACCTTGGTGATCTTTCAAGTGACGAGCCAATTTACGTTTGTTGTGAGCTTTGATGCTTTCCAATTTTTCTTTAACAGCAGCCTTGTCTTCGTATGACAAGAGTTTTTCAAGCTCATCTGCTTCATGGTGCCAACCATGTCCAATAATCTCATCCAAGTAGTGAGACAGTCTTGGGTTGGCATGCATGAGCCAACGACGGAATGTGATACCGTTTGTTTTGTTGTTGAATTTTTCTGGGTAGACGTCGTAGAATGCTTTCAACTCAGAGTTCTTCAAGATTTCAGTGTGGAGGGCTGCTACCCCGTTAACACTGTATCCGTAGTGGATATCCATGTGAGCCATGTGTACACGGTCGTTTTCATCAATGATTTGAACAGCTGGGTCTTTGTATTCTGCTTTCACACGACGGTCCAATTCTTTGATGATTGGTACCAAGTGAGGAACCACTTCTTCCAAGAATTCAAGAGGCCATTTTTCAAGGGCTTCAGCAAGGATTGTGTGGTTAGTGTAGGCAGTCATGCTACGAACGATAGAGATTGCTTCGTCAAGTTCGATACCACGTTCAGTCAAAAGACGGATCAATTCAGGGATAACCATTGATGGGTGAGTATCGTTGATTTGCACAACTGCGTAGTCCGCAAGGTCGTGCAAGTTGCTTCCCTTTTCGATTGCTTCGTCAATAATCAATTGCGCACCGTTTGAAACCATGAAGTATTGTTGGAAGATACGGAGCAATTCACCTTGCTTGTCGCTATCGTCTGGGTAAAGGAAGAGAGTCAAGTTGCGAGCGATGTCTGTCTTGTCAAAGTTGATACCATCTTCGATGATAGAAGAATCAACTGAATCCAAGTCAAACAAACGCAAGCGGTTTTTAGTAGCTGTCTTGTAACCAGGTACATCGATATCGTAAAGAGTAGATGTCAATGTGAAGTGTGCAAATGGCACTTGGTAGCTACGGCTTGAGCGTACCAACCAGTTTTGCTCTGTCAACCAAGCATTAGGAATCGTTTCTTGTTGGTTGTTTTTAAGAACTTGTTGGAAAAGACCAAAGTGATAGTTCAATCCAACACCGTCACCATTCAAACCAAGTGTAGCGATTGAGTCGATAAAGCAGGCAGCCAAACGTCCCAAACCACCGTTACCAAGTGATGGTTCCAATTCGACTTCTTCGATTTCAATCAACTCTTTACCTGCGGCTGCGAGTTCTTTTTTGACATCGTCATAAAGTCCAAGGTTAATCAAGTTGTTTGACAAGAGTTTACCGATCAAGAACTCAGCTGAGATGTAGTAAACTTTTTTCTTACCAGTGTTGACTGGTTTTTGACTGCTAGCAAGCTTGCTGTAGTTGAGAAGAGCAAGGTAAAGCTCTTCATTGCTACATTCTGCGATAGATTTATTGTAACGCTTTTGTACAAATTCGTTTAATGGTAACATTTTTGTGTCTCCTGATATTGTCTTATTTCTTTAATTCTACCAAATTTTCATTGATTCGGCGATAAATTGTAGTCAAGTCAAGCAAAGTTTCTTCAACAGCTGGTGTGAGTTGGTCTGCTGTCATACGCCATGACCAATTTCCGCCAAGAGTAGATGGGAAGTTCATGCGAGCTGACTCATCTAGTTCTAGCAAATCTTGCATAGTTGCAATTGCCATGAAGCTAACAGATGAAAATACTGTGCGAAGCATTGCGTGTGGCACTGTTTCGTACTCTTTACGGTTCGTGTAGCGCGCCATGTACTCGCGAGTTGGATCGTCGATCTCATTACGGTACCAACCAAGGACCGTATTGTTATCATGTGTTCCTGTGTACATAACTGAGTTAGCTGGTGCCAAGTGTGGGCTATCGATACTTTCGTCTTCTGGATTGAAGGCAAATTGAAGAATCTTCATTCCTGGGAATCCAGTGCGTTCACGCAACTCGATGACTTCATCTGTCATGAAACCAAGGTCTTCTGCGATGATGTTTAGCTCACCAAGCTCTTCCTTAACGGCTGCGAAGAGTTTGTAGCCTGGACCTTTCACCCATTTACCAGGTGCCGCTGTATCGGAACCAGCAGGAATTTCCCAGTAAGATTCGAAACCGCGGAAGTGGTCGATACGAACGATATCGTAGATTTTGAAGCTTTCGCGCAAGCGTTCAACCCACCATTTGTAACCGTCTTTGTCCATTGCTTCCCAGTCATAGATTGGGTTCCCCCAAAGCTGACCAGTGGCAGAAAACTCATCTGGTGGGCATCCTGCGATGCAAGTTGCTTTACCAGTGGCATCTGTCTTGAAGAGATGTGGATTTGCCCACATGTCGCTTGAATCTTCCGCAACATAGATTGGCATATCTCCAACGATTTCGATGTGGTTGTCGTTAGCGTAGGCTTTCAATTTCAACCATTGTTGGAAGAAGAAGTATTGAGTCACACGGTGGTAAACCAACTTGTCTGCCAATTTCTCACGGTAGCTTTCAAGTGCTGAAGCTTTACGCGCACGAGCGTCTGCATCTGGCCATTCTGTCCAAGCAAGATTGTCAAAATGCTCTTTGATAGCCATATATTCTGCGAAGAGTTCGAGCCATGATTGGTTGTCTTGAGCAAACTTCTCAAAATCTTTGACATCACCCACTTTCAAGAAGCGTTTAACTGCTTTTTCTAAAAGTGGACGACGTGCGTAATAAATCTTCGCATAGTCAACTTCAGATGCATCGCTACCAAAGTCACCACCTTCAAGGTCACTAGCTTCCAACAAGCCTTGCTCTACCAAGATATCAAGGTCGATAAAATGCGTATTTCCAGCAAAGGCTGAGAATGATTGGTATGGAGAGTCTCCATAGCTTGTTGTCCCAAGAGGGAGGATTTGCCAGTAACGTTGCTTCGTACGAACCAAGAAATCAACGAAATCATAGGCAGTCTGACCAAATGATCCAATCCCGTATGCTCCTGGTAGAGAAGAGATGTGCATCAACACACCACTTTGACGTTTTTTCATAATAGCACCTCATGTGTTTGTTATAAAACGTTGCGGAATCAAGACGCAAACGTTTGCGTTGAATTAAGTATAGCGTATTTCAAAGACAAATGCAAGCGTTTTTAAAAAATTTTTTGAATTATTTTTATCTAACTAAAACTTATTCCCACTGATATTTTATGAAATAAGCAAAAAAATTTTTAAAGATTTTCTGATTTAAGATAATTCATTCCGAACATCTCCTATATTTTCTGAAAATTGGGCTAAATTAACGCAATCGTTTCCCTTGGTTTTCACAAAATAAGAAAATCAGCGTTTAGGATATTTTCTTCCTATTAAAGATAATCATATCTACTTCCAAACCTTAAAAATTTTTTAAAATTTTTTCAAAAAAACCTTGCAACCGTTTTCTATTTGTGCTATACTAAGCTCATAAAGGAAAACGTTTGCGTTTCCCGAATAAATTATAACTGTTATTCTTTAGGAGGAATACACTATGTCATCTAAATTCATGAAGAGCGCTGCTGTGCTCGGAACTGCTACTCTAGCTAGCTTGCTCTTGGTAGCTTGCGGAAGCAAATCTGCTGACAAAGCTGCTGATACTAGCTCTTCAGAAGCAAAAGAACTTACTTTCTACGTCGAAGACCAATATAAAGCCTTCGCTGAATCTGCTGCAAAAGCTTATGAAAAAGAATCTGGCGTAAAAGTTACTATCAAAACAGGTGACCAAATGGGTGGTCTTGATAACCTTTCACTTGACAACCAATCTGGTAAAGCCCCTGATGTTATGATGGCTCCATACGACCGTGTAGGTAGCCTTGGTACTGACGGACAACTTTCAGAAGTAACTCTTAGCGATGGTGCGAAAACAGACGATACTACTAAATCTCTTGTAACTGTTGGTGGTAAAGTCTATGGTGCTCCAGCCGTTATCGAGTCTCTCGTAATGTACTACAACAAAGACTTGCTAAAAGAAGCTCCAAAAACTTTTGCTGAGCTAGAAGAACTTGCTAAAGACAGCAAATACGCTTTCGCTGGTGAAGATGGCAAAACTACTGCCTTCCTAGCTGACTGGACAAACTTCTACTACACTTACGGACTTCTTGCTGGTAATGGTGGTTATGTATTTGGTCAAAACGGTAAAGATCCTAAAGATATCGGACTTGCAAACGAAGGTTCAATTACAGCTATCAACTATGCTAAATCTTGGTATGAAAAATGGCCTAAAGGTATGCAAGATACTGAAGGAGCTCCAAACTTAATCCAAACTCAATTCCAAGAAGGTAAAACTGCTGCTATCATCGATGGTCCTTGGAAAGCTCAAGCATTCAAAGATGCTAAAGTAAACTACGGTGTTGCAACTATCCCAACTCTTCCAAACGGTAAAAACTATGAAACATTTGGTGGTGGTAAAGCTTGGGTTATCCCAGCAAGCACTAAGAACCTTGAAGGAGCTCAAAAATTTGTAGACTTCCTTGTATCAACTGAACAACAAAAAGCATTCTACGATACTACTAACGAAATCCCAGCTAATACTGAAGCTCGTACTTATGCTGAAGGCAAAAACGATGAGTTGACAACATCTGTTATCAAACAGTTCAAGAACGCTCAACCAATGCCAAACATCTCACAAATGTCAGCTGTTTGGGATCCAGCGAAAACTATGCTCTTTGAAGCTGTAAGTGGTAAGAAAGATGCGAAAACAGCTGCTAACGATGCTGTAACATTAATCAAGGAAACAATCAAACAAAAATTTGGTGAATAATTGATTTGTTCAAGGGGGGTGGAAGCAAAATCCCCCTTTGAATTTATAGATACGCCTATTATCATACGCACGTATCTTACAATCGAATCCGAGTTTTATCTCGCATCCTATGAAAGGAGTAATCATGGAAAAACAACAGCCTCGCAAAGCAGCCTTGCTGTCAATCATTCCTGGTTTAGGACAAATCTATAACAAACAAAAAGCTAAAGGATTTATTTTTCTTGGTGTTACTGTTCTATTTGTTCTGTATTTTCTAACACTTGCAAGCCCTGAATTGAGCAATTTGATCACACTTGGTGACAAACCTGGTCGTGATAATTCACTTTTTATGCTGATTCGTGGTGCTTTTCATTCTATCTTTGTTGTCGTTTACTTGCTCTTTTACATCTTTAATATCAAGGATGCATATACGACTGCTAAACGTATCAACAACGGTATTCCTGTGGCTCGTACCTTCAAGGATATGATTAAAGGTATTTATGAGAATGGATTCCCATACCTTTTAATCATCCCATCATATGTAGCGATGACATTTGCAATTATCTTCCCTGTTATCGTAACCTTGATGATTGCCTTTACTAACTACGACTTCCAACACTTGCCACCAAACAAATTGTTGGACTGGGTTGGTTTGACGAACTTCACTAACATCTGGAGTTTGAGTACCTTCCGTTCAGCCTTTGGTTCTGTTCTTTCTTGGACCATTATTTGGGCCTTGGCTGCTTCTACCTTGCAGATTGTCATTGGTATCTTTACAGCAATCATTGCCAACCAACCATTTATCAAAGGAAAACGTATCTTCGGTGTTATTTTCCTTCTTCCTTGGGCTGTTCCAGCCTTCATCACTATCTTGACATTCTCAAACATGTTTAATGATAGTGTCGGTGCCATCAACACCCAAGTCTTGCCTCTTTTGTCTAAGGTCCTTCCTTTCCTAGATGGAGCTCTTATCCCTTGGAAAACAAATCCAACTTGGACTAAGGTTGCCTTGATTATGATGCAAGGCTGGCTAGGATTCCCATACATCTACGTTTTGACCTTGGGTATCTTGCAGTCTATTCCTAACGACCTCTACGAAGCGGCTTACATCGATGGTGCTAATGCTTGGCAAAAATTCCGCAACATCACTTTCCCTATGATTTTAGCTGTTGCAGCTCCAACATTGATTAGCCAATACACCTTCAACTTTAACAACTTCTCTATTATGTATCTCTTTAATGGTGGAGGTCCTGGTACTGTCGGAGGTGGAGCCGGTTCAACTGATATCTTGATTTCATGGATTTACCGTTTGACAACAGGTACATCTCCTCAATACTCTATGGCGGCAGCTGTTACCTTGATTATCTCAATCATTGTCATCTCTATCTCTATGATCGCATTCAAGAAACTACACGCATTTGATATGGAGGACGTCTAAGATGAATAACTCAATCAAACTCAAACGTAGACTGACTCAAACCCTCACTTACCTCTACTTGATTGGCTTATCAATCGTCATTATCTATCCACTTTTGATTACCATCATGTCAGCCTTTAAAGCAGGTAACGTCGCAGCCTTTAAACTAGATACTAACATCGACTTCAATTTTGATAACTTTAAAGGGCTCTTCACCGAAACCTTGTACGGTACTTGGTACCTTAATACTTTGATTATTGCCTTTATCACAATGGCTGTTCAAACAAGTATCATCGTACTGGCTGGTTATGCCTACAGCCGTTACAACTTCTTGGCTCGTAAACAAAGTTTGGTCTTCTTCTTGATTATCCAAATGGTGCCAACCATGGCCGCATTGACCGCCTTCTTCGTTATGGCGCTTATGTTGAACGCCCTTAACCATAGCTGGTTCCTCATCTTCCTCTACGTCGGTGGAGGTATTCCGATGAATGCTTGGCTCATGAAAGGTTACTTCGATACCGTACCAATGTCTCTTGACGAATCTGCAAAACTAGATGGTGCAGGACACTTCCGTCGCTTCTGGCAAATTGTCCTTCCGCTCGTTCGCCCAATGGTGGCTGTACAAGCCCTCTGGGCCTTCATGGGACCTTTCGGGGATTACATCCTCTCTAGTTTCTTGCTTCGTGAGAAAGAATACTTTACTGTTGCCGTTGGTCTCCAGACCTTCGTTAGCAATGTGAAAAACATGAAGATCGCCTACTTCTCAGCAGGTGCTATCCTCATCGCCCTTCCAATCTGTATTCTCTTCTTCTTCCTACAAAAGAACTTTGTTTCAGGACTTACAAGTGGTGGCGACAAGGGATAATTTATCCCCGCCACCCTTTTTCATTTTATACTCTTCGAAAATCTCTTCAAACCACGTCAGCTTTATCTCCAACCTCAAAGCTGTGCTTTGAGCAACCTGCTACTAGCTTCCTAGTTTGCTCTTTGATTTTCATTGAGTATTAGAAATTGTTACTGTAAATAATATTCTTGCAACAACAAGCAATTTATCTCCTAGACTTGAAATAAAGCACATTTCTCTATATAATAATACTCATATAGAAAACACTTTTAGAAAGATGCCTATGCTTCCATATCCATTCTCGTATTTCTCTAGTATCTGGGGATTTCGTAAGCCCCTATCAAAACGTTTCGGCCTCAACTGGTTTCAGCTTCTCTTTACGAGCATTTTCCTCATCAGCTTGTCTATGGTTCCGATTGCCATTCAAAACAGCTCACAGGAAACGTATCCACTGGATACCTTTATCGATAATGTCTACACTCCACTGACAGATGAAGCCATCATGGACTTGTCAGAGAATGCACAAATCGTTGATGGAAAGCTGAACTACTCAGGTACGAAGAATCGGCAGCCTTCTCTTTTGATTGGCCCAAGCCAAAGCAAAGAATTGCCAAAGGACCTACAACTTCATTTTGATACGGAAGAACTCGTCATCAGTAAGGAAAGTAAGGAATTGACTCGCATTCGCTACCACGCGATTCAAACGGGGAGTTTCCAGAGTAAGGAAGATCTAACCCAGGCCATTTCTAAAGATTGGTACCAACAAAATCGGGTCTATATCAGTCTCTTTCTCGTTCTTGGTGCTAGCTTCCTCTTTGGATTGAATTTCTTCATTGTCTCTCTTGGAGCTAGTCTTCTCCTTTATATCACCAAAAAATCACGCCTCTTTTCATTTAGGACCTTTAAAGAGTGCTACCATTTTATCTTGAACTGTTTAGGATTACCCACTCTGATTACGCTTATTTTGGGACTTTTTGGCCAAAATATGTCAACCCTTATCACTGTACAAAACATTCTTTTTGTTCTTTATCTGGTCACTATTTTTTACAAGACACATTTCCGTGATCCAGATTATCATAAATAGGAGATTTTTATGCCCGTGACGATTAAAGATGTGGCTAAGGCAGCAGGTGTCTCACCTTCCACTGTTACCCGCGTCATTCAAAATAAATCAACGATTAGTGATGAAACCAAAAAACGAGTTCGCAAGGCTATGAAGGAACTCAACTACCATCCCAACCTCAATGCTCGTAGCTTGGTAAGTAGCTATACTCAGGTTATCGGCCTGGTGCTTCCTGATGACTCGGATGCCTTTTACCAAAATCCTTTCTTCCCATCTGTCCTACGAGGGATTGCCCAAGTCGCGTCTGAAAACCACTACGCTATTCAGATTGCAACAGGAAAAGATGAGAAAGAACGTCTCAATGCGATTTCTCAGATGGTTTATGGCAAGCGTGTTGACGGTTTGATTTTCCTCTACGCTGAAGAAGAAGACCCTCTGGTCAAACTAGTAGCCGATGAGCAGTTCCCTTTCCTAATTCTCGGAAAATCTACTTCACCCTTTATCCCTCTTGTTGATAATGACAATGTACAAGCTGGCTTTGATGCAACAGAGTATTTCATCAAAAAAGGATGCAAACGAATTGCCTTCATCGGGGGTACAAAGCGACTCTTCGTAACGCAAGATCGTCTAACTGGCTATGAGTCCGCACTCAAACAACACCAACTTCCGATTGATACCAACTTAACCTACTTTGCGACCGAATTTCTAGAAGAAAAAGGTTATCAATTCAGTGAACTTCTGTTCAATCACGATCCGCAGATTGACGCTATCATCACAACCGATAGTCTCCTAGCAGAAGGAGTTTGTGACTACATCAGTAAGCATCAGTTAACTGTTCCTGTCTTGAGTTTCGACTCTGTCAATCCTCGACTTGACCTCGTAGCTTATGTCGATATCAATAGTCTGGAACTCGGGCGCGTTTCCTTTGAAACCATTCTCCAGATCATCAACGATGCTAAAAACAATAAACAGATTTGTTACCGCCAGTTGATTGGACACAAAATTATCGAAAAATAAAGACCAGCCCCAGTGAACTGCACCCCAAAAGTTAGACAGAAAAAATCTAACTTTTGGGGTGTTTTTATTATGAAATTAACTTATGATGATAAAGTTCAGATCTATGAACTTAGAAAACAAGGATATAGCTTAGAGAAGCTTTCAAATAAATTTGGGATAAACATTTCTAATCTTCAGTACATGATTAAATTGATTGATCGTTACGGGATAGAAATCGTTAAAAAGGAGAAGAATCGTTACTATTCTCCTGAATTAAAACAAGAAATCATTGATAAAGTCCAACTTGAGGGACAATCGCAACTAAGCGTATCTCTGGATTATGCTCTTCCAAGTAGTGGATTACTTCCAAATTGGCTGGCACAATACAAGAAAAACGGGTATACTATTGTTGAGAAAATAAGAGGGAGACCTGCTAAAATGGGACGTAAACGGAAGAAAACCTGGGAAGAAATGACAGAACTAGAGCGACTTCAAGAGGAGAATGAACGCTTACGGACCGAGGTGGCCTACCTAAAAAAGTTAAAAGAGTTAGAGGAAAGGGACGAGGCCTTAGAGCGAGAAAGGCAGAGACAGTTAGAGAAATGGTTTCAGGAGGATTTCGACTAGATTTACTTCTTGAAACAGCTCGTTTAGCTCGCTCAACTTACTATTATCAGTTGAAGCAACTGGATGGGGTTGATAAAGATCAAGAACTTAAAACCGAAATTCAGGCCATTTATAATGACCATAAAGGCAACTATGGTTATCGTCGGATTCATTTAGAACTAAGAAATCGTGGATATCTAGTAAATCATAAAAGAGTTCAACGCTTGATGAAAGTACTCAATTTACAAGCTAAAATGCGACAGAAACGAAAATATTCTTCTCATAAAGGAGACGTTGGCAAGAAAGCAGATAACCTGGTTCAACGTCAGTTTGAAGCATCAAGGCCAATGGAAAAGTGCTATACGGATGTGACAGAGTTTGCCATTCCAAATAGCACACAGAAATTGTA
>NZ_ALKH01000010.1:0-43115 GCF_000286475.1 Streptococcus sp. BS35b
TTTTTGAAACTTTTTTCAAGTTTTTTTAACCGCAATACACCATAGTCCGTACGGGATTCGAACCCGTGTTACCGCCGTGAAAAGGCGGTGTCTTAACCCCTTGACCAACGGACCTTGAGCTTTTCAACTCTTTCTATTATACCTACTTTTCCGCCTTTGTCAAGGACTTTTTTCAGTCTACAAAAAAATTTTCAATTTCTTTCTCTTTGTTCTCTTTTCTTGTTTTAAAAGTTGCGAGTATTTCTCGTTCTTTATTTCCATGTGTTGATGGGGCAGGATTCCATAAATAAGCACGATGTTCAAGCGCAAATTTCACTTCCGAATAGTTGATTTTATCATAGTCTCCATAATCTATATTAGCTAAGTATTTTTCAGCAATAATTTCATAAATAATAAAATCTTCGAATTCATTATAGATAGATCTGTACTTGATACTGTCTTTATCCATGAATGTAGTGAACATATATGCATCAACCGTAAATTCTGTAGAAACTTCTTCTTTTTTTGGTTCAGAAATCATACATCTTAATATTCCTCTTAACTCAGAGTATATGTTAATACTACTCCCAACTTGTACGCAAATCTGTTCCAAATCAAAATTATCGTTATTCAAGCCTCTCTTTTTCCTAGCAAACATTGCCCACAATTTTTTCTCGTCATTTGATACCCCTTTTATCAATTGTTTTATGTTTACATTTGTTAAATCTGAAAATTTGCAAATTTCTTTTAAATAGTCATATTTATTTAGATTTTCTTTTAATGACATTTAACTTACTCCTCTGTGCTCTATTATTTCTATATAATAATTTCTTCCTATACTAATTAATTATCCGTTATACTTTTTTTCTTTGATTCGTATCTTGCTTGTTTTTTATGTCTTAGAGCTCTATCTTTTTTTACTAACTTAACCACTGCTTCTGTTCGTGCAGTGTGGGGAAACATATCGACCGACTGGATATACTGGATATCATAAACTTTTACCAGCTTAACCAAATCTCGTGCCAAGGTCGAAACATTGCAGGATACATAGACCATTTTGTCTGGAACATAGGTCAGAATGGTATCCAGTAGCTTATCATCTAAGCCTGTACGAGGAGGGTCGACTATCAGGGCATCTGCTCGGTAGCCTTCTTGATACCAGCGTGGAATAATCTCTTCTGCTGTCCCCGCTTCGTAATGGGTATTGTCAAACCCCATTTTTTGAGCATTTCGCTTGGCATCTTCAATGGCTTCTGGAATAATATCCATTCCTCTGAGACTCTTGACCTTATTTGCGAAGGCAAATCCAATCGTCCCAACACCGCAATAGGCATCGATCAGATGATCCTCTTTGCTGACATCCAGAGCCTTAACTGCTTCACTATAGAGAATTTCTGTCTGCTCAGGATTAAGCTGATAAAAAGCTCGAGGGGAAAGAGAAAACTCATAGTCGAGTACTCCTTCTTGAATACTCTCTTGGCCCCAGATAATTTCCGTCTTTTCACCATAGATTTCACTTGTTTTTGCTGTATTTGTATTGACAGCAACCGTGACAACTTCTGGAAAATCATTGACTAAATCTTTGACCAGTTGATTTAAATTAAGCTGGCGATTTGTGACAATGATAATCTGAACTTGCCCCGTTTTTCTTGCTCTGCGTACCATGATGGTGCGAACACCGAGCGTTTTTCTCTCATCGGTGATGGGGATTTGATGGTAAGTAAGAAGTTCAGCTAGGCGATTCGCAATCACTTGGGTTTCCTTATCTTGCACCAAGCAGTCTTTTAACTCTACGAGATAATGAGAGTTTTGCGCATACAAACCTGCCTTGACCTGATTTTTAAATTTCCGAGTCTGGAATTGAAGCTTAGCACGGTAGTACTTTGGTTCCTGCATTCCGATAGTTGGACGGATTTCATAGTTTTCATATCCTGCAGGAGCAAATTTTTTCAGGGCTTGGTGGAGCAAATCCGTTTTGAACTCTAACTGTTTATCGTAGTGGAGGTGCATGATTTGGCAACCACCACATTCATTATAAATCGTACAAGCTGGTACGACTCGAAATTTAGACTTCTTATTAACCTTTAGTAATTTGGCTTCAACAAAGTTACGTTTAATAGAAGTAATCTGACAATAGATATCTTCTCCCTTGAGGGCGCCTGGTACAAAAACGAGGGTTTTCTGGTAGAAACCGATTCCCTCACCATTGATACCCATCCGCTTGATTTTTAAAGGTATTTTTTGTTTGACTTTCAGATTCATACCCCTATCTTATCACATTTTAGGGTATAATAGAACTATGAAAATCACAAAACTTGAAAAGAAAAAACGCCTCTACTTAATGGAACTAGATGGACAGCAAACCTCTTATATCACGGAAGATACCATTGTCCGTTTTATGTTGTCTAAAGATAAGGTGGTTAGCAAGGAAGAATTAATCGAGATACAGGGCTTTGCTCAGTTTTCTTATGGTAAGAATCTCGCCCTCTACCATCTATCATTTAAAGCTCGAACCGAAAAGGAAGTTCGTGAGTATCTGAAAAAGTATGATCTTGATGAAAAAATCACTAGTCAAGTTATTGCTAACCTTAAAGAAGATAACTGGATTAATGATCGTCAGTATGCCTACTCTATCATCAATGCAAATCAACTTTCTGGAGATAAGGGACCTTATGTGCTAGCTCAAAAACTGTCTCAAAAAGGGATTGCCAAATCAACTATTGAAGAGGTTTTAAAGGATTTTGACTATACAGAAGTTGCTCAACGTGTAGCTGAGAAACTGCTTAAAAAATACACCGGAAAGCTTCCTGCTCGCGCTTTGCAAGATAAGATTATCCAAAACTTGACTAACAAGGGCTTCTCCTATCCCGATGCTAAAAGTGCCTTTGATGACTTGGACAGTCAAGTCGACCAAGAAACGACTCAAGAACTCATTTTTAAAGAGCTAGACAAACAATATGCTAAGTATGCTCGAAAGTATGAAGGTTACGAACTAAAGCAACGTTTAACTCAAGTCCTAGCTAGAAAAGGCTATGATTTTTCGGATATAGCAAACGCTCTCAGAGAATATCTTTAACATTTTCATGTAAAATTCAAAAAGATTAGACCAATTTATGATATAATAGTAGACGATAAACTTATAAATTGTAGAAAGTTGGTTAGTTATGAAACTTCCAAAAGAAGGCGACTTTATTACAATTCAAAGTTATAAGCATGATGGGAGTCTTCACCGTACTTGGCGAGACACCATGGTACTAAAAACAACAGAGAACGCTATTATCGGCGTCAACGACCACACACTTGTTACCGAAAGTGACGGTCGTCGTTGGGTGACTCGAGAACCGGCTATTGTTTACTTTCACAAAAAATATTGGTTTAATATCATTGCCATGATTCGTGATAATGGGATTTCCTACTATTGCAATATGGCCAGCCCCTACTATCTAGATGAGGAAGCCCTGAAATACATTGATTATGATTTGGATGTCAAGGTTTTCACTGATGGTGAAAAGCGTCTCTTGGACGTTGAAGAGTACGAGCGCCATAAACGCAAAATGAAGTATTCTGATGATTTAGACTATATTTTGAAAGAGCATGTTAAAATCCTTGTTGATTGGATTAACAATGGACGCGGTCCTTTCTCAGAGGCCTATGTCAACATTTGGTACAAACGCTACATAGAACTAAAGAATCGGTAAAGTTGTCAAGCTGGGGTGAAAGCCCCGGTTTTTTTATTTGAAAAACTCAGCTTTTCAGCTGGGTTGATTGCTATATATCTAATTTAGTAACAGTAAACTTGATGTGGGAATAGTCTTTTTCAACATCCTTATCCAGCAAAAAAGCTGTGGCATCCTTCTTAACCTGAACAAGATCAATGTTCTGAGCTTGAGCTGCATAGACGCATCCACAATAACATTGACGATAGATATCATACTCCTCGCACATCTCCACTGAACGTTTGTAGCCTTGATTTTTCTTGAAATCACTTGGAAGATAGTGGGTGGTGTAAATCTTTTGCACATCGATTCCGATGCTGTTGATGGTTTGAGAATTCTTATGAGGACTGATGGTCAAGGCTGAACCAAAGTAGTCAAAGCCCAAGTCCATAGCTACCTGTGCTGTTTTATCCAAACGGTAATCAAAACAAACCTTGCAACGATCGCCACCTTCGGGTTCTTCTTCCAGTCCTCTGACTAACTTCCGGTATTCATTGGGTTCATAAGGCGCTTCTAAATACTGGACCGTATTTCCTGTCCTCTCATTGAAATCACTGACAAATTTCTTGGTGACGTAAGCTCTCTTGTGGTATTCTGCCTTAGGATGGATATTGGAATTGGCAAAATAGATGGTCACATCAGCGTACTTGGTCAGATACTCTAGGGTGTAGGTACTACAAGGAGCACAGCAAACATGCATGAGAATAGTGGGACGTTGCTCATTTTTTCCCCAAACCTGAACCATTTTCTGCATGACACGGTCATAATTAATCTTCTGATTGAGATTCATCTTGCTCAGAATTTCTTCTACATCGATCATGTTCTTCTCCTTTTTATAGTCTTATTTTATCATATAAGTTAGGAGAGCTCAAATCTATTTAGAAGTGAATATCATAAAAAGGAGGGGTAGGCATTCCCTCCTTTTGTGTTTTTTATAAGTTGCTTTCTACAGAAAGCTTACATCATACCGCCCATCATGCTTGGATCCATTGCTGGAGCTGGGGCTACTGGTTCTGGTTTATTGGCTACGACTGCTTCTGTTGTCAAGATCAAGCTGGCTACAGATGCTGCATTTTGAAGGGCTGAACGGCTCACTTTCACTGGGTCAATGATTCCTTCTTCAATCATGTTGACCCATTCGCCAGTTGCTGCGTTGAAGCCTGTACCAACTTCTGCATTCTTCAAGCGGTCAATAACAATAGAACCTTCGAATCCCGCATTGTGAGCGATTTGACGAACAGGTTCTTCCAAGGCACGGAGAACAATATTGCGTCCTGTCGCTTCATCTCCTGTCAATTCCAAATCAGCTACGGCTGGAATGACATTTACAAGAGCTGTTCCGCCACCAGCAACGATTCCTTCTTCAACAGCTGCACGAGTAGCGTTGAGGGCATCTTCAATGCGGAGTTTCATTTCTTTCAACTCAGTTTCAGTTGCAGCTCCGACCTTGATGACTGCGACACCACCTGACAATTTTGCCAAGCGTTCTTGCAATTTTTCACGGTCAAATTCAGAGGTTGTGGTTTCGATTTGAGACTTGATAACTGCAACACGGTGAGAAATAGCTTCAGGATTTCCAGCACCTTCTACGATAACCGTACTATCTTTGTCCACAGTTACTCTCGCCGCTTGACCAAGCGCCTCAATAGTCGCATCTTTCAACTCAAGACCAAGATCTTCTGTGATAACTGTTCCACCTGTCAAGATAGCGATATCTTCAAGCATCGCTTTACGGCGATCACCAAAACCAGGTGCCTTAACTGCTACTACGTTGAAGGTTCCACGAATCTTGTTCAATACAAGAGTCGGAAGAGCTTCACCATCCACATCATCCGCAATAATCAAGAGAGGACGGTTGCTTTGAAGAATGCTTTCTAGGAGTGGCAAGATTTCTTGGATATTTGAAATCTTCTTATCGGTAATCAAAATGTATGGATTTTCAAGGTCAGCCACCATTTTTTCGCTATCTGTCACCATGTACTGTGAAAGGTAACCGCGGTCAAACTGCATTCCTTCCACGACTTCAAGTTCCGTTTCCATACCACGTGACTCTTCGATAGTGATGACACCGTCTTTACCAACTTTTTCCATAGCTTCAGAGATGTATTCGCCGACTTTTTCAGAACGAGAAGATACAGCAGCAACCTGAGCGATGGCTTCTTTATTAGCAACTGGAATGGCATTGTTTTTCAAGGCTTCTACAGCTGCGGCAACTGCTGCTTCAATCCCACGACGAATGCCGATTGGGTTGGCACCTGCAGTGACGTTTTTGATTCCTTCGCGGACGATTGCTTGGGTCAAAACAGTTGCAGTTGTCGTTCCGTCACCTGCGATATCATTGGTTTTTGAAGCTACTTCTGATACCAATTTGGCACCCATGTTTTCAAAATGGTCTTCTAGTTCAATTTCTTTGGCAATGGTCACACCGTCATTGGTAATCAAAGGTGAGCCAAATGATTTTTCCAACACAACATTACGACCTTTTGGTCCTAAGGTTACTTTAACAGTGTCTGCAAGGATATCGACACCACGAACCATAGCTGAACGAGCATCAGATGAAAATTTAATTTCTTTTGACATACTTACTTTCTCCTTCTATTCTTCAATGATGGCCAAAATGTTAGCTTCGCCAACGATGATGTACTTTTCATCGCCATCTTTGACATCAATACCTGCATGAGCTTCAACTAAGACACGGTCTCCAGGCTTAACGCTTGGAGCAACCAAGTCACCATTCAAGGTACGAACACCTTGTCCAGTAGCTACAACTTGGGCTGTTTTTGTTTTTTCTTGGGCTGAGCCTGCAAGGACAAAGCCTCCAACAGTTTGTTCTTTTTCTTCGATTTTCAAGACCACACGGTCTCCTAATGGTTTCAACATCTGTTTTCCTCCATGATGAACTACATATTATTAGCACTCTTTGTATCTGAGTGCTAATTCATAGTTCTATTGTATCACTTGGTCAGAAATAGTCAAGAAAAAAGTCTGACTTTCTCAATATAAAAAAGCCTGAGACCAACTCAGACTTTTCAATGTTTAAAATGGCAATTCTTCCTCTTCCAAGACCAAATCTGCCAAATCCTGTCCTGCGTTATTTTCACGCATAGCCCGTTGGGCGCGGCTTTCCAAAAGTTGGAATCCTGTGGCAAGGACTTCAGTCACATAGTTCATCTGGCCCTTTTTCTCAAAGCGACGGGTACGAAGTTCTCCATCCACAGAGATAAGACTACCTTTAGTTGCGTAGCTTGCCAAGGTTTCAGCCAATTTCCCCCAAAGAACAAGATTGACAAAGTCAGCTTCACGTTCCCCGTTTTGGTCTTTGTAACGACGGTTCACAGCGATAGTTGCTCGCGCCACTGACTTGTCGTTGTTTGTTTTGTGCAATTCTGGTGTAGACGTCAAGCGCCCGATCATGATAACTTTATTATACATATTTTCTTCCTCCTACTTATCTATTCGTAAGGAATCAAAAAAAGTTACAGAAATTTGTAACTTTTCGAAGAAATTTTTTATTTTTTATGAACCATGAAACCTGTCGCCTGTTGATTGGCCATAATAGTCATATCTGTAATCTGCACACGACGAGGCTGACTGGTCACATAGATCACTGTATCTGCAATATCCTGAGCTTGCAAGGCCTCAATTCCCTGATAGACGGTCGCAGCACGCTCTTTGTCACCGTGAAAACGAACTGTAGAGAAATCTGTTTCGACAATCCCTGGCTGAATGGTGGTCACCTTGATATCCGTTGCGATGGTATCGATTCGCAATCCATCTGAAAAAGTCTTAACTGCTGCCTTAGTGGCCGAGTAAACAGCGGCTCCCGCATAGGCATAAATTCCTGCGGTTGACCCCATGTTGATAATGTGACCCTGATTGGCTTTTACCATGGCTGGCAAGAAACAGCGAGTAACTGCCATCAAACCTTTGACATTGGTATCCAACATGGTCAGCATATCCAATTCTTCATAGTCTTGATAGGGAGCTAAACCAAGAGCCAGTCCAGCATTATTGACCAAAATATCAATCTGCCCTATCGTTTCCAAAATATCGGAGCAGACAGTCTTGACCATGGTCATATCCGTCACATCCAGTGGAAAGATCCAAACTGTTTGATTTGGATAGGTTGCTGCAAACTCTGACTTGAGGGCCTCTAGTCTATCTGTCCGTCGCCCTGTTAGAACGACATTCTCCCCCTGCTCCAGATAAGCACGCGCAATCGCTTCACCGATTCCTGAGGTCGCTCCTGTAATCACTACATTTTTCGCCATCTTATCCCCCTATCTGGTCTATTAAATACTGACAATTTCCTAGGCAGTCCAGTGTTTGGCTGGGTCAAATGGAGTTCCGACAACTTGATCTTCTGATAATTCAATAACCCCACGTTTTTGTGGAGCATTTGGTAGATGCAATTCACGAGGGCTACACATCATGCCAAAACTCTTTTCACCACGAAGCTCGCCTGGAAAAATGAGATTGCCTTTTGGCATCATCGCTCCAGGAAGAGCTACAATGGTTTTCAACCCAACACGCGCATTAGGTGCTCCTGCAACGATTTGCACTGTCTTGTCACTTGCGACTGCAACTTGGCAGATGTTGAGGTGATCACTATCAGGATGAGCTACCATCTCAACAATTTCACCAACAACAAACTTAGGTTCCTTGTCATTGACAATTTCTTCTGCAAATCCTTCTGCATGTAATTCTTGGTTCAAACGAGCGACTTGCTCATCTGTCAAAAAGACTTGACCGCGCTCTGCAATTTCAAACAAACTTGAAACTTCGAAAATATTCCACGCCACTGTTTCCCCATTTTCTTTGAGGAAAACACGGGCAATATTGCCTTTGCGCTCCACGTCCAACTTGGCATCTCCGCTGTTTTTCACGATAACCATAAGGACATCGCCGACATGCTCTTTATTATATGTAAAAATCATTGTTTCCTTTTTCTCCTATTTCAGTCCTGCTAAAAAGTCGTTAATTTGTTGCTTGCTTTTACGGTCACGATTGACAAATCGGCCGATTTCCTTGTCCTTTTCTAGCACAACAAGGCTAGGAATGCCGTACACATCCCAGAGTTTGGCCAGATCCATGTACTGGTCTCGGTCCACTCGAATAAATGTGAACTCTGGATTGGTTTCCTCAATCTCTGGCAAGGATGGATAGATATAACGACAATCGCCACACCAGTCCGCCACAAAAAGGAAGACCTTCTTGCCATCTTGCTCGACAAAACCTGCTAGTTCTTCTATACTATTGGGAGTAATCATAAGACTTCCTCCTCATAGACCAGGTCTTCATTTTCATAGACAAAGGTATAGTGACGACCATCCTCGAAAATGACTCCTCCGACAAGTCGCTCTAGGCTACTTTCGTAGACTTGAACATAGAGAGTCGCAATCTCACCCATATCTGAGAAAAGTTCGCGCACGATAGCGGTCAACTCTTCTTGAGTCTTCATGAGCTTGTGGTTATCTGCTGCTTTTTTGGCACCCAAAGCAAGGGCACTTAGACCAGCCACAGTCAAGCCAGTCATCCATAATTTCTTAGCTTTCATACCATTCATTGTAACACAAAAAGGGCTCTAGGACAAATAGGGAAGCCGTATACTAGCAAGGAAAATCTCTTCCCTCAGTGAGTCTAATTCTTATTGCCAAGCGCCTGAGTTCCTGAATGAATTAAAAAACCTCTGAGATTATTCTCAGAGATTAGAAGATAACTAGTTACTATTTTCAACCGCTGCAGTAACAAAGGCAGTGTAGAGTTCTTCTGGACGGTTCGGACGACTGGAAAGTTCAGGGTGATACTGACAAGCCACAAAGAATTTATTTTCAGGAATTTCCACAATTTCGACCAAACGATTGTCTGGAGAAACACCTGAGAAGACAAAACCTGCTGCCTCAAACTGTTCACGAAAGGCGTTGTTAAACTCATAACGGTGACGGTGACGGCGTTGCACCACTTCTTGATTATGATAAGCAGCCGCTGCTTTAGAACCACGTTTCAACTTAGATGGATAAAGTCCCAAACGAAGGGTTCCACCCATATCTTCAACATCAACCTGGTCACGCATGATATCAATGATAGGGTATTTTGTTTCTGGTGCAAGTTCTGCAGAATTGGCACCTTCAAGACCCAAAACGTGACGAGCAAACTCGATACAAGTCAACTGCATTCCCAAGCAGACTCCCAACATAGGAACATCATTTTCACGCGCATAGCGAATGGCTTGGATTTTCCCTTCCGTACCACGTTGACCGAAACCACCTGGTACGATGATTCCGTCCGCATCAGACAAGAGCTCTGCTACATTCTCTGCTGTCACATCATTGGCATTGATCCAATTTATCTTCACTTCTGCGTCGTTGGCATACCCAGAGTGTTTCAAAGCTTCAACCACAGAGATGTAGGCATCTTGCAACTCCACATACTTACCAACGAGGGAGATCTTGACTTGTTTTTTCAGGTTCATGACCTTGTCCACCATGGCTGACCATTCTGTCATATCCGCTACTGGTGCGTCTAATTTCAAATGGTCACAAACAATTTGGTCCATGCCTTGCGCCTGTAAATTCAATGGAATTTGGTAAAGGTGCTCAACATCCAAAGACTCGATAACGGCTTCTGGAGCTACGTCACAAAACTGAGCTAGTTTATTTTTAATTCCCTGACCAGCTGGTTTTTCTGTACGAATGACCAACATATTTGGCTGGATTCCCAAACCGCGCAATTCTTTTACAGAATGCTGAGTCGGCTTGGTCTTCATCTCACCAGCAGCCTTGAGATAAGGAAGCAAGGTTGTATGGATGTACATGACATTATCTGCCCCCACATCTGCCTTCATCTGACGAAGGGCCTCTAGGAATGGCAAGGATTCGATATCCCCAACGGTTCCACCAACCTCTGTGATAATGACATCAGAGTCGGTCGTTACAGCTGCACGCTTGATTTTTTCCTTCAAAGCATCTGTGATATGAGGAATGACTTGAACAGTTGCCCCAAGGTATTCTCCACGGCGTTCTTTACGAAGAACTTCACTGTAAATTTTACCAGTTGTCACGTTGGAATATTTGTTGAGATTGATATCGATGAAACGTTCATAGTGACCCAAGTCCAAATCGGTCTCAGCTCCATCATCTGTCACAAAGACTTCTCCGTGCTGGTAAGGACTCATGGTTCCCGGATCGATATTGATATAAGGGTCAAACTTCTGAATAGTCACTTTTAGACCACGATTTTTCAAGAGACGGCCCAGACTCGCTGCGACAATCCCTTTCCCAATAGACGACACCACACCACCAGTTACAAAAATATATTTCGTAGACATAGATTCCTCTTTCTAAAATGCTCAAGGCCTTGTTGGCTACGAGGGGAGATAGAAAACAAGACCCTTATGGATAACGACTTTTCAAGAAAAACTTCCTGAAAAACAAAAATAGCTCCCTAGTAACTAGGGAGCCCCCGACCTCTAAAAGAGGTGCCCGAACAATATGATACCTTAAAGCAGAACATTTGTCAACTCGAATTGGTAAAAGATGAAAAAAGGAGATTGTTTTCAGAAAACCAACTAAAGATCTACAACCCAACGGAAGACTCACTTAACTATTTTGCCCAAGCAACAAAAAAGGAGATCAGGCGATCTCCTCTGTACAGTCTTTTACTCTTCTTCACTCGTTTCAGCGTCATCGTCAGAAAACTCGTCGTCTTCTTCGTTGAGATCCACGTCTTCACCCAAGTCATCAGGGGCGATTTCGTTGATTTCCGCATCATAAGCTTCCACTTCATTTTTCTCATCATCTGGATTTTCATCATCATATGAAAGAGCTGGGTCTGCTTCGTATGCATCTTCGTCTTCTGGATCATCTGCATTGTAGTCAATGGCATCTGAATCACCATCCATAAAGGCATTGACACGTTTTTTCTTAGCTTTTGGTGCTACTTCATCGTCGTCACTTTCTTCAAGAGCGATGATTTCTTCATCGATTTCGTCCACACCATACCATGAACGAAGACCCCATTTGTTGTCTCCAAGAGAGATGAAGCTACCGTCAAAGTTCAACTCTGTGTAGAACAAAGGCAAAGCTTCGCGGATATCGCTGTTTGATGTTCCAAGGTAGTTTTGAATTTCATTTACAAGATCGCTAAAATGCATCTCATGATCGCGACCACGAAGTTCCAAGATAGCACGCGCTACCTCAATCATAGATAGTTCACTTTTTTCTTGCCCAGCAAATACTTCTAATTCCAAAGCGTTTCTCCTCATTTTTACTACTATCGCCAGAGCAAACAGACTCTGACCTCATTTTATCATGTACTCTTTATTGTACGATAATTTTGCGGAATAGTCAAAGGTTAAAATAGATTTATCTATGATTTATTAAGCAAAAATCAATTGATTTTATCACATGGTAAATTTAAAAATATTTGTTAAAATATTACTTGGAGGTAGCTTATGTCAAAAAAAATAATAAATGTTGTTGCAGCGGCTATAGAACGAGATGGAAAAATATTCTGTGCACAAAGACCTGAAGGTAAAAGTTTAGGAGGTTTTTGGGAATTTCCAGGTGGGAAATTAGAAGTAGGAGAATCTCCTGAACAAGCTTTAGTCCGTGAAATTAAAGAAGAACTAAATTCTGAAATTGAGATTGTTTCTTACATCAATGAAGCTTCATATGATTATAATTTTGGGACAGTTGTCATGAAGACCTATCATGCAAAGCTAATATCAGGAAAACTAGAGTTGCTTGAACACCAAAATTCAACTTGGTTAGCTCCCAATGAACTAGATACTCTCAACTGGGCTCCAGTAGATCGTCCAGCTGTAGAATTATTAACAAAAAAATAAGAGATTACTCTCTTATTTTTTTGTCAAATAATCATAAAGTGCGGAAGAAACCTCATTGGCTAATTCAAAATTCATTGTAACTACAGGAGTTTTTCCATCCTGCATCCTAGTTTCAGTAGCACTATCTTCCAAATAACTAACTGGCCCTAGATAATAGAAATCACTTCCCTCACCGTCTTCTTTTTTTACGAAGAGATGAAGAGCCAAACCGGTTTGATTAGATTGCATAATATCAGCAACTTCTTTAGACTTAAAGCTTCGATTGCTCCGAGAATACCAATGAAAGACTTTGTTGGATAAGAATCCATCTTGATACTGGGTTGTTTCTGTAATATCGTCATCCTTATGATAAGTTACAAAGATAGGACACGTTCCATGTTTGACCTTGTATCCATATACAGTAGAACTCTCATCCTTGTCCCAGTTAAGAAGTCTCACAGCATCTTTTCGAGAGTATTTTTCACCTATTGTCAATGGTTCCTGCGGATATTTTTGAGAGCGCTCTAGACCAGTCTGAATGATGTCTAAGATAAATTTTTTGTATTCCTCTGTAAGAAATTGAGTGAAATCTGTTGCTAGTTGATAAGTGTCATCTTCAATGCTTAAGGCTGACAAACCATACTTTTCTTGATCTCTTTTAACGAAAAAGTTATAGTCTAAACAGTTTTCGATAGATTTAAATAACTGTTCGGAGGATCCTAATTGCTTCATTGTTAAGATTTGTTTAAATTCAGATCGAGAAATCTTTCCTTTTTCTAGTAATATTTTTAAAAGATAGAGTTCTTCTTTTCGTTTACCATTGGATAGTTCTTTGCAGAGGAAAGTTAGAAAACCATTTAATTCAGGAATTTTAATAAACCGATCCTCTTTTTCAAAGGAAGCAATAACCTCTCCATAATGATTAAAAGTATCAAAGAAAACATAGGGATCTAGACTATCTAGTTCCAAAAAATCACTGAGATTCGGAGTACGTCCCAAGCGGTTCTTTGTTTCCATATAGGCCTCTTTTAGGATAGCTCGATTGGAAAGATTTGTATTAGTAATAGACTTAAAGATTTGTTCTTTAGCAACTTCTTCAAAATTAATAGTAGTTAGGCCATTTAAAATATTGGGTTCTCTTAGCTCTCTTCGGTAATTATCTTTATTCATTGATTTGTCTCCAAATAAAGCAATTGGAATCAAATAGTTATTTTTATAATTACCAATAAAATCAATGATCGTGACGTATTCTTTACTCTCATGTTTACGAAGACCACGCCCTAGTTGTTGAACAAAAACAATACTAGACTGAGTATTTCTTAACATGACTACCTGGTTGACAGAAGGAATATCAATACCTTCATTAAAAATATCCACTGTCAAAATGTAGTCTAGTTCTCCTTTTTCAAGTTGAGAAACGACTTCATTTCGTGTTTCAATATTATCATCGCCTGTTAGAGCCCTACAAACTTTCCCATTCTGATTCAATTTTGAGGCGAGTTCATGCGCTTCCTGTTTAGAGGAACAGAATATCAATCCTTTTACTTTTTCACCACTTACTCCATAAAAATCAATTTTTTGCAGAATATGTTTAACTCGTTCATTAGATGTTAAGTTTGATATATTTGTCTTCTCATCGATTAGATGTCCATCTATCTCAATATCCTTTACCCCAAAATAAATAAATGGGCAAAGCATATCATTATCAAGCGCATCCTGCAGACGAATTTCATAGGCGATATTATAATCAAACAGTTCATAAATATTTTGCCCATCAGTTCGTTCGGGAGTTGCAGTCATTCCTAAAAAGAACTCAGGATGAAAATGTGCCATCACTTTTTTGTATGAATCAGCTCCAGCTTTATGAACCTCATCAATTAAAATATAGTCAAAATAATCTTCTGAAAATAGATTCAAATGATAATCACGTGACAAAGTTTGAATCGTAGCAAAAATGTATTTCTTATTTGTCAAATCAGCACCAGAATGATAAATCAAACCTTCTGATTCCGGGAACTGTAAAACCTTTTGAAAATCCTTTAAAGACTTTTGAAGAATTTGCTCCCTATGAACGATAAAGAGCATTCTTTTCGGCTCAAATTGTTGAACATCAAAAGCTGATAAATATGTTTTTCCTGTCCCTGTAGCACTGATAACTAAAGCTTTCTTTTTCCCTGAATCGCGAATAGCCTGCAGACCTTTCAGTGCTTCATTTTGCATCTTATTAGGTTCAATACTTGTAACCTGATATTCTGCTATTTCCTCTTCTCGAATCTGGTCCACTCGAATTGTTTTCTGACGCTTTCTAGCGTAAGAATCAATCTTTTCTATAGTTAAAACATCCGACTTTTCCCAAATTTTTTCAAACTCTTTTTTAGTAGCTTGAATTAACTCTCCATTGTAAGTTGATGTCAACTTAATATTCCACTCGTAATTGATTTTCAATGCATTATGAGTTAAATTTGAACTTCCAGAAATAAGAACCTGTTTCCCCTGATGTTCAAAAAGATAAAACTTAGCGTGCATCTGCAGACTCTCTGGAGTAAGTCGAACTTCAACATTTTTCAACTTGAGTAATTCTTGCATGGCAACCGGATCATTAAAATCAAGATAAGGAGATATAAGAATTTTACCTTTTATTCCTTTATCCATTAAATCTGATAATTGGGATTTTATCAGAGCAATTCCTGATTGGGTAATAAATGCTACCGAAATATAAAAGGCTTGGCATTTTGATAATTCTTCTTGAATATCCTTCAATACATATCGCTTGGACTCTGGGTCATTAATTAAAATTTGAGGAGAGTATCCCCCTTCTTGAAATTTAATATTATCAATAAATCCAAACTTTAAAGATTTGATCAAGGTATCTTGAAATAAAGTGACGCCTTCTGGCATAGACCTTCTCTTTTCTATTGTTTTAATATTTTCATTATACCAAAAAACACGGTTCATCACCGTGTTTCTGTGTTTATTTAACCAACTTCTTCATCTCATCAATACGCGCCACTGTCGCGTCGTATTTCGCTTGGTAGTCGGCTTGTTTGTCGCGTTCTTTTTGGACGACTTCTGGTTTGGCATTGGCTACGAAGCGTTCGTTAGAGAGCTTCTTGCCTACCATATCCAGTTCTTTTTGCCATTTAGCCAGTTCCTTGTCGAGACGAGCCAGTTCTTCTTCGACATTGAGGAGGTCTGCCAGTGGCAAGTAGATTTCTGCTCCTGTGATGACGCTTGACATAGCGAGTTCAGGCGCAGGGATGTTTGATGCGATTTCCAAGTGTTCTGGATTTGTGAAGCGTTTGATGTAGTTGACATTGCTGTTAAAGAAGTCTTCCAAGTCGCTATCGCTTGTCTTAACAAGGATGGTGATTGGCTTGCTTGGTGCTACGTTTACTTCCGCACGCGCATTACGAACGGCACGGATCAAGTCTTTAAGACTTTCCACACCTGTGTGAGCCGCGAGGTCTTCAAAGGCTGGGTTGACAGTTGGGTATTCTGATGTAACGATAGAGCCTTCTGAGATTTGTCCAAAGATTTCCTCTGTCACAAATGGCATGATTGGGTGAAGGAGACGAAGGATCTTGTCCAAAGTGTAAAGGAGAACAGAACGTGTGATGACTTTCTCTTCTTCGTTATCGCTATAAAGAACTTCCTTGGTCAACTCAACGTACCAGTCCGCAAACTCATCCCAGATGAAGTTGTAAAGGATGTGTCCAGCGACACCAAACTCAAACTTATCAAAGTTTTCAGTGACTTTTCCGATTGTTTCATTGAGGTTGTGGAGAATCCAGCGGTCTGTGACATTTCCAGCTTCCTTGTTGGAAACTTTTTCGACATTAGCCGTTGCTTGCTCAAGAGTCAAACCTTCATTGTTCATGAGGATGTAGCGAGAGATGTTCCAGATCTTGTTGATGAAGTTCCATGAAGCATCCATTTTCTCGTAAGAAAAGCGCACGTCTTGACCAGGGGCAGAACCGTTTGAAAGGAACCATCGAAGGGCATCGGCACCATATTTCTCGATGACATCCATTGGGTCAATCCCGTTTCCGAGAGATTTCGACATCTTGCGTCCTTGCTCATCTCGAATGAGACCGTGGATAAGAACGTTTTGGAATGGCTGACGTCCAGTGAATTCCAATGATTGGAAGATCATACGAGACACCCAGAAAAAGATGATGTCGTAACCTGTTACCAAGGTTGAAGTTGGGAAGTAACGTTTGAAGTCTTCTGAGTCGACATCAGGCCAGCCCATGGTAGAGAATGGCCAAAGAGCCGAACTGAACCACGTATCCAAGACGTCTTCGTCCTGAGTCCAACCGTCACCTTCTGGAGCTTCTTCGCCGACATATATTTCACCCTCAGCATTGTACCAAGCAGGGATTTGGTGACCCCACCAGAGCTGACGAGAGATAACCCAGTCGTGAACATTTTCCATCCATTGGAGGAAGGTATCGTTGAAACGAGGTGGGTAGAATTCTACCTTGTCCTCTGTATCTTGGTTGGCAATGGCATTTTTAGCCAATTGGTCCATCTTGACGAACCATTGCGTAGACAAGCGTGGCTCAACTACAACACCTGTACGCTCTGAATGACCAACACTGTGGACACGTTTTTCGATTTTAACGAGTGCACCGATTTCTTCCAACTTAGCAACGACTGCCTTACGAGCTTCAAAACGGTCCATGCCTGCAAATTCGAAGGCCAAGTCATTCATGGTTCCGTTATCGTTCATGACGTTAACTTGTGGCAAGTTATGACGTTGACCAACCAAGAAGTCATTTGGATCGTGGGCAGGCGTGATTTTCACGACACCAGTACCAAACTCAGGGTCAGCGTGTTCGTCCGCAACGATTGGGATGAGTTTGTTAGCAATTGGAAGAATAACATTTTTACCAATCAAGTCCTTGTAGCGTGGGTCTTCTGGATTGACCGCAACCGCAACGTCTCCAAACATGGTCTCCGGACGAGTTGTCGCAACTTCAAGAGCGCGTGAGCCGTCTTCTAGCATATAGTTCATGTGGTAGAAGGCACCTTCCACGTCCTTGTGGATGACCTCGATATCAGACAGAGCTGTGCGAGCTGCTGGGTCCCAGTTGATGATAAACTCACCACGGTAGATCCAGCCTTTCTTGTATAGGTCCACAAAGACCTTGCGAACAGCTTTTGACAAACCTTCGTCAAGGGTAAAACGTTCACGAGAGTAGTCTACAGAGAGCCCCATCTTGCCCCACTGTTCCTTGATGGTTGTCGCGTATTCGTCTTTCCATTCCCAGACTTTATCCAGGAATTTTTCACGACCGAGATCATAACGGCTGATGCCCTCCCCACGCAAGCGCTCCTCAACCTTAGCCTGAGTGGCAATCCCAGCGTGGTCCATCCCTGGAAGCCAAAGTGTATCAAAGCCTTGCATGCGTTTTTGACGGATGATGATATCTTGGAGAGTCGTGTCCCAAGCGTGACCAAGGTGGAGTTTCCCAGTTACGTTTGGTGGTGGAATCACGATTGAATAAGGCTTAGCCTTTTGATCGCCTGAAGGCTTGAAAACATCAGCGTCAAGCCATTTTTGGTAACGACCAGCCTCAACCTCGGCTGGATTGTATTTAGGTGAAAGTTCTTTAGACATTATTTTTTCTCCTTTTATTTTTTTTATTATTCGATTTTATAATATATTTATGGTAACGAGTATAATATTCAATAACTTTTAACAACTTACTAATAATCAAACTATCTTTTCGTTTATCTAAAAATCTTTTGAATATCTTAAAATTCTTATATAGATATTTTATAGACAGCAATGCTACGAGGTTAACTATTAAAATTAACATAAATATAATAGAAGTCTTTATCCGGATATCCGATCTATCTAGAATACTCATATTGCTTGTTACAAAAAATTCAGATACTATCAACACTAGATAAATTACTGTTGTAACTATGTAGAATATTATCTTATTTCTTTGCCAAATGTAATTCAATCTACTAGGAATTTTATTAACTTCTCCCCCCTTATTAAGTAAAATTAAAAAATCTTTTGAATTAATGAAATTCCATATTATCATTAGCCCCGATACTAATGCCCACCAACTAATATCAAATACTCCTATCAAATAGACCAAAGGAATAGCAACTGTGATAAGTAATGGGAGGACCCATATTTTTAATCCAAAAATGATTGAAATTACATAAAAATATAACCTTATCATTATTACCAAGATAGCCAAATTTATGATTCCATCACTATTCTCTAGAATAATATCGGGGAACCAGTTTAACATTTTACAAAATCTATATATGAAACTTATTATTACTGTTAAAGAAATTGTATATTCAAATTCTCTAATTAACGAAATTATTTTTTTATATTCTACACTCTTTTTAATATTTTCAACTTTCATTGGTTTATATTTAAAAATATAAAACAATGATGAAAAAAAGTAAATCAAAATCACCAATATATTAAAGAAATTATCCTCTTTTAAAGAAATATTAAGTGAAAATAAATTATCTAAAATATATACAAATATTAATATCAAACAAAGAAAACTTTGAAATTTTCCTATATGACTCAAAAACATACTAATACTCTTTTTCATTTCACCACCTCCCACTCACTCTTCAGCAATCCATATATCAGACTGTCACAGTGATTGCCTTGAGCATCTTTGCGGTCTCTTATGCGAGCTTCTAAGGTAAAGCCAAGTTTCTCAGCGACTCGTTGACTTTGGACATTGTAACCAAAACAAGTTAGTTCAATCTTGTGTAGGTTCAATTCTTTAAAAGCTAAATCAATCAAGGCTCGTGTTGCTTCTAGAACATAACCTAGACCCCAATAGTCTGGATGTAAGATATAGCCAATCTCTAAGACATCATCCTCGTGACGACGAGGGAAATCAACAGAGCCTATGACCTTATCGGTTCCTTTAACGACAATTCCATAGCCCGCTGGGAGATTGTTCTTTTCATTGCGTTCGGGAAGGATATGCTCTAGATAATAAATCTCATCTTCCAAGGTCTTGACGGGCGGAAAGCCTGCTGGGTAGGAAACTTCTGGCCTACTGGCATAGTCAAAGATATCCACAACATCAGCTACGGTACGGACTCGTAAAACTAGCCGTTCGGTTTCTAAACGTTCTGGTAACTCAGCTCTTGTCATCCTTCTACCTCGCTTTCTACAAAAAATCGCCCCTGCCATATCCATGACAGGGACGAATGTGCTTATCCGCGGTACCACCCAATTTCGGGCAAAGCCCGCAACTCTCGTCTTTAAAACAAAAAGACACTTTTATTTCATTTTTATCCATCAGCAACCAGTTTTGACACATTTGTGGACTTCTCAGCACCGCCACTTTCTGTAAAATGTGGGATCCAAAACACCTCTAATGGCTCTATTGTAGCAAGTTTTTCTCGGAAATGCAAGACTCAAGAATGATTACTTAAAGCTGATTCCGTGCTCTTTTAATTTCTTAATGGTAGCTGGACCAATTCCCTTCAAGGCAAGGAGTTCTTTTTCAGTCCAGTTTTTAAAGTCAGCAGCTGATTTGATGCCTTCATCATAGAAAGTCTTAGCACGATCTACTGAGAGGCCACCCAAAGTCGCTGCGAAATCTTCTACAGAATTGGCTACTTTTTGAGCTTGTTCCTTAGTCGCTTCTACTGCTTGTTCCACTTTTTTAGAGACAACTTTTCCTGCTTCGCTGGCAGATTTTTCTGCGTGTTTCACGACTTTCTTGGTCTCTTCGACAACCTTGGTCACCGTACTTGAAAATGCACCTGAACGACGAAGGCTATTTCGCAATTGTTTTTTACGTTGGAGTTTCTTTGACATGATAAAATCCTTTCAATAAAAAATCCCTGCTCTGACAAGGATTTAATAAAGATATTCTATCAAGATTTTGGGAAAAAATCAAGAAAGTATCTGAATTTTAATAGTTTCGCTCACCAAACAAGCCTTCTGGCAAATCATGAAATCCCTTGCCTGCTTTGAAATTTTCAAACTTACCAAGCAAAAACTGATAAGCATCCAAGCGGCTTTCGTAGCGAATCATGGCATCTTTGGCCCGCTCGTCTTGGTCTTCTTCGTAGACCTTTTGACTTTCCTTGTGCGCCATGTCGTTGATCATGATCTGGGTATTGACCCAAGCTTCAAATTCCTTCATAAATTCCTGTTCGTAACTCATTGATTCTCCTTATTCTAATCCACGGAAGTAGTCCGTATCAATCTCTCGGTAGGGCTGGATATCCTGAACATACTCTAACACTCCTTGGAATTCCCCGTTTTCATCGTGTACCGCAGCATAGGTGATGTGAACAAACTTGCCTCGCGACTCCGACTTGAACCACATTTCATACTTGTCCTTGACCCCTTCACGAAGACCTTTCATAACGGCCTTTACCTTGTCTAGGTACTTAGGCGGATGGCAGAGTTCAACATTGCGCCCGACTTGGGATGGCGTCCGTTTGAAAATCATCTCATCAGCTGGCGCATTGTCATTGTAATACTGGAAAATATCGTCTTTATTGACAAAGGTAATCTCCATGGGGAGGTGATTGAGGATGAGGTTGGCCTGCTCTACTGAGAGATAGCCATTGCCAAAAGCCTGTTGACTATGACGGTCTAGCACCGCTTCCTTTTCCTTAGGGGTAAAGGTAATGGTAAACTGACCTTCTGGTGTATCGATAACTTGCTGAACTTGACCTTCAGCCGTGTTTAGTTGCACGGGATCCTCTGCACTCTTTTCCTCAACGAAACTCTGGCGCTCAGGCACCCATTTCTCAGACGGACGGATGATGGCATAGCCATAGGCATCGCTCTCCTCCGCAATCTGAATCCAGTCATCCTGGGTGAAAGACTCAAGGAGAATCATGAGGAGGATAGACTCTTCCTTGAAAATCATACTTTCAAACTCTGTCGCAAAGGCTTCGAAAGTTTCCTTTACAGTGGAAATCGCCACTTCTGGTAGTGCCTTAGCCGTCTCTAGAGCTGTTTGAAAGAGTTCTCTGATCTGATCATCCACTCCCCACATGACTTTTGGAGGTGAATCGTGACCATAGCGCTCCATGATGGAAAAAAAGAGCTCTTCCTTACGCTGGTAGTGGACATCAAATTGCCCCAAAAGCCCCATTTGACGAACCAAACCCTTGCGCATCTCCGCAAGCATTTCCTCGTCTTCCATAGACTCATAGGTATCTAACAATCTCCGAATGCGAATCAAAGCTGCACGGAGAGCCAGATTTTCATCCTTGAAGACCCGAACTGGATGGCCAGGGTGTTCGGTGTCCTCTACTTCGACGCCCTTAACAGCGTTTTTAAAAAGATTGGCATGGACATCACAGAGCTCCATGACATCTTCAAAGGTGACACCTGAGTCTGAGTTCATCAGCTCGTGCTCCATGAGGGAAATCTCAATGGCTGAAACACCCGTAAAAGTCGCATCAAAACGCTCCTGAACTGACTCGGGAGAGGCGCCGTTGTGCAATTCTAACAAAATATCCCGTAGGATATGAATCCGTTCATCTGCCATTAGTCTAATCCAATCACTTCATAGCCGTTCGCTTCCAACGTGCGGACAATCTTGTCCATAGGAGTTCCTTCAAGTTTAGAACCCTGCTTAAGCGATACTTTGCGACCAACTGTGTTGCGCATCAAGGGATTAGCAAGTGGTTTAAAACCCAGCTCCACTAGGATTTCCAAAACTTCTGGGTGCTTGTCTACCACTTCTGCAACGGGTATTGACACATCGATGATATTGTCCATGACGACCTCCATTGTATGTTCTAATACTCAATGAAAATCAAAGAGCAAACTAGGAAGCTAGCCGCAGGTTGCTCAAAACAGTGTTTTGAGGTTGTGGATAGAACTGACGAAGTCAGTAACCATACCTACGGCAAGGTGAAGCTGACGTGGTTTGAAGAGATTTTCGAAGAGTATAAAATGATTTTACTGCTTATATTATACCATATAGAAAGAGATTAAAAAACTAGCAGCGGAGTTCCTGCTAGTTTCTTTCATTTCAAGTTATTCCTTATCACCTGGTTTTGCGAGCCACTGGGCGACATCCATCAGCTTGTCAGCAAGCAGTACTTTCCCGAAACCTACTAGAGCATTGTCGTCTTTTTTCATGTTCTTCAGAACTTTGATGCTTTGCATCACAAAAAAGTAATTCCCGTATGTCTTGGCTAGAATTTTAATGAATCCCATATTACTCTCCTTCGATGATTTCGACCTCTTTTCGGATAGTATCAACGTCTCTTTGATATTGCACTTCATTGTAGTTGACTAGCTTGGACAATTCCTGTTGCAATCTTTCTCCCATCGGTTTCATGGTCGCAAAGGTTAAGCCCCCAGAAATGACTCCACCTAGGATAGGGATCACTTTCCCCATCCCTTTGGCTAGGCCTCCTTTTGTCAGATTGACACCAAAAATTTTCAAAATTTTCTCTAAAATAGGATACCAAAGGGTCTTTGTCAAGGCTTTCTTGTTTACTACTTTCATGACTTGCTTGGCTACTGTCACACCACCTGATCGAAGCAGAGCACCTGCACCATTTACTCCCAGCATCACACCGAGATACAGTAGGAGTGTATTTTTGGCTTCCTCGCTTAACTCATTGCGCGATGCCCAAAGATCATCAAATCCGTAAATATAGCCTAGTTCCTGAGCTAGTTTTAATGAGAAAGCGTAAAACTGGGCTACATCTGTTGGAATGGTAATTGCCATGGCAAGGCCTCCAGGTAGACCTGCTAATACCGAAGTTCCACTAGCCAGTAAGACATTGTCCTTAATACAGGTCTTTGCCACTCGATCTAAGCTTTCCTGAGGTAACAAAGAAGTCGGCCCTTGTTCTAATAAGGTAGCAATGTCCTTGCGATCTAATTCCTTGGAAAACTTTTCCACCAAAAATTTCTCTCGATCAACTTTGACTACGGGAAGTTTCACCACTTGTTGTAGTACTTGCATAGCTATATCTTGTTTAGCCATATGTTTCTCCGTTTTTCATTTATATCATGCTTTATCATATCATACTATGTGAAATTTACAAATTTTTTAAACCGATTTTTATCAGATAGCAATTATCGTACTCTGGCAACAAAAAAGAGGGTTCCCCCTCTTTCTTAGTTCTTATCCAGATTGCGTAGCATCTCGTCAATCTTGTTTCCATATTCAATGGACTCATCTTTGACGAAGGTTAAATCTGGGATTTTGTACAATTTCAAATTGCGACCAAGTTCACGTTTGATCGTACCAGTTGCTTTTTCAAGCCCGATTTGAGCTTTTTGGTTATCCGAAGCAAGGTTACTCAAAATGGTGTAGTAAACCTTGGCAACAGACAAGTCACCCAGCATCTGAACATCTGTAATGGTCACACCTTGGACACGCGGATCACGGACCTTCTTTTGCAAAATCTCGTTGACTTCACGCTTGATTTCCATGCCCACACGATCCGTACGGAAATGATTTGCCATGATATTCCTTTCTCTACTTTGACCCAAAAGCTAGGCCAGCAGACCTAGCTATTTTTAATAGATAGAGGAACTAGAGCCATTTGAATCTAGGAAACAAGCCTTTGATAGAACTAAAGTTCATCAAGGCGCTGTTGACAACGAGTCAAATGAGCTATCGTTTCTCTATTATCGTTTGATTTCTTCCATGACATAGGCCTCAATCACATCATCAGTCTTGATATCATTGTAGCCATCAATCATCAATCCACCTTCACGACCGTTTGTAACTTCTTTCACGTCGTCTTTGTAGTGTTTCAAGCTTGCGAGTTCGCCATCATAGATAACGACACCGTCACGGATAACACGGACTTTCGAGTCACGGGTAACCTTACCGTTGATAACCATGAATCCACCAATGGTTCCCACTTTAGATACCTTGAAGGTTTCACGGATAACTGCTTCACCGATAACTTTTTCTTCGAATTCTGGGTCAAGCATCCCTTTCATGGCTTCTTCCATCTCTTCGATAACCTTATAGATAATGCTGTGGAGACGGATTTCTACATCGTCAGCTTCCGCTTGTTGACGCGCTTGTGGTGTAGGGCGTACGTTGAAACCAACGATAAAGGCATTTGAAGCTTCCGCAAGAGTCACGTCAGATTCGTTGATAGCACCGACTGCCGAGTGGACAATGGTAACTTTGACACCTTCTACATCGATCTTTTGAAGTGAGGCAGAAAGGGCTTCAACAGAACCTTGTACGTCGGCCTTGATGATAACATTAACTGACTTAAGCTCACCAGCTTTAAGCGTATCAAAGAGGTTTTCAAGGCTGACACGTTGAGTAGCTTGACGTTGCTTCATAAGAGCACGTTTGGCACGTTCTTCACCGGCTGCACGCGCAGATTTTTCATCTTCGTAAACGGCAAAGTGGTCACCCGCCATTGGCGCTTCGTTCAAACCTGTAATAGAAACTGGTGTTGATGGGCCTGCAACCTTGACACGACGACCAAGGTCATTGGTCATAGCACGGACACGACCGAAGGTATTTCCGACAACGATTGGGTCTTGAACATTCAAGGTACCTTGTTGGACAAGAAGGGTTGCGACCGCACCTTTTCCTTTATCCAAGCGCGCTTCGATAACCGTACCGATCGCACGCACTGTTGGGTCTGCTTTGAGTTCTTGGATTTCAGCCACAAGTAGGACCGTTTCTAAGAGTTCATCGATGTTTTGGTTGAATTTAGCTGAGATTTCAACAAATTCAGAATCACCACCCCAAGCTGTTGACATAACACCATGCTCTGCCAATTCACCGATAACGCGTTCTGGGTTGGCACCTGGTTTATCAATCTTGTTGATAGCCACGATAATTGGAACGTTTGCCGCTTTTGAGTGGTTGATGGCTTCGATAGTCTGAGGCATAACCCCGTCGTCGGCCGCTACAACCAAGATAGTAATATCGGTAACAGATGCACCACGCGCACGCATAGAGGTAAAGGCCGCGTGTCCTGGTGTATCAAGGAAGGTAATCTTCTTGCCATTTTCCACGATTTGGTAGGCACCGATATGCTGCGTGATACCACCTGCTTCACCTGTCGCAACACGAGAGTTACGAAGGGTATCCAAGAGGGTTGTTTTACCATGGTCAACGTGTCCCATGATGGTTACAACTGGTGGACGCTCAACCAATTCATCTTCATTAAGATAGCCATCTTCGACAAAGAAACGTTCGATGTCGGCATTATCCACTTCAACCTTTTGTTTGGCTTCGATACCGTAATCCACCATGAGGAGTTCGATGGTTTCTCCATCTAAGGATTGGTTTTGTGTGGCCATCACACCCATCATAAAGAGTTTCTTAACGATTTCAGCTGGTTCACGTTTGATCCGTTTTGCGATTTCCGCAACAGTCATACCATCTGTATACTCAAATTCTGTTGGCAATTCGTGGAACTTACGCTCTGTAACAGGTTTTGGAGCCTGGTTACGGTTGTTTTGCTTGTTCCCTTTTTTATTTTTCTTGTTGTTATTCCAGTTACTATTTCTTTGATTTCTCACTTGATTCTGACTACTTCGATTCTTTTGTTGTTTTCTAGGACCATCTTCTTCGTGATCATAATCGTCACGTTCTTTGTCTGGTCGAGCTTGTTTTTTACGACGTGTATCCACTGGCGCTTCTTTCGCTACAGGAGCTACTGTTACGGCTGGTTGCGTTTGTTCAGCTAGCTTAGCAGCTTCCTCAAAGATTTCCTCTGGCTCCTTGCGTTTGTTAGCTTGAGCCAAGGCTTCTTTGGCTGCTTGCGATTGTTTGAAGCGCTCCTCGCTTGAGCGTGCGTACTCTGCATTTTGCTCTGCTTTTAGGGCTGCTGCACGGGCTTTAAAGTCAACACGTGGTCCAGCTTGTTTTGGCTGGAAGTCTTGTTGCTGACGGCGATCATTGCCACGATTCCCTTGACCTTGTGATTTTTTCCCTTGGTCGTTGAATCGGCGATTGTCGCGGTTCCCTTGACCAGGTTTACCACCATTACGGCCGTCATTTTTCTGACGGTTTCCGTTTTGTTGTTGGTCACGGTTGTTGCCCTTGTTTTGTTTGCGTCGTTCTGCCTGCTCTTTGGCACGCGCCTCACGCTCCGCCTTGAAGTTTCGACTCTGTGGTCTTGCGGCCACTACTTTTTCTTCCTTAGGAGCTGCAGGTGTAGCTGGTTTACTTTCTTCCTTAGCGACAACTGGTTTATCTGATACAGGCTTTTCAACTTTCTTTTCTACACTTACTTTTGGTGCTGCAGGTTTTGCTTCTGCCTTAGGAGCAGGTGCAGGTTTAAAGCTAGCCGCGATTTGCTCAGCAGCAGCAGCTTCCACGCTCGATGAGTGGCTTTTCACATCCAAGCCCAACTCTTTTGCACGCGCTACAACTTCTTTACTTTCTTTTCCAAGTTCTTTTGCGATTTCGTACAATCTTTTCTTAGACAAATCATGTCCTCCTCTTCTATTCCATAAGAGACCTCATTTTCTTTGTAAATCCAGCATCTGTCACAGCCAAAACCTTTCTCGGTTTCCCGACTGCTATGCTTAATTCCAGTGTTGAAAACACGGTTATAACTTCTACTTGATAATAGTCACTTTTATCTTGAATCTTCTTGGTCAGATTAGGACCAGCATCATGGGCTAGAAAGACTAGCTTGGCTTTCTGATCTTGGATGGACTTGACCACCAATTCCTCACCTGATATGATCCGGCCTGCTCGTTGAGCAAGTCCCAAGAGATTACTTATCTTTTGCTTATTCAAGTCCTAACTCTCTTCTTTTCACTTTGTGATCAACATAGGCGATCAACTCGTCATAAAAGCTTTCTTCCACTTCCATGTTAAAGCTGCGGTTAAAGACTTTCTTCTTTTTTGCCTCTAGGGCTTCTGCATTGTCTAGCTTGATATAAGCGCCACGGCCATTGGCCTTGCCTGTCGGATCGATAAAAACCTGTCCTTCTTTGTTCTTGACAATGCGGAGCAAATCACGCTTATCAATCACTTCATTGGATACAACAGACTTGCGCAAAGGGATTTTTCTTGTTTTCATCTTTCCCTCCTCTAGCAGCTTTTATTCTTCCGTCAATTCGTCCGCAGCTGCATAATCCACTTGACCTGCTTCTTCCATAGCTTCAAATTCGCTTGCAGACTTGATATCGATACGGTAACCTGTCAAGTGAGCCGCCAAGCGAACGTTTTGTCCACGACGACCGATAGCAAGAGAAAGTTTGTTATCAGGTACAACGACCAAGGCACGTTTGCTGTCATTTTCATCAAAGATAACTTGGTCAACCTCTGCAGGTGCGATGGCATTGTAGATAAATTCAGCTGGATCTGCTACCCACTCGATAACGTCGATGTTTTCTTCGACAGGAATCATACGATCACTCTTGGCATCGTAGCGAGCTGGGTGGAATTTGCTGGTGATTTTCTTGATATTAGCACCACCACGTCCAACGATTGTCCCGATAGCGTCCACGTTTGGATTGTGGCTACGAACGGCAACTTTCGTACGGTCACCAGCTTCGCGGGCTACGCTCATGATTTCAACAGTTCCATCATACACTTCTGGAATTTCTTGCTCCATCAAGCGTTTGATCATTTCTGGATGACTACGGCTAACAAAGACGTTGACACCACGAGGGTTGTCTTCAACTTTATAAACGTAAACCTCAATACGGTCGTGGGAAGCAAAAACTTCTCCAGGGATTTGGTCTTGTTTTGACAATTGGGCTTCGATGCTGCCAAGGTTGACGTAAATAAAGCGGTTGTCAAAACGTTCTACCGTACCAGACATGATTTCTTGTTCATGTTCCTTGTAAGTATTATAGGTGATGGCACGTGTTTGCTTGCGCATTTTTTCCATGATGGTTTGTTTAGCAGATTGGGCTGCTACACGACCAAACTCAGCTGGTGCTTCTTCAAACTTGATTTTGTCACCAAGCTCATAGGCTGAATTAATGGCAAGGGCATCTTTCAAGCTAATTTCCAAACGGCTATCAAATACTTCATCAACAACTTCACGGACAGTATAAACTGTAAAGTCACCTGTTTTTTCGTTGAAGTCAATAGCTACGCTGTCAGATTGACCATAGCGTCTGCGATAAGCGGAACGAAGCGACTCTACTACTGCGTCGATGATGTCTTCTTTTTTGATTCCCTTGTCTTCTTCCAAAATGCGGAAGGCCTCTAGCATTTCTTTACTCATGTTCTTTTTACTTTTGAATCCTCAAAAGCTATCCTTTCTTTTCTATAGTTTTACTGCTAAACGTGCTTTTGATACTAAACTGTATGGAATTTGAACGGTTTTCTTACGTGTCTTGTCCATATACTCCATAGTCAACTCATCCCCTTCAAAGGATACCAAGGTGCCTTCAAAGACTTTTTGCTTATCAATGGCTTGGTAGAGCCCGACATGGATGTATTTCCCAACAGCTCCAGCGACAGCATCCTTGGTTTTCAAAGGACGTTCCAAGCCTGGACTGGTGATTTCTAGGAAATATTGTTCTGGGAAGGGATCGGGCTTGATGGTATCTAAGACAGGACTGATGATTTCTGTCAAGTCTGCCGTGTCGTTCAAGGTAATTCCTTCGGGTTTATCTACAAAAATACTGAGAATCATGTCACTGCCAATCTTTCCATACTCGATATCCACGAGCTCGAAAGGTGCTTGGATGACAGGTTCTACAACTTCTCTGACTAATTCTACGATTGTTGCGATTGCGTCCACCTCCTCATAAGCAAGAGGCGAAGATATTTCCCCGCCTCTCTTTCTCATATTCTTACTATCAGTATAGCACGTTTGTCAATTTATGTAAAGCATTAGCACTCAAACAGCTGGTTTTCAAGCTATTTCTTAAAATTCTGCTTCAACTCGATAGATCACTTGACCTTTGCTGGAGAATTTTTGCTCATATTCTGTCATGACATTGCCTTCAAAATCACTGGCATGCAAGTCCAGCCAAACACCATTGAGTTTCATCCCATACTGAGAAAAGCTCACTAGACTATACTCAAATAAGCCACGATTGTCTGTCTTGAAATGGATTTCCCCATTCTCAGGCAAGATGCGCTTGAAGGTATCCAAGAAACTCTTGTAAGTCAAACGACGCTTTTCATGGCGTTTTTTAGGCCAGGGATCTGAAAAGTTTAGGTAGAGACGATCAATCTCACCGTCTTCAAAGTAGTCGGTCAGATCTGAACCATCTACCCACAGCAACTTGATATTGGGCACTCCAACTTCTAATACCTTATCCAAGGCATAACTTAATACCGACTTTTGGATGTCAATCCCGATGTAGTTGATGTCAGGATTTTGCTTGGCCATTCCTGATACGAAGGCCCCTTTCCCACTTCCAACTTCAACATGAATAGGATGATCATTTCCAAACAAGTCTCGCCATTTCCCTTTAGCTTCCAAGGGATTGAGGACTACATACTGAGGATTGGCCTCTAGTAATTCTGTCGCCCCTTTACGATTTCTAACTCTCATCTCTTCTTTCCATACTTGTCACGGAAGACGCGCAAGGCATAAATCTCCCGGTTTACATTGTCTAAATCTTGATTTTCACAGTATTTGGCAATCTGGTTCAAGTAAGAATACTGACCATACCAATACAATTTATCTAACACTGTCTGATTGTACTTATAGCCGTAGTCTCTCAACCATTGACGCCACTGATGATCTGGAATGTAGTGGCATAGCAAATGCGCCACATCAAACATACGATCCGTCAGACGAACCGAATCCCAATCCACTAGATAAACGAGTCCACTCTCTGTCTCAATCCAATTACTATGACGAAGATCCCCGTGCACAATCGTTGCATGGTCTTCCCTAAAACCTGGAGCCGTCTTACCTAGCTCCGCAATCACACTGTTCAAATAGTGGTTCTGTTTCAAGATTTCTGGAACTCCATGTTGCCAAGAACGCAATAAATCAACTGGTGTTTCCATGGTATATCCCAAACGGCTCAACTGCTTCATCAAAGGACGCGAGCGGTGGAGACGGTTCAAGATATTGATAATCTGCTTGCGATTCATGTCGTAAGGGGTCAAGATTTTGCCCGTCAGCCATTCCTGAGCACACATATCACTGCCATCTGGCAAACGACGAGTCCATAGTAATTGAGGAGCGATTTGTTCTCTGGCCAGGCCAGGTAGGATTGGAGAGGTGTTCATTTTTACAAAGACGCGCTTCCCATCAGGGTAGCTTCCCATATAAGCTTTGCCGCTCTTCCCAGGGATAGGGGTCAGCGTTAGCTCATTATCACCCAAGTCCATTTCTTTCCTCCGTATAAAGTTTCCTTACTATTCTACTAGTTTTTGGTCTATTCGTCAACCAATCTTTTTAGTTGGTAAGGTAAATAAAACAATTGTAGGAAGAGACTAGCCCCTACAAGAGCCAACAAGGCTATTTTCCCTTGAAAAACCACTGCTCCGACCAGCAATTCTAACAAAAGAACTGCACTTCCCACACCGACTACAATCTGTTTCAATCCCTTCTCTTTCTCCCCTTTTTCTAGTGGAAAGAGCTGAGTCAAGTACTGGTAGTCAAAGGCATGATAGAGGGCCAGTAACTGAAAGAGCAGGAGATAGTTAAATAAAACTACTACTGCTGTCGCGATCCAAGCTTGCTCAATAAAGATCACAGCTAACAAGGATAGGAAGAGGAGGCGGAGACTGAGGGCAAAGAGGTCTCCATTTCGCAGATAAGAGCGGAGATAGAGATTTTGCCAAATCTTCCCAGGCACCTTTTGAACAGTCTTTAGGATGAAATCTAGATAAGCGCGACGTTTGACACTATTTGAAACGCCCTTGACCTGAGTAAAGAGAGCAAAGAAACGAAGCAAAACTTGCTTGCGCTTGCTCTCTTGGGCGATCACATAGTCCCAGTCAATTCCGTTCTCAGTAAAAAATTTATTGGATTTTTGACGAAAGACCAGGTATTTCCCAGCTCCCAGTAAAAGCACATAGATGAGAAAGACTGGCAAGCCATAACCCATGGCTAAAAATAAGGGCGCAAATAAAAGCAAGAAAAGTGTTTGGACAAAGAGCCAAACGACCAGTGAGCGCATCGTCTGCCCTTTGAGGTGAGACTTAACCTCCTCTTCACTGACTAAGAGAAAGAGCTTGTCAGGTGCCTCCATATAGGTCGCGATTCCTCCCCAAGCCAAAAGCAAGGTAGATACTATTACTAAAAACAAGAGAATAGGCCAATGATTTTCAGGAAAATCTTGCAAGAGTTGACTATACTGGTAAGCTAGAAAACCGATGAGAACTAACAGGAACAAGACAAAATGGTCATTTAGAACATAACGCAGATAACCGACACACTCCTTACGAAAAGCCTGCTTTCGCTTTAAAAACAAGTCTTTCATAGCTCCTCCTCTTTGGTCAGAGCCAAGTAAATATCATTCAAACTCGCTTCAGGCATGTCAAAGACCTCGCGGAGTTGCTGGAGGTTCCCCTGAGCCCGCACCTCTCCCTTGTGGAGAATGACAAAGGCATCACACATCTTTTCTGCTGAGTCTAGCACGTGGGTACTCATGAGAATGGACTTGCCTTTTTGCTTTTCCACTTCTAGAAGCTGAATCAAGTCAGAAATGGCCAGCGGATCGAGGCCAAGAAAAGGCTCATCAACGATGAAAAGACTCGGATCTACCACAAATGCACAGATAATCATGACCTTCTGCTTCATCCCTTTGGAGAAATGCACTGGAAACCAGTCTAATTTTTGATCCAAACGAAACATTTTCAACAAAGGTTCTACTCGATCAAAAGCTATATTTTGCTCAATACCATAAGCCATGGCAACCGTCTCGATATGCTCTCTGAGGGTCAATTCCTCATACAGACTAGGCGTTTCTGGGATATACCCAATCTGCTTGCGATAGTTGGTCGCATCTTCTCGCAGGGTGAGACCATTAATCTTGATTTCCCCACTGTAAGGGATCAACAGACCAATAATCTCATTGATTGTCGTTGATTTTCCAGCACCGTTGAGACCAATCAAACCGACTAACTGCCCACTTTCAACGGTAAAGGACACATCTTTCAAGACAGGAACGTGAACATAGCCTCCTGTCAGGTTTTTAATTTCTAACATATTTTCTCCGAATCTGGTATAATGTAGCTATATTATATCAAAATTCAATACAGTAGAGGTGGATTTTATGTCAGATTGCATTTTTTGTAAGATCATCGCAGGGGAGATTCCTGCTTCAAAAGTATACGAGGATGAGCAGGTTCTTGCCTTTCTTGATATCTCTCAAGTAACGCCTGGACACACCTTGGTCGTGCCAAAAGAACACTACCGCAATCTTTTGGAGATGGATGCTGCCAGCGCCAGCCAGCTCTTTGCCCAAGTGCCAACAGTGGCTCAAAAAGTCATGAAGGCTACCAAGGCCGTCGGCATGAATATCATCGCTAACTGTGAGGAAGTTGCTGGTCAAACAGTCTTTCATACCCACGTGCACCTCGTACCTCGCTACGGTGCTGAAGATGACCTCAAGATTGACTTTATCGCCCACGAACCAGACTTTGACAAACTTGCCCAAGTCGCTGGAACCATTAAAAACGCTTAAGGAGTTGCCATGAAACTATCCAATCTATTGCTATTCGCAGGAGCTGCAGCTGGAAGTTATTTTGTCGTGAAAAATCGCCAAGCCATTCAGGATGAAGTGCTAGATACAACTGACCGTGTCGAAGCTATCAAGGATGATTTGGATATCATCCAAAACAGCCTACAAATCATTGACCAACAAAAAGCCCTTATCAAGGAATACCAAAAAGATTTGACCTACAAGTTCAAAGTCTTAGAAAAGGATTTCCAAACTAGACTAGCTGTGATAAAAGAAACACAGGAGCTTGAGGATAAGTAAAAAGAGCCAACAACTTTCCTTAAATCCATTTTAGGTTGTCAAGTCCAAACAAAGAAGAGGAATGAAAATGAAACAGTTTGTAAAAGTTCTAGCGAAGGTCATCGCGATCCCTTGCGGCTGCCTCTGCCTTCTTGTAGCCTTGGCATTTCTACTAGTGGCCAATCTTTTCAAGGCTTCACCGAGTGACATCCGTGAGGGGAATGAAGCCTTAAAACAAATCTTTATCTCCCTTGACCTCCCTCCCGAGAAAGTCGAATCGGATGGACACTATCAATACGAGGGTGGAGGCCTAGATTTTTATGTTACTTTCTCAGACGAGGTCATCAATAGTCACCCCGTCCTAAAAGAAAGTCCAAAACTCACCAAAAACCGACTGGAAGTCTATGTCCTACAGGCAGGGGATATTTCATACTATAAGGTAGGAGACAACTTGTTCAATCACGGTTTAATACAATTTTTGGAGGAGGAGGGCGAGAAGTATTTCCAAGAAAAAGGAAAGAAATCAAAATCTTCTTACACAATTCTAAATTGGAAAGATCAGGAAAGTCTTAAAAAGGGAATTGCATTCTATGAAAAAGCTTTGACCTTAGTGGATATTCAAGATAATTCGGCGATCAAACATATCGATACTGTCACTGTGAAATCTGGTAAAGAAGCGGAACTTAAGCAACTCATTCAGGAGATGGATGCAGCTGGATTGCTCACTCAAAAGTACAAATAGTAGACTAACTGGAAAATGATTTTTCGACACTAAATTTTTAATGATAAAACAAAAAGAGCCAATCGGCTCTTTTTACTTTATTCTCCTTCAAAGGCATCTTTTATATGGTCAAAGAAACCTTTTTTCTTTGGATTGACTTTCAAGTCACCTGCAGCTGCGAACTCTTTAAGGGCTGCTTTTTGGCGGTCGTTCAAACCTGTCGGAGTTACAACATTAACGGTTACGTATTGGTCACCAACGGCACCGCCACGAAGGCTCGGTGCTCCCTTACCACGTAGACGGAATTTCTTGCCAGTCTGAGTTCCTTCTGGGATGACCAATTCAACATCACCATGCACGGTTGGAATTTCCACAGTATCACCAAGAGCTGCTTGGACAAAGTTGAGGTTCAGATTGTAGAAGATAGTGGTTCCTTCACGTTCAAACTTATCGCTAGCTTCCACAGAAACTACTACATACAAGTCACCATAAGGTCCACCGTTAAATCCTGCTTCACCTTGACCCGCTAGACGGATTTGTTGGCCTGTTTCCACACCCGCAGGGATCTTCACATGTACGCTATGAGCTTGTTTTTCATGACCTGTTCCGTGACAAGTTGTACATGGATCTTTGATTTCTTTTCCGCGACCATGACAGACATCACAGGTTACTTGGCGGCGCATCATACCAAGCGGAGTCTGTGTATCGACGTTAATAACACCAGCACCATGACAGCGTCCACAAGTGACTGGACTTGTTCCTGGTTTAGCACCAGATCCATTACATGTACGACAGCTAGCTTCACGATTGTATTTAACTTCTTTTTCCGTTCCGAAGATAGCTTCTTCAAAGGTCAAGTTCACACGATACTGGAGGTCATCCCCTTGACGAGGAGCGTTTGGATTGCGTGAAGCTCCGCCTCCCCCGAAGAAACTTGAGAAAATATCTTCAAAACCACCGAAGCCACCTGCTCCGTCAAAGCCGCCAAAACCGCCAGCACCACCAAAGCCACCGTTGGCACCTGCAGCACCATATTGATCGTAGGCAGCACGTTTTTGGTCGTCACTCAAAGTCTCATAGGCTTCTTGAACTTCCTTGTACTTTTCCTCAGCACCAGGTTCCTTGTTGATATCTGGGTGGTATTTTTTCGAAAGCTTACGATAAGCCTTTTTGATCTCGTCTGCCGAAGCGTTTTTTGACACCCCCAGACGATCATAAAATTCAGTATTGTTCATACAAGATACTAAGAGCGAACAGAAAGCGACTGAAATTTAGGAAACCGATAAGAAATCCTGATTTCTTAGGAGGTTTATCTAATTTCCAAGCTTTCCGCTCGAGTTCAATTACGAACACCCTTATTCCTTTCTATAATTTATAAGTAAATCATTAGAAGGTATTGTCTATACTCTGCTTCACTTCATCAAACTCTTTGTCCGATAGAGTAAAAATCAAGTCCTCTTCTGAATATTCGTTCTGTTCTTTAAAATAGTTGTCAGTATTTTCTGCCAAACCTAGACCAAGAATCACTTTTCTTGCAAACTCTTGATGTGCAAAGCCAATAGCAGTAATGATATTTTTATCTTGCAGGACAGCTTTTGCTTTGAAATTTTCCCGAGGAAGAAATTCAAAATAGTCAAAGAAGTTTTGCCAAATTCCACCTGTAAATTTCGTGTCCTTCAACAGACCTGCTTTCGCTAATAAAAGAGGTGCTGAAGAAATGGCTGCAATTAGGATATCTTGCTCACCAAGGTCCCTCAAGAACGAAATCAATTTCTCATCCTGTAGGGCTGGTCCTATGTTTACCATCCCTGGCAAAATCACGCAAGAATACTCTTCTATACGGATTTGATCCAGTGTTTTCGTTGGTTGACAGGGCAAACCATCCTCAGAGACTACCATTGAGTGATCTGAAGCGACATAATCAATCGTGACGTCAAAAGACAGAGCTAAAGTACTTGTTAAAGCGGTTATCTCATAAAGAGAAAAATTAGGATAAATGATACAAAGTACTTTTTTCATACGCAACATCCTCTATTTTACCGAAAAACAGAGGCTGGGCTGCAACCTCTGGATTTCTTCCTATCATTATTACATTTAGACAAAGTACCTTAGTAATTCGTCATTCTTAACGAGTTAGGCTTAACTGAGTTTCGGCTAAAAACTTCGGAAAAAAGATAAGCCATCTTTTGTGCATCGCACAAGGCGATGGCTCCCTATTTTTCTTTCGTTTTCTTAACGCCTCAACATCTTACCGAATTGAGCACTCCCTAACCTCTTGGTGAAAAAGACAAATCTTCCTAGAAACTAAAATTTCTGCGTCAGATTTCCTATTTTCACTGTGAGGTTTTAACGGGCTTTGCATCTTACTTTTCAGTAAACTCTCCGTCTACGACGTCATCGCCTGCGTTTCCTGTTGTTTGTGCGCCTTCTGCTCCTGCTTGAGCTTGTTGGGCTGCAGCGGCTTGTTCGTAAAGTTTAACAGCAAGTCCTTGAGCTTTTTCGTTCAATGCTTCGAGTTTTGCTTTCATTTCGTCCAAGTTGTTGTCTTCTTGCGCTTTCTTAAGGTCATCAAGGGCAGCTTGAGCAGCATCACGCTCTGCATCGAAGCCTTTGCCTTCAGTTTCCTTAATTGTCTTTTCAGTCGCAAAGATAGCTTGGTCAACTTCGTTACGAAGGTCTACTTCTTCTTTACGTTTCTTATCTGCTTCAGCGTTAGCTTCTGCATCTTTCATCATGCGGTCGATTTCTTCGTCAGTCAAGCCAGAGTTAGATTGGATAACAATTGTTTGTTCTTTTTGAGTTCCAAGATCTTTAGCCTTAACAGATACGATACCGTTCTTGTCAATGTCAAATGTTACTTCGATTTGAGGAATTCCACGAGGTGCAGCTGGGATATCAGTCAATTGGAAGCGTCCAAGAGTCTTGTTATCTGCTGCCATTGGGCGTTCACCTTGAAGAACGTGGATATCAACGGCTGGTTGGTTGTCTGCCGCAGTTGAGAAGACTTGTGATTTAGATGTTGGAATAGTAGTGTTGCGATCGATAAGTTTTGTAAATACTCCACCCATTGTTTCGATACCAAGTGACAATGGCGTTACATCAAGAAGGACAACGTCTTTCACATCACCAGTGATCACACCACCTTGGATAGCAGCACCCATAGCAACTACTTCATCAGGGTTTACTGATTTGTTTGGTTCTTTACCAGTTTCAGCTTTAACAGCTTCTACAACGGCTGGGATACGAGTTGAACCACCAACAAGGATCACTTCGTCGATTTCTGACAAGCTCAAACCTGCATCTGAAAGCGCTTGACGAACCGGAACTTTTGTACGTTCTACAAGGTCACGAGTCAAATCATCAAATTTCGCACGAGTCAAAGTCATTTCCAAGTGAAGAGGTCCAGCTTCACCAGCAGTGATAAATGGCAAGCTGATTTGAGTTGAAGTTACACCAGAAAGGTCTTTCTTAGCTTTTTCAGCTGCATCTTTCAAACGTTGCATCGCCATCTTGTCAGTAGACAAGTCAATACCGTTTTCTTTCTTGAATTCTGCAATCATGTGATCGATGATCTTTTGGTCAAAGTCGTCACCACCGAGTTTGTTATCCCCTGCAGTCGCCAATACGTCGAAGACACCGTCTCCCAATTCAAGGATAGATACGTCGAATGTACCACCACCAAGGTCGAATACCAAGATTTTTTCTTCTTTGTCAGTCTTGTCCAAACCGTAAGCGAGTGCTGCTGCAGTTGGCTCGTTGACAATACGTTCTACTTCAAGACCAGCGATTTTACCAGCGTCTTTAGTTGCTTGACGTTGAGCATCGTTGAAGTAAGCAGGAACTGTGATAACAGCTTTGGTTACTTTTTCACCAAGGTAGTCTTCAGCATAACCTTTCAAGTATTGAAGGATCATAGCTGAGATTTCTTGTGGAGTGTATTCTTTTCCATTTGCAGAAACTTTTTCAGAGGTTCCCATCTTAGATTTGATAGAGATAACTGTATCTGGGTTTGTGACTGCTTGACGTTTTGCAGCATCACCAACAATGATTTCACCGTTTTTGAACGATACTACAGATGGAGTTGTACGGTTTCCTTCTGGGTTTGCGATGATTTTGCTTTCAGTTCCTTCAAGAACTGCAACTGCTGAGTTTGTTGTACCTAAGTCAATACCGATAATTTTAGACATGTGTTTTTCTCCTTTAATTTTATATTCTTTCTTTTTGGTACTCTTCTTAGGTAGCGGCGCCGTCAGAGCTTGACTCGTCAATCTCTTTGCGCAAACTTTGAGCCTAAGGTCTCAAAGTTTGCGCAAATAGCGCCACGGCGAAGAGTATCGTCTTTTGTTCGCTTCGCTCACTATTGCAAAGCTGAACAATTTCTTAACTTTCTTCATAGTTTATTGTCGTTTCGGACAAGTTTTTAAGTTCTCTAGCCTAGTTATATACTACTACCATGGCTGGGCGTAGGATGCGGTCATGGAGTTTGTAGCCTTTTTGGAAGACTTGAGCGATGGTGTCTGCTGGGTGTTCATCGTCTGCTGGGAGCGTTTGGATGGCCATGTGGTAGTTATGGTCAAATTCACCGTCAGCTGCGATTTCTTCGATTCCTTCTTCTTTCAAAGCATGTACCAAGCTCTCTTGCACCATCTCCAATCCTTTTTTGACATCGTCTGTCAAACCTTCAACTGCTAGTGCACGTTCTAAGTTGTCAAGCGACGGTAAAATTGCTTTTGCCAGATCTTGGCTACGATAACGTTGCAAGTTTTGACGTTCTTCATTGGCACGGCGTTGAATATTTTGCATTTCTGCATGAGCGCGAAGGTATTTGTTTTCGAACTCATCCACACGTTCATTTGCCAAGTCCAACTCAGACTTCTCAGGAGTTGTTTCTTCAGTTGTTTCCACAACTTCCTCTTCTTTCATTTCTTCGTTTTTTTTATCTTGGGCCATTTTCGCCTCCTTCTAATGATTCCAATATTAATTTACTTCGTAATGATTACTGCTGAGGTAGCGATAAAAATCTGTCAACTTCATCGTCAAAACACGATTGACCACATTGACTTGGTTGACCAATTGCTGATAATCTAGATTGACTGGACCGATAATCGCTAGAATTCCAAAACCTCGATAAGGAATGAGGAATTTACTGCTAATCACTGCTAGGTTAGCTAGACAGGATTCCTGACTGTCCGCAACACGAACATTTTGCATCTGATCTTCATGCAGACCCTCACGAATCTCCAGAGCCACCTTTTGTGGATGATCAAAGAACTGATAGGCTGCTAGATTAGCAAAATTCAAGAGATTGACTTTTCCCGACACCACAATATTTTCGTTGAACATTTCTTTAAAGATGTGTTCAAAGAGATCCATGACATTGTCCGTTGTTGTAAAGTAACGTTGGATAATCTGTGGAATCTCCGTCCGAATCTTATAATGAATGTCCAGAACAGTGTGACCAAGGAAACGTTCCTGAATGATGCTCTTCAGTTTCAGCAAATCTTCCTGCAAGAAGTTCCTTGGAATCAAAAACTGACTGGTAACCGTTTGAGACTCGTCTAGGGTGAAAACTGCAAGAGCAGTATGTTGTCCTAGAACGACAATATCGAAGGCCGTCAGGCGCTGTCTGCTCGGCTCAACATCCAGTGCTACTACCGTACAGCCGCTCAGGTCTGTCAATAGATTAGCAGCCTCTTGCAGAATATCCTCCAGTTTGAAGAACTCCTGATCAAAGGCTTTGACAATCTCGTATACCTCATTTTCAGCCAGTCTGTCAAAAGCAAGCGAGTGTTTCACATAGTACTGAAATCCCGCGACACTTGGCATCCGACCGCTTGAGGTATGAGCCTTCTCAAGCAAACCCTGCTTCTCTAGAGCTGCCATGTCATTACGAATGGTAGCACTACTAGAATTGATAGACTCTTGTAGCGCCTTGGATCCGACAGGTTCGTGCGTTTTGGTAAAGATGTCAATAATCAGATTTAAAATATCCTGCTGACGCTCTGTAACCATCTCATCACTCCTCTCTGTCCGATCGATTAGCACTCTATGTACCCAAGTGCTAACTCATGATTCTATTATACACCCTTAGAAGAGAATGTCAAGATAAAAACTCAAAAAATTAGCACTCTTTTACCAAGAGTGCTAAAAATCAGTCTGAAGACCTAGAACCTTGCTACTCATCTACCTGGTATTTCCTTTTAAGTCTGAAAAAACCATAGATTAGATAAGAAATTAAGCAAGTGTATAAAACGAAAATAATAAAGAAAGACTGAGACAAGTTCTCTCGATACAAACTCATGCAAACAACAAGACCACCTGAGAAAGCGGCTATACAGGAACGAAGTCTAGACCGCATAGCTTCCCATCTAAGAGCATTACGCATATAGACTTTCTCCTCTGAAAGTATATCAGAAGTTGGTTTACGAAGAATTGAATAAAAACCTGTTTCTATCAATTCCCAACCGCTATTTCTAAAATCTTGCAGTTCATGCTTATACTTTTTAAGAAATCTAGAATCATAGATATGATAGATGACATCATCTGGTTGGCATTGTTCAAAATAGAAAAAACCAAAACGGTTAGTTCTATATCTCCAACCTTTCAAGTGCATCTCATGTAAATATTCTTCTTCCTTGTCCAAATCAACAATGGTGAAAATCCTAAATTGTACTTTGCTATTCATTGTCTTACCTCCAAATTAGAAAACAGGCATTCTTTCATTTATCAGATAATTCTTTCCACTTTTGACTCAATTTCCAAAAAATATAAGAAATCTGAATCGCAAAAACTATCAATAAAATCCAATCTATTATGAAAATCAAAAATACTTCCCATCTGAAAGAGCTAGCTCCACTGACAAACTTTGAGAAAACCGGTAGTAGAGCTAAAAATAGAATCAAAATAGGAAGCATCCGCATTATTAAAATCCGTTTGATCATAGCTAACTTCCCTGTAGCGTCATTATAGATTTCAAACTCAGTATCCGATTCAATTTCAGAATGCGCTTTTCTAAAATAGGAAAAACTATTAAAGTCTGTAATATGCTCCCAGCCACAGTCTTTAAATAATTGTAAATAGGAGGCTCTCTCTGATTTTTTCATGGGATAAAAGTCCAACTGATAAGACACCTGCTCCGGTTGGCACTTTTCAAAAGTATACTTAACCGCAACTACTAAGTTAGAGTAGCTTACTTCCTTAAGTTTCCAGCCCTTAGCATGCATTTCCCCAAGGTATAAAGCCTCTTTATCATAATCTGCAATTGTAGATATTCGATATACAACCTTCTTTTCCATCATACTTCCTCCCGACTATTTCTATAGAGCCGTTCAATACGTTTCAATTCAATATCTAAGACTTTTCGTCCCAAGTCTGTGATCTGATAGATTTTACGTTTTTCCTCTTCCCGGATAAAGGAAATCAAGCCATCCTTTTCCATCTTTGACAAGGTCCCATACATAGTTCCAGGACTAATCGAAACTTGCGAATCTGTCATCTCCTTGACCTTTTGTGTGATACCATATCCATGGTTCTCCTTCTGTAAACAAAACAAGATATAAAAACCTGTTTCAGTCATGGGAAGGTAAACACGCCTGATTTTATCTGTTAATTCCATTTATTCACACCTCCTATTCAGTTCGATATATCGCATCTCGTTATATAAACTATATCACAGCTCGATATAAAATGCAAGAAAAAGAGAGAACGATTTCTCGTTCTCTCTTCTTAGGGTAAGAAATTAAGATGTCAATTTCTTATTCACTAAGAGCATCTTAGTCTTTCTTGCGAAGGACAAAAACTGCTAGGCTTGCAAAGGCAAGACCAATGATTGAAAGAAGACCAGATACTGCTGAGCCTGTGTTTGGTAACAAGGCCTTAGTTTGACTACTTCCTTCTTCTGGTTTGCTATTATTTCCAGAATCTTTATTTGTTGCCGGGGTAAATTCCCAAGTACCGACGAAGTGGGCATCCGCTCCATTGATGGTTTCTGATGCCTTGTCGTAGGACTTGAAGCTCCAAGTGCCTTCTGCTGTCTTCACTTCTGTTTGACTTGGTTGAGTTGGAGTCGCTTGACTACCATCTTTCAAGTCTGTTTGGTCTGCTGGAAGCAAGGATTTCACTTCTTGTGGAAGCTCTTTACCTGGAGTTCCGCTGACAAACTCATGAACCGCTTTATGAGTCACTGTTGGAACTGGAGTTGCTGTAAATTCCCATGTACCTACAAACTTAACATCTGATCCATTAATTGCTTCCGATGTCTTGTCATAAGACTTGAAGCTCCAGGTACCTTCTGCTGTCTTCACTTCTGTTTGACTTGGTTGCGTTGGCGTTGCTTGACTGCCATCTTTCAAGTCTGTTTGGTCTGATGGAAGCAGGGATTTCACTTCTTGTGGAAGTTCTTTACCTGGAGTTCCGCTGACAAACTCGTGAGTTGCCTTATAGGTTGGGGATGGGGTGAATTCCCATGTACCTACAAACTTAACATCTGATCCATTAATTGTTTCCGATGTCTTATCATAGGACTTGAAGCTCCAGGTACCTTCTGCTGTCTTCACTTCTGTTTGATTTGGTTGCATTGGAGTTGCTTGACTGCCATCTTTCAAGTCTGTTCGGTCTGCTGGAAGCAAGTCTTTCACTTCTTGTGGAAGCTCTTTACCTGGAGTTCCGCTGACAAACTCGTGAACCGCCTTATGAGTCACTGTTGGAACTGGGCTTGCTGTAAACTCCCATGTACCTACAAACTTAACATCTGATCCATTAATTGTTTTCGATGTCTTGTCGTAGGACTTGAAGCTCCAGGTACCTTCTGCTGTCTTCACTTCTGTTTGACTTGGTTGCGTTGGCGTCGCTTGATTGCCATCTTTCAAGTCTTTTTGATCTGCTGGAAGAAAGGCTTTCACTTCTTGTGGAAGTTCTTTACCTGGGGTTCCGCTGACAAATTCATGTGTTGCCTTGTAAGTTGGTGCTGGGGTAAATTCCCAGGTGCCTACGAAATGTGCATCTGCTCCATTGATGGTTTCTGATGCTTTGTCATAGGACTTGAAG
>NZ_ALKH01000011.1:0-143515 GCF_000286475.1 Streptococcus sp. BS35b
TTTTTATAGAGAGTAAATTTAAATTCAGACTGCTCATTAACGCCTTCAATTCTCTTTATAGAATTATACTTCTCATTAGAAATACTATATTTCCCACTACCTTTTTCAAAAGATAAATCAGAATATTTCAAACCCATCAATTCATATTTTTTAGTCTGATGATTAAAATAAACATCCGTCCTCCAAGGCTTAAGTGACTGAAGAACCACTTGATTATCACTACCATCTGGTGAGATATCAATGTAATTACCTAGTTTATTATCGTAGTATTTCAGACATTTAATTTCTGGTCCATTACCTTTTTTGCTGTACTTACGGATTGGCCCATTTTCTTGTCGATATTTCTCAAAAGGATTGCAAGGAACTTCCTTATTTTTATCGTTCCGTTCTTTAGATGGATAGGTTCTTAAAATTTCTTCAATCACTTTTTCAAATGTTTGTGGGTCTTTATGATACATCAAGAATTTTCTCTTATCTTTATTGTAAATTTTAATAAAAGCATCATACCCTGCTTGACTATAAATATCTTTAATCTTACCTAAAACATAAGTTTCTTCGGATTTATCTTTATCCAATTTCGCTTTTCTTGTTGCGTAAATGGTTGCATCTGAAATTTTTCGATTGTATTTTGAATCTACCTGATAAGAAAACAGTATACCATCCTCAAATGTCTTGCTATGCAATGTATCAACAAAATGGTCATAAGGCGCTTTAAACACTAACTCTTTATATTCATCATCAGTTAACGAAATAATTTCTCCAGTCTGTGAATCAATAAACTGTCCTTCTTTATAAGTAATCAGAGGATTATTCTGTTTTTTCCATAATCTTAATTGACTAGAAGCGGCAATAATTAAGGCATCCACAGCATGATGATGGTAGGTTTCACGAGACTTTTCAAGCCCCCACTTTCTTCTTAGCTGAGAAGTAAATTGTCCACGTACCACCGAAATAGTTGTATCAAATTGATGGCTCTTATAAAAATCTTGTAAGGCATTTAAAACAACGCGAGAGGAATATCGAGTGTCAACCAAGTTTCGTTCGATAAATTTCTGTTTTACTTCAATTTTACTAATGTCTTCTTCTGTCAAAAGATAATCTTTCTTTTTATTACTTAGTGATTTTAAATCTTTTACATATGATTTAAACTCACGGTAGGACCAGGCATCATCCATACTATCTAAAGCCTGAAACGGTGTACGTTGTCCCTTTTCTTGGTTTGCTGTGGCATGAACCAATACTTTATTAGATAGACTATCATCAAACGATAAAGAAAGAGGTAAAATATGGTCAATTTCGTACTTGTACTGATTGTGAATTAAATCTGAAATTGGAATGGTCTTCCCAGTATAGAGACACTTTTCTCCCTGTTGATGCCATAAACGAATCTTAGTAGCTAATTCCTTATGCCCATTAAAAATGTTACCCGGCAACTCTTTTTTCCCATTGTATTGAAACGCCGCTTTTTCCATAGCCGCATTTTTCTCATCTTGATTTGCCTTTTGACGTTTTATATAATCTTTCTTAGCGTCTTCTTCGTTATTTTCACGCGCCATTTCGATAACGATATTGTCAAAGATACCATGTTTTTTAGTTGCTTCGTTGATTATTTTTATAGCTTGTCTGACAGATTTTGCTACTACAGGGTTATAAATTTCTTCTGTTAATTCTTTTTCATCAATATATTTGGTTCTTTTTGATGTTTCTTTAGATTTTTGTTTCCCCAATCGTGTGAGAATTGTCATTTGCTCTTCTGAAGTTTCATAGAGTTCTGGTATCAATTCCATCATGAGTTTAAGGGAAAAATTATGCCATCCCTTACTAAATAGACTGCTATTATTTTTTCTAAATTGAACCAATTCAAGTACTTGGTCTTGACTAAATACACCCATTAACTTCGAGTTAATTGCTTCTTCTATACCTTCTCGTTCAGTATTTAGAGTTAAAATATGGGCAAGCTCATCTAGAACATTTCTAGACAATTCCCCAACTGAAATTGTTTCTAGCGATTGCATTTTTCGATAGACTTCAAAAGTATGCATTTCAGGTTTATTGTTTACATCAACTCGATAACCACTTATCTGATCTACTGAAGCATCAATCATTTTAACAATGTACTTCAATAAGGTTGAGGCTCCTAAGGTTTTAGCTTCCTTAGCATATTCAACAATAACTTTCTTTTGTTCCTCACTCAGTTTCTTGGTCTCTGTAGGAACTGTTAAATTATTTAAATCATTTAGTAAATTAAACTCTTGAGCAGTATAGGAAGATTTAGAAGCTCTGTATTCATTAGGATAAAATGTACATTTACCGATTAAAACACCAAAAATATTATCTAAGGTAGTACCATCTGTTCGAAAACGTCCATAATCCGTCCGTGATTTTTCATTACCTGGTCCATGATAGTATTTTCTTTTACCTGTAAGGATTTTTAGATAATCCTCTATAAATTCATCCGTAATCTGATTATTAAATTCTTGCTGTTTTCTTAAAATTTTTTCAGCTTCTTTTCTATAAGCAGATGTTGAAAAAACATTGATCAATCGGCGTTTCTCACCATTTTCCACAACAGTGAAATCTCCTCTTACCTGACCATATTTTTCGAAACGTTCTAGTTGGATTTGACCAGGTGTTTGTTCAGCGAGTAATTTTCTATTTTCCTCAACTGCCTTACCATAATCAGACGATACTGCACCACCATCCTCAGAAGCATCATCTAAATAGCTAATCCCACGTCTCTTAACTATATTCTTTAAAGCTATGAACAGCTCTTCATTTGTTAGTTGCTGATTCAAGCCATCTACACGAAGTCGATATGGATTAAGATTAATGGATACCTTAGAAAAATCAGTTAACAGACCATAGTCTTCAAATAGATCTTGAAAGCGAACACCACGGTGTTTCTTCCGACGATTTAATCGTCTAGCCTGTCTATTTTTTCTTCTTTCAACATTATTATCAGCTGTTGCAGCTGGAAAAAGTCGTGAATTCGCATGAATAATCTTTCCAGAATTTTTTTCTAGAATTCCCACTCCTACGGATGCAATACCAATATCTAATCCTAAAACTAAACCATTCATAATTATACTCCTAACTAATCATCATATTAATTAAATTTTACTCCTTGCTTCCTAAAAAATCAAATCATTATATGCAATTAACTAAAATATCCTGTCTTTTTATAATTATATGCAAATTCTCACGTTTTCATCATTGATAAAAAACAAAAAAGCGTGATCTCACGCTTTGGAGTTGTATTTAACTTGAGTGATTTCTACATAAAAATCAATAGTTTATATGCCCCCTGCAGGAATCGAACCTGCAACTACTCCTTAGGAGGGAGTTGTTATATCCATTGAACTAAGGGAGCTAGAGAAAAACTCTGCTGAATAAGCAGAGTTTTTTTGTCGAATTAACGACGGATTTCTTTGATACGAGCTGCTTTACCTTGAAGAGCACGCAAGTAGTACAATTTCGCACGACGTACTTTACCGTAGCGAACAACTTCGATCTTTTCAACACGTGGAGTGTGGATTGGGAAGATACGCTCAACACCTACACCGTTAGAGATTTTACGAACTGTGTAGTTTTCTGAGATACCAGCACCTTTACGTGCGATAACAACACCTTCAAAAATCTGGATACGTTCACGGTTACCTTCGACAACTTTCGCGTGTACACGAACAGTGTCACCAGGACGGAATGATGGGATATCTGTACGAAGTTGACCTTCAGTCAAGCTTTGGATTAATGGATTCATTTTATTCTCCTATCTTTGTCAATCTTGAGGAACCTTCCTCAGCGGATAAACTGTATTTTTGTGCGTCCATTACACACAGGATATAGTTTACCAAATTTCTACCTAAAAGTAAAGAAATTTATAGCAGAATTCCTAAAAAAATCGCCACTAAGCCGCCTATGTAAGTTATGACTAAATAGCTATAAAATACCTTCTTGTCACTGAATAGTCTTTGCAGCTCGTCATTCAAGGTTGAAAAGGTCGTCAAACCTCCACAAAAACCTGTCGCTAGGATAGCATAGACTTCCTTAGACTCCACATGATTGTAGAATAGGCCAATTAAAAAACATCCTAGAAGATTGGCAATGAGAGTTCCCAATGGCAATTTTGAAGCTTGATTATAGCGGGAAAAGAAATAACGCACCAAGGCTCCGAACCCGCAGGCGATTGCAAGATAAACGATTACCATTTCTTCCTCCCTAGAACATAAGCCAAGAGTAGACCTCCTCCAATACTCAAAAGCAGATAGATGATTAAGCTAAGATAACGCCCGGTATCAAGCAGTTTTACTGCATCAAGCATTAGGCTAGAAAAGGTTGTCAGGCCACCGCAAAAACCCGTCCCCAGCGCCAAAATTAAGCCTTTACTAGTTCTCTTATAGACCAAATAGCCTTTCACCAGATAGACTAGGCAGAATATTCCCAGATAATTGACGAGAAGGGTGCCCCAAGGAAAGTCGGGACTGGCTGGTAACCAAGTGGAAACCAGGTAGCGGACAAGGCCTCCCACCATTGCAGCTAGAAAAATTCCGAGCGGATAAAATTGTTCTTTTTTCATTTGATATTTTGATCCTGATAATCACGCGAATGTTTGAGTATGTCAGAAAAAGTCGCAACAATAGTCTCCTGATATCGCTTGTCCTCTACACGACTTCTAACCTTTTCAAAAATAACCGCTTCTCTCTTAGAATCTAAAATAGGTTTTCCTGAGGCTTTCTTATAAGCAACAACCCCTTCAACTAAGTGCATCCGTTCTTCTAGGAGCTTGACGATTTGGTCGTCGATTTGATCAATTTCTTGCCGAATAATATCTAAGTTCATACAGTCTCCTCCTTTATTTGAATTATTGTATCAAAAAGCGTATAAATAGGCTAGTAAAATCCCAAAATAACTAATAAAAAACTACACCGACTTATTCCAGCCAGCGCAGTTTGCTTCTTATCCTACTTTTGCAGCCAATTCTTCTGCGAATTGTTCCAAACGTTCGATGTCTTCTTCTTCGGCAGAGAGGTCCACTTTAACACACTCTGAACCTTTTTCTGCTCCTGTCGCTACAAAAACGCGATCAAAGTCATCAACAGCCTTACAGAATTCGTCGTAGAAGGTATCTCCTGAACCGACCACTCCGTAGATTTTGCCATTCAAGTTGAGATCTGCTAGGTCTTCGTAAAAGTCCATCATCTCATCTGGCAATTCTCCGTCTCCATAAGTATAAGTTGCAACGATTGCGATATCCGCCTCCAAGAAGTCTGAAGCGTCAACAGTCGTACATTCATCCACATCGACATCCAAGCCCAAGTCACGTAATTTGTCTGCTACAATATCTGCAATTTCTTCGGTATTACCGGTCATACTGGCAAATACAATTTTTGCTAATGCCATATCGTCCTCCTCAATTTATCTTTCTCCATTATATCATATCTTTTTCATTTTAAAAATAAAAATTCTTGTGCTACAATGAAATGAGAAAGAATTGAGGTTATTTATGGAAATTTGCCAGCAAATATTAGAGAAAATCAAAGAATACGATACCATTATCATTCATCGTCATATGAAACCAGATCCGGATGCCTTAGGGAGTCAAGTGGGATTGAAAGCTCTTCTCACACACCATTTTCCAGAAAAGACCATCAAAGTAGTCGGTTTTAACGAACCAACTCTAACCTGGATGGCGGAAATGGATACTGTCCAAGACAGTGTCTACCAAGGAGCTCTTGCTATTATTTGTGATACAGCGAATCGCCCTCGTATCGATGACAAACGCTACGAACAAGCTACTTTCACCATTAAAATCGATCACCATCCAAATGATGATATCTATGGTGACCTATCATGGGTGGATACAAGTTCAAGCAGTGCTAGTGAGATGATTGCATTATTTGCTCAAGAAAATCAGCTAGCTTTGTCTAGTGAAGCGGCACGACTTCTCTATGCAGGAATTGTCGGGGACACGGGACGTTTTCTCTACCCATCAACTAGTGCTCGTACCTTTAGGATAGCTGGCCAGCTCCGAGAAGTTGATTTTGACTTTGCTGGATTGTCTCGTCAAATGGATACCATGAGCTTTAAGATTGCAAAACTACAAGGGTATGTTTATGATCACTTAGAAGTCGATGAGAATGGAGCCGCACGCGTTCTGCTTACTCAAGAAATCCTGAAAGAATATAAGGTTACGGATGCTGAAACGGCTGCGATTGTCGGAGCACCTGGCCGAATTGATACTGTTAAGGCTTGGGCTATCTTTGTTGAGCAAGCTGATGGCCACTTCCGCGTGCGAATGCGTAGTAAAATCACCCCTATCAATGAAATTGCCAAAGAACACGACGGAGGAGGACACCCATTAGCCAGTGGCGCCAATTCCTATAGTCTAGAAGAAAACGAAATCATCTATCAAAAGTTAAAAAACTTGCTTAAATACTGATAAAATACTTGCCAAACTTTTCAGAATCTGATAGACTAGTATGGTAACAATCTATGGCTCGCAAAGAGACCATGGCAGAAAGGAAATATTGCAAAATGAAAAAAGATATCCATCCAGAATATCGCCCGGTTGTCTTCATGGACACAACTACTGGTTACAAATTCCTTAGCGGTTCAACTAAACGCTCTAACGAAACTGTTGAGTTTGAAGGCGAAACTTACCCATTGATCCGTGTGGAAATTTCATCAGACTCACACCCATTCTACACTGGACGTCAAAAGTTCACTCAAGCAGATGGACGCGTGGATCGTTTCAACAAAAAATACGGTCTCAAATAATGATAAAAAGAACAGTTTCAGCTGTTCTTTTTTTGTACTTCTTTTTATAAATCAATCACTACTACTTTCTATTTGTCAAGCTTCAAGCTGACACTATGATTGATTTCAAACGAGGTTAAAAAATATCGAAAAGAAGCTTGATATTGAGAATGGTCAAGATGATTGAAACTGCGTAACCTAGGATGGTGTTCCACTTGGCATTAGTGAATTCTCCCATTAGTGACTTCTTAGAGGTCAGATAGATTAAGGGAAAGATTGAAAACGGAAGAGCGATTGACAGAAAGACCTGTGAATAGACCAATAACTGATCCAAGGTTTTTTCTTGATATCCAAACAAAACGGCGACTATAATCACAGGTAGCAAGGCAAAAATACGTGTACCGATACGGATAAGCCACTGAGGCAATCTTAGATGTAAGAAGCCTTCCATGACAATCTGTCCTGTCAAAGTGCCTGTAATAGTCGAATTTTGGCCGCTTGCTAGGAGGGCTAGAGCAAATAAAGTTGACAAGGTTGAGCTGGCTATTGCTCCTGCTATTGTCGAATCCTGTAAAGCATTGTACATTTGAGAAAAAGCTGAAATTTCAGATGCATGACCAAAAAAGAGGGAGGCACCTAAAATGAGAAGCAAGGAATTGACAATGAAGGCTAGGGATAACTGAAGATTTGAATCCCAGGTCATAAAGCGAACTGCTTTTCGAACATCCTTCTTATCTTTGTGATTGATTTTCCTTGTTTGGGATAGAGAGGAATGGAGATAGAGATTATGGGGCATGACTGTCGCTCCTACAATCCCCAGAGCCAAGGTCAATTGACTTTCATGACCTGGTAACGGTGTTTCAAATAAAGTTGAAGTTGGCAAATAACCACCAATGATCCCCTGGATACTTGGATTGGATAAGGCCACAAGATAGGTAAAGATGGCTAATATGGTTAAAATAAGGGTCGTAACAATAGCTTCAATTTTTTTGAAACCAAATTTCATCAACAACAACAAAAGAAACACATCTAAAACGGTTAAGAGGATAGCAATCATAATCGGTATTTTAAACAAAAGATTTAAGGCAATCGCTGAACCTAGAACCTCAGCCAAGTCTGTCGCCATTAAAGCTAATTCTAAAATCACCCACAAACTATAGCGAAGCCACTTGGGAGCATGATGAGCTGTTGCCTGTGCTAGGTCCATCCTAGTCACGATACCGAGCTTCCCAGCCATCTGTTGTAGCTGCATAGCAATGATGGATGAAATTAAAATAACAAATAAAAGGCTGTACTTGTAGGAGGCACCACCAACCACACTGGTGATCCAATTTCCAGGATCCATGTAGCCAACTGCCACAAGTGCACCAGGTCCTAAGAATGCTTTTAGATTTTGCCAAAAATGATTGTTATTTGGAGTCTCAATAGATTGATTGATCTCAGAAAGAGAGACTTTTTCATAAGAGGACATAGGGATTTCCCACTTTCTAATCTGTCTTTACATACTTCTTAATAGAATATTTTTTGAAAGAATGATGAAAATAGTTTACCTATTTCCAATTCACCCTTATTATATCACATTTTGGAATGATTCCTAATAAAAGAAATGATAGTTGAAATAAACAATATCAGTATTATAAAAGCCAGCGTCAGAAAACGCTGGCTTTAAAACTGTAAAAATTCTTTCTCAACTAGATCGCTTCTGTGACAAAACTACGGCTTTCTAGCACCTTGAGCATGGCATTAGCTGTATCTAGAGCTGTAAAGAGTGGCACTCCGTGTTCAATGGCTGAACGACGGATTTGCTCACCATCTTCGTCAGCAGTTCGTTTGGTTCCGACAGTATTGATGATAGCTTGGATTTTTCCTTTACGGACGTAGCTAGGAATATCATGTTCGTCATCACCGATTTTCCCAACTAGTTGAGCTTGAAGTCCATGATTTGCAAAGAACTCCGCTGTTCCTGCAGTTGCAAGGATTCCGTAACCAATGTTTTGGAAACGACGAGCTAAATCTAAAGCTTCTTCTTTTGCATCATCAGCGATGGTAAAGACAACATTACCAAAAGTAGGCAAGTGAAGGTATGAAGCTTCAAAAGCTTTATAGAGCGCTTTTTCAAGAGTTGTATCAGAACCCATGACTTCCCCTGTCGATTTCATTTCAGGACCGAGCAAGCTGTCTACTTTCGCTAGCTTGGTAAAGGAGAAGACTGGCGCTTTGATATGAACTCGTGTGCTTTCAGGGTAAAGTCCATCTTGGTAACCAAGTTCTTCGAGACTTTGACCAAGAATCAACTTAGTCGCTACCTGAGCCATAGGGATATTGGTTACCTTAGAAAGGAATGGAACCGTACGGCTGGCACGTGGGTTGACCTCGATAACATAGACTTTCTCATCCTTGATAACAAACTGAATGTTCATCATACCAAGACAGTTGAGGCCAATTGCCAGACGCTTAGTATAATCTGCAATCGTGTCTTGCACCTTTTGAGACAAGGTTTGTGGAGGGTAAACAGCCATTGAGTCACCTGAGTGGACACCAGCACGTTCGATGTGCTCCATGATACCAGGGATAAGGACATTTTCTCCGTCTGAAATAGCATCGACTTCGCACTCTTGCCCAACGATGTAAGAGTCAACAAGGACTGGATGGTCTGGACTAGCCTTAACAGCGGTACGCATGTAAGAACGAAGATCTTCTTCGTTTTCAACGATTTCCATAGCACGTCCACCTAAAACATAAGATGGGCGAACTAAGACTGGGAAGCCAATCTTGCGAGCTGCAAGCACTGCTTCTTCTTCATTGGTAGCCGTTTGTCCTGGTGGCTGTGGAATATCCAAGTCTTTAAGAGCTTGCTCGAAGAGGTCGCGGTCTTCGGCACGGTCTAAGTCAGCGACTTGCGTACCAAGGATAGTCACCCCTGCTTTTGCCAATGGCTCCGCAAGGTTGATGGCTGTTTGACCACCGAACTGAACGATAACCCCTTTTGGTTGCTCCAAGTCAATAACATTCATAACATCTTCAAAAGTTAATGGCTCAAAGTAGAGCTTATCAGATACCGAGAAGTCGGTTGAAACAGTCTCTGGGTTTGAGTTCATGATGATGGCCTCATAACCAGCTGCCTGGATAGCCTTCACCGAGTGAACTGTTGCGTAGTCAAACTCAACCCCTTGTCCGATACGGATTGGACCTGAACCTAAGACTAGGACGGATTCCTTATCAGACTTGATAGACTCATTTTCCCATCCATAAGTTGAATAGAAATATGGTGTTTCAGAGTCAAATTCTGCCGCACAAGTATCGACCATCTTGTAAACTGGGATAATCTTGTTTTCCAAGCGAAGTTGGCGAACTTGGTCGGCAGTCGTTTCCCAAAGCTCCGCAATCTTGCGGTCTGAAAATCCATTGAGTTTAGCTGTTTTCAAGACTTCTAGATCTTGTGGATGGGCACCTAATTCTTGCTCAATTTCAAAGATGTGCAAGAGTTTATCAAGATAAAAGATATCAATTTTCGTAAGCTCAGCGATTTCTTCTGGTGTGTAACCACGGCGAATAGCTTCTGATACGTAGAAGAGACGGTCATCTTGGGCCTTGACAACCTTTTCAATCAAGGCATCATCAGAAACGGTTGCCAATTCAGGCATTTCATTGTGGTGAACCCCAATTTCAAGTGAACGACAGGCTTTTAGAAGAGATTCCTCGATGTTACGACCAATGGCCATGACTTCCCCAGTCGCTTTCATCTGAGTTCCGAGACGACGCTCACCTTTTTCAAACTTGTCAAATGGGAAACGTGGAATCTTAGCAACGACGTAGTCAAGAGCTGGTTCAAACATAGCATAAGTTGAACCTGTAACTGGGTTGATGACCTCATCCAGAGTCAAACCAACGGCAATCTTGGCAGCCAATTTGGCAATCGGATAACCCGTCGCCTTAGAAGCAAGAGCTGACGAACGCGATACACGAGGGTTTACTTCGATAACATAGTACTTGAAGCTATGCGGATCAAGGGCCAGCTGAACGTTACACCCACCTTCAATCTTGAGTGCGCGGATAATGCTCAAGCTCGCGTCACGTAGCATTTGGTTTTCATAGTCTGACATGGTTTGCGCAGGAGCAAATACGATAGAATCCCCTGTATGAATCCCAACTGGGTCAAAGTTTTCCATGTTACAAACAACCAAAGCATTGTCAGCTGAATCGCGCATGACTTCGTATTCGATTTCTTTGAAACCTGCGATTGAACGTTCAATCAAACATTGGGTAACAGGTGACAGTTTCAACCCATTTTCAGCGATTTCACGCAATTCTTCCTCGTTGGAACACATACCACCACCAGTACCACCTAGGGTAAAGGCTGGACGGACAATGACTGGATAGCCGATTGATGCCGCAAAAGCAACTGCTTCTTCCACTGTGTTGACAATTTCAGATTCTGGAATTGGTTGCTCAAGCTCTTCCATCAATTGTTTAAAGAGGTCACGGTCCTCAGCTTGGTCAATAGCAGACAGTTTAGTACCCAGAAGCTCTACTCCGAGCTCATCTAGGATACCATTTTTAGATAATTCCATGGCCATATTGAGCCCTGTCTGACCTCCAAGAGTTGGAAGTAAAGCATCTGGGCGTTCCTTACGGAGAATACGTGTCACAAACTCCAGTGTAATCGGTTCGATGTAGACCTTGTCCGCAATCTCCTTGTCCGTCATGATAGTGGCAGGGTTTGAGTTCACCAAGACAACTTCATAACCTTCCTCTTTCAAAGACAAGCAGGCCTGGGTCCCAGCGTAGTCAAACTCAGCAGCCTGACCAATAATAATCGGACCAGAACCAATCACCATAATTTTTTGAATATCAGTACGTTTAGGCATTTTTAAGATATTAAGGGCGTCAAGCGGACAAAGCTAAAATAGGAGTTATGACGAAGAACTATCAGTTCTAGGAATAACTATCTTTTTAGCGCCGTCCGTAGCCCGTATTCAGTTCAGCAAATACGGGCCACCCTTCTCCTTTCTATTCGGCAACTCTCTGGTTGCCATTAAATAAATTCTCCGACGATTTTTTAGAGAAACGATATTTTTCGATAAAAAATCTAGTGCAGGGAGTTTTTAGTTCGCCCAATAGCGACTAAAAGAAACGACCTGTCTTTCTATTCGTCGCCTCACAGAGCGACATTAAATAAGATACAAAGGACGAATAGAAAGCGATTGAATTTTAGGAAACCAAGGAAGGATTGACAATCCAAGTTGGTTTCTCTAAATTCCGAGCTTTCCGTCCGTGTTCAGTTACATAAATTCTCCGACGATTTTTTACTCGTTCTTAGTTTGCTTGTTTAAAGGCTTCCATCATCTCGATAAATTCATCAAATAGGTAGCTTGCGTCGTGTGGACCAGGAGCTGCGTCTGGGTGGAATTGTACAGAAAAACCTGGTTGGTATCTGTGGCGAACTCCTTCAACTGATTTATCATTGATTTCTTCGTGGGTAATGATCAAATGATCTGGCAAGTCCTCACGGCTAACTGCATAACCGTGGTTCTGGCTGGTGAAGTCTATACGGCCTGTAGCAATCTCACGTACCGCGTGGTTAAATCCGCGGTGACCAAATTTCATCTTGTAAGTCTTAGCCCCGTTTGCCATAGCAAAAAGTTGGTGCCCCATACAAATACCGAAAATTGGAATTTTCCCTTGCACACCACGAATCATGTCCAGTGCTTCTGGAACATCTTCTGGGTTACCTGGACCATTTGACAACATAACTCCGTCAGGATTGAGGTGGAGAATTTCTTCCGCTGTTGTTGAATATGGAACGACGGTCACGTTACAGTTGCGTTTGGAAAGTTCACGTAGGATTGAGTGCTTGAGACCAAAGTCTACTAAGACCACACTCAAACCAACTCCAGGAGCTGGATATGATGTTTTAGTGGAAACCTGTTTGATATTGTCTGTCGGCAAGACTGTTGCTTGCAGCTGGTCCGTCACATGGTCCATACTGTCCCCAACATGGGTCAAGGTTGCACGCATAGTACCATGCTTACGGATAATCTTGGTAAGTGCACGCGTATCAATTCCTGAAATCCCTGGAATTTTCTTGGCTTTCAAAAATTCATCCAACGTCATTTGGTTGCGCCAGTTGCTAGCTCGACGTGCTTCTTCAAAAACGACAACTCCCTTACAAGTCGGAATAATGGATTCGTAATCATCACGATTAATTCCATAATTTCCCACCAAAGGATAAGTAAAGGTCAAGATTTGTCCATTATAAGACTGGTCTGTAATGGACTCTTGGTAGCCGGTCATACCTGTGTTAAAGACGATTTCGCCTGTTACATCAATATCTGCTCCGAAGGCCTTGCCTTCAAAAACTGTGCCATCTTCTAATACTAGAAGTCTTTTTGTCATATTTTCACCTCTCGTGGACGCTCACTGGCGTCTTTTAACGTCTTGTGTTTTAATTGGCGTTTCTACTCGCCAATACGGATTCTAAGATTGCCATTCGAACAAAGACACCGTTGGTCATTTGTTGGACAATGCGTGATTTTGGCGCTTCAACCAAGTGGTCAGCAATTTCCACATCTCGATTAACTGGAGCTGGGTGCATGATTATTGCTGTTTCTTTTAAGCGATCATAACGTTCTTGAGTCAAACCATGTTGGGCATGGTAGTCTTCTTTTGAAAAGACTGCACCACTATCATGGCGTTCATGTTGAACGCGGAGCAACATCAAAACATCCACCTGATCAACAATCTCATCAATAGTTACAAACTGTCCATAGTCCGCAAACTCTTGACTTCTCCATTCCTCAGGTCCTGCAAAGAAAAGTTCAGCTCCCAAGCGTTTCAAAATTTGCATATTGGATTTGGCAACACGTGAATGATCCAAGTCACCTGCAATAGCAACCTTGAGACCCTCAAAGTGACCAAATTCCTCATAAATGGTCATCAAATCAAGCAAGCTCTGACTAGGATGTTGACCTGAACCATCTCCACCATTGATGATGGAAGTCGTAATGGTTGGACTCGTAATCAATTCTTTGTAATAATCGACCTCTGGGTGGCGAATCACGCAGACATCTACACCAAGCGCAGACAAGGTTAGGATTGTGTCATACAGTGTCTCACCCTTGTTTACTGAGCTGGTCTTCACATCAAAGTCCAGTCGCTCCAGCCCTAGCTTAATCTCTGCCACTTCAAAGGACTTATGTGTCCGTGTAGAATCCTCAAAGAAAAGATTTGAAACAATCGGATGGTCTTCATAAGGAAGCTGGGCTCCATTTTTAAACTCAATTCCTCGCTTAATCAATTTCATCACTTGATCGACAGTGAGGTCTTCCATGGACACCACATGGTTCAATGCTTGTTGATTTTCTGACATGGCTACTCCTTCAGCTTTCTAAGCTTCTTCAGTAATCAGAACTCTGTCTTGGCCATCAAGTTCTGTCATCTCTACGATGATTTCTTCAGAACGACTGGTTGGGATATTTTTCCCAACGTAATCTGGACGGATTGGCAATTCTCTATGTCCACGATCTACTAGCACCGCAAGACTCACGCGCGCAGGACGACCATGTCCGACAATGTTATCGATAGCAGCACGGATGGTACGACCTGTATAAAGCACATCATCCACCAAGATAACTTCACGGTCTGTCACATCAACAGAAATCAAAGAAGTATCTTCTCCGCTTTTAACATCATCACGGAAAGGTTTGGTGTCCAATTCCACAACAGGAACAGTGATATTTTCCAACTGCTCCAAGCGTTCTTTGATACGATGAGCGATGAAAACACCTCGCGTTTTTATCCCAGCTAGGATAATTTTATTCAAATCTTTATTGCGCTCAATAATCTCATAAGTAATTCGCGTAATCGCTCGTTTGACAGTCAATTCATCTACAACTTCTTTTGTCTTCATGACAAACCTCCAAAAAGAAAAGTCTCCTTCTACAAGGAGACTTGAAATGTATAGCCAAGCGAGCCCTACTGTAAACAGTATAGACTTCACCCTTCTACTTTATCGCGCTCCTTGCCTGCCTCACGGGACAGGTTTAAAGGACTATTTAGTTATCATTTACTATAGCACAAAGCACCCTTAAAATCAAGCAAAAACTTTTTCAGAGTCCCCTTAAACATTACTAAAATCATATAATTGGGGATAGTGGGCACATTCTGGATTTTTGGGATGGCAGATAGCTCGTCCAAAGTAAATCATGGCCTGGTGGGCTGCTAACCATTCTTCTGGTGGCAGAACGTCCATGACACGTTTTTCTACTTCAAGTGGCGTAGCTGATTTTTTAACGATATCGTGATGCTTACAGATACGCTCCACATGAGTGTCCACTGCAAAAGCTGGAATTCCAAAGCCCACACTCAGTACTACATTTGCTGTTTTACGACCAACACCAGCTAGACTTTCTAATTCCTCTCGAGTCTGAGGCACTTGACCATCAAAATCGTCTAGTAACTGTTGGGCACATTTTTTAAGAAATTTAGCCTTATTTCGATAAAGTCCTAGGCGGGAAATGTGTGAGGCAATTTCACTTTCAGTCGCGACAGACATGGCTTGAGGCGTTGGAAAGGCTGCAAAGAGAGCTGGCGTAGCCTTGTTGACTGCGGCATCTGTTGTCTGAGCTGACAACATCACTGCAACCAAGAGTTCAAAATGATTAGTAAAATCAAGGCTGGGTTTGGCGTCTGGGAAGAGGGCAATGATTTCCTCTATGACATGACGGGCACGTTTCTTGGATAAAACCATCTACTCGTCTCCATTAAATAGTCCTTGTAAACCTGCAAAAGGACTATTTTCTTCTTTCTTGACTGCTTGTTGGGCCTGGTATTCTTCCTCAGTCATGATTTGCCAGTCATTCCCTGACACAAAACCTTGGCCCGCCTCTTCTTCTGCCGTCAAGACCTTGATTGGAATATTGAGCAAGATATTATCTGCTACGCTCTCAGCAAGGTCGATTTCCCCATTTTCGATAGGCAAAACTAAGTCATCGTCTAGAACTTCCTGGTCCAGTTGGTTGGTCGCTCCTTCCATGAAAACTTCCGTTACTGGATAAGATTCAACTAACTCAACTGGCTCCATACTGCGACTTGAAGCTAGAACAATAGTATAAGACAACTGATAGTCTAAGAAATACAGACGGTCTTCGTACTGCACCTTCCCAACAGCAAGGATATCTTTGACATCTAAAATCTCTTGATTACGTGCACGCAGCTCTGCGGCAAGGTCTAAAGCTTGTTCAAAATGCAGGCCTTCAGGTTGCTTACGAATTTCTTGAATATTTAACTTCATATTTCCTCCATAAAGATGTACTCACTTGATTATACCATGAAAAGGCTATAAGTCAGCTTTCCAAACTTTGATATTAAAATCTCATTTTTTAACATATTTACTATGACAAACTTTCCTATTAGTGCTATACTATAGGCAAGAATACATCAGAACAAGGAGGATGCTCATATGGAAGACAAAGCACTCATCAATGAAGCTTACAAACTCCTTTCCGAGTTAAATAAAAGCTACCAAAGCTGTAAACAAAGCACAGCCGATGATCTTAGACTGCAAGAGGTGCTGAATACCACTCTCAAGGAACTAAAAAAAGCGGAAATGCTGGACAACAGTATCTTAATCTACCTTGAAAAATTTTACCAACGTACCAGTCTACTGATTGGACTGGGTAGCCTAAAACTAAACGATCAAGCTCGTACTGCTTGGCGCAACTATGATAAGTTCCATTACGAACATGTCAAACACGTACTGACTCTCTATGGACCTGTTTTTGGATTTTAGAGCATGGAATTACTTGTTTTCTATTGACAAAATTTCCTGAAAGGTATAGGATAGAGATACTAATACTCGGAGGTAAGGGAGACATGAACAACTAATCTATCAAATAAAGAACCTTTATTTAGTAGATCTTGTTTTTGTCTCTTTTTGTGTGCTCTTTTCATACTAGATTTTCTAGTATCTTGTCCCTATTGAAAATCAAAAAACTAGAAAGCTATGCTCCTCTTGGGTTGGGTTAGGCAGCTCCAAGCTAGTTTGACGAGTTTTTCAACGAGGATAATAGAGTTTTGACAGTGACTTTGGGCTCTACTAGGTAAAGTAGAGCTTTTTGTTATGCACTATGGACATTCTAGAAAGGGCAATAATATGATAAAAATCAATCATCTAACCATCACGCAAAACAAAGATTTGCGGGACCTTGTATCTGACCTAACCATGACTATCCAAGACGGAGAAAAGGTTGCTATTATTGGTGAAGAAGGAAATGGTAAATCAACTTTACTACGAGCTTTAATGAGGGAAGCATTACCTGATTTTACTATCAAGGGCGACATCCAGTCTGACCTTCAATCACTGGCCTACATTCCTCAAAAACTCCCTGAAATCCTGAAAAATAGGACTCTACACGACTACTTCTTTTTGGATTCTGCTGATTTAGACTACAGCATTCTTTATCGTTTGGCTGAGGAATTGCACTTTGATAGCGACCGTTTTGCTAGCGACCAAGAAATTGGCAGTCTATCAGGGGGCGAAGCTTTGAAAATTCAGCTCATCCACGAGTTAGCAAAACCTTTTGAGATTCTATTTTTAGATGAACCTTCAAATGACCTAGACCTTGAAACGGTTGATTGGCTAAAAAGGCAGATTCAAAAGATTAGGCAAACTGTTATTTTCATTTCCCATGATGAAGACTTTCTTTCTCATACGGCAGATACTATTGTCCACTTGCGACTGGTCAAGCACCGAAAAGAAGCGGAAACGCTAGTCGAGCATTTAGACTATGATCGCTATAGTGAGCAGAGAAAGGCTAGTTTTGCCAGACAAATCCAGCAAGCTGCTAACGACCAGAGAGCCTATGACAAAACCATGGAAAAGCATCGCCGAGTTAAGCAAAATGTAGAAACTGCACTTCGAGCTACCCAAGACAGTACTGCTGGTCGCCTATTGGCTAAAAAGATGAAAACTGTTCTCTCTCAAGAAAAACGCTTTGAAAAGGAAGCTCAGTCCATGATCCAAAAACCACTTGAAGAGGAACAAATCCAACTTTTCTTTTCAGACATCCAACCATTACCGGCTTCTAAAGTCTTAATCCAACTGGAAAAAGAAAATTTATCCATTGGCAAGCGCATTTTAGCTCAGGAGTTACAACTAACTGTTCGTGGCCAAGATAAAATCGGTATCATCGGGCCAAATGGTGCTGGGAAATCAACTCTGTTAGCCAAGTTGCAACAACTGCTCAGCGCCAAAAGAGAGATTTCGCTTGGTTTTATGCCACAATATTACCATAAAAAACTGCAATTGGATTTATCTCCAGTAGCCTACCTCAGCCACACTGGACAAAAAGAAGAACTACAGAAAATCCAATCTCACCTAGCCAGTCTCAATTTTAGCTATCCAGAGATGCACCACCAAATCCGCTCCCTATCTGGTGGGCAACAAGGTAAACTCCTACTTTTGGATTTAGTGTTGCGCAAACCAAACTTTCTCCTTCTGGATGAGCCTACACGTAATTTTTCTCCCACTTCTCAACCCGAAATCAGAAAACTCTTTGCCTCCTATCCCGGCGGTCTAATCACTGTTTCGCATGACAGACGCTTCTTAAAAGAGGTCTGTACGAATATCTATCGTTTGACAGATCATGGTTTGGAAGTCGTCGCTTTACAAGATTTATAAATGTTGAACATAGCAAAAATCCAGAGATCGTCTCTGGATTTTGTTTACACACGTCTTTCTTAGAATCATTGATGCACAGAGCGCTGCTGGCATCATCTACGTGACAGATTATGCCCTGACTTTTGTTTAAATTGTATAAGCTAGAAATCATTTTTTACTATTTTACAGCTCAAAGCATTCTAATGTAGCATTATCTCATATACAAAAAGCAAAATGCAACCAGATTATTGAGAACATGCAAAAGAATGGAATTCCATAGGTTGTCAGAAGTCTTAAACCTTACCCCAAATGCAAATCCCATACCTAAATAGCTGATAAAGCTAGGAATAGTATAGGGACCATGCAGATAAGCAAAAAGAAGCGATGTGGCAAACAATCCAAAATAGGTATTCTTAAATACTATCCCCTGTAACATACCTCGCATAAAGATTTCTTCCGTGACAGGTGCCAAAACACAGAGATCCACAAAAAGTACAGACCATGAAAGTGATAAACTTTGCACAGTTTGAGTTGTGTCTGATTGGGTAGGGCCTAAAAAATTGACCATAATATAAAACAGGAAAAGCAAGGCGTATGAAAGAAAACATTTAAGAATATCTTTTAGGCGGATTTGCCGAATGTGAAACAAGTCATACTTTTTTCCTACATATAAAAATAATGCAAGTTCAACAAGGGTAAAAAGGATTGATAGCGGTAATGAATTTATTCGCATGATTTTCTCTGCTATACTCAAATGAATCGGCATAAAAATCAAAATCAAGAAAAACGTCATCCAGCGCTTATACATCATTCACCTCAATTATATAGAATTACATATATTATACTATTTTTTGGTGAGATAACAAGTTAAAAGCGAGATACTAAAAGCAAAAATCCAGAGACGACCTCTGGATTTTTTTTACATGTGTTTCAAGCGTTCGATTCGTTCTGAGATAGGTGGGTGGGTATAAAAGAGTTTTTGAAGTCCACCACCTTTCTTAGGATCATTGATATAAAGAGCGCTGCTGGCATCGTCAACATGGTGATGCATCGGCTCGCTATTTTCCAACTTACGCAAGGCATTGATCATCCCTTGAGGATTACGAGTCAGCTCCACACTGGATGCATCCGCCAGAAATTCCCTCTGACGGGAAATGGCTAATTGCACCAAGGTTGCTGCGAGAGGTGCTAGAACAATGGCTAAGAGAGAGATAACAAGCATGATAATCTCCAAACCATTTCCATCGCGATCATTATCACTCCGTCTGCGACCAGCGCCTCCCCACCACATCATCCGTCCTGCCATACTAGACAGAAGGGTAATGGCACTGGCGAGGGCGACAGCAATGGTCGAAATGCGGATATCGTAGTTTCGGATATGACTGACTTCATGACCCATAACAGCTTCTAGCTCCTCACGATTCATGATAGCCAGAAGACCCGAAGTGGCCGCTACTGCTGCATTCTGCGGGTTTGAACCTGTTGCAAAGGCATTTAAAGAAGAATCCTCAATGATGAAAACACGCGGCATGGGAATCTGAGCCACCATAGCCATATCTTCTACTACATGGTAGAGGTCTGGTGCCGTTTGCTCATCAACCTCACGCGCCCCATTCATAGACATGACAATCTCTGTTGATTGAAAGATCATGGTCAGAGCGTAGATAAGACCAATAATCAAGGCAATAATCATGCCACCAAGACCTGAGCGCATGAAGAGATAGCCAACCGCATAACCAACCAAGGCCAAGAGTAGGAAGAAAACCAGCAACAAAATCCAGGTTTTTCGTTTATTGCTCGCAATTTGATCAAACAACATCTTAGTCACCTAATCCGCTAAAGTCAACTTTAGGAACAGCCTTTTCCTCTTCAGGTGTTTGAAGGAAGTCTGCAGCTTTAAATCCAAATAGTCCTGCGATGAGGTTGCTTGGGAAACTTTCAAGTTTTACATTGTAGTTGCTGACAACACTGTTGTAGAGTTGGCGTGAGTAAGAAATTTTATTTTCTGTATTGGTCAACTCTTCTTGTAATTTGATAAAGTTAGCACTAGCTTTCAAGTCTGGGTAATTCTCTGCTACTGCAAAGATACCAGAAATCTGGCGGGTAAGGGCATCACTGGCCTTCATAGCTTCAGCTGGTGATGTTGCTGCGGCTACTTGTCTACGAAGTTCTGTCACTTTTTCCAAGGTAGAACCTTCATATTTCGCATAGCCTTTGACTGTTTCAATCAAGTTTGGGAGGAGATCATTACGACGCTTCAACTGAACATCGATCTGGCTCCAAGCCTCCTTGGTTTGCATACGATTTTTAACCAAACCGTTATAGCTAACAATCACAAAAATAACAATCAGAGCCAAAACTCCAAGAATAATCCAAGTCATAATCTTATTCCTTTCTGCTTTTAGATTACTACCAGTATATCAAAATTTTAATGAATATGGTAAAATAAGATGATACTAGAGAAGGAAACTACTATGAAACCAGAAACATTTTACAGCCTACTAGCTGAGCAAAATCTTCCACTTTCTGACCAGCAAAAGAATCAATTTGAACGCTATTTTGAACTCTTGGTCGAGTGGAATGAAAAGATTAACCTGACCGCTATTACAGACAAAGAAGAAGTCTACCTTAAGCACTTTTATGATTCGATTGCACCTATTCTGCAAGGCTTGATTTCAAATGAAACTATCAAACTTCTTGATATCGGGGCTGGGGCAGGATTTCCTAGTCTACCCATGAAAATCCTCTATCCTCAGTTAGATGTGACCATCATTGATTCACTCAATAAGCGCATTAACTTCCTTCAGCTTTTGGCTCAGGAGTTGGATTTGGATGGTGTTCACTTCTACCATGGACGGGCAGAAGACTTTGCCCAAGACAAGAACTTCCGTGCCCAGTTTGATGTGGTGACGGCTCGTGCGGTTGCCCGTATGCAGGTTTTGTCTGAGCTGACCATTCCCTATCTTAAAGTCGGTGGCAAACTATTGGCACTCAAGGCCAGCAATGCTCCTGAGGAATTGCTAGAAGCCAAGAATGCCCTCAACCTCCTCTTCAGCAAGGTCGAAGACAATCTCAGCTACGCCCTACCAAATGGAGATCCGCGCTACATCACTGTCGTCGAAAAGAAAAAGGAAACACCTAACAAGTACCCAAGAAAGGCTGGCATGCCCAACAAACGCCCACTTTAAACAATGGTGCACCCTTTGTTTAAAGTTCAGAAAATGATTTACAAAATCATACCTCGCTCTCGCATTTCTAGGCTCGGGAAAAAATGATTTACAAAATCATTTTTTTCTGCTATACTATCACAAGCAAAGGTTTTTAATGTCATCCTGTGAGGTGACGAAGGCGCAGATTTATATAAATTTTTAAAAGATAGCTATTTTTTAAAAAGTCTTACTCTGAGGGCCTATTGCTGCAAAATAATGGGCTCTTTTTTGGTGCCCAAAAGTGAGGTTTTTATGAAACAGGAATCAACTGTTGACTTGTTACTAGACGTTGATCAACGTCCTTCTGCTGGTAAAGGTATTCTTCTAAGCTTTCAGCACGTGTTTGCTATGTTTGGTGCAACCATTCTCGTTCCCTTAATTTTGGGAATGCCCGTATCGGTTGCTCTCTTTGCTTCCGGTATTGGAACACTTATCTACATGATTTCTACTGGCTTTAAGGTTCCAGTTTATCTAGGTTCTTCATTCGCCTTTATCACAGCTATGTCTCTAGCCATGAAAGAAATGGGAGGCGATGTCTCTGCTGCTCAAACTGGAGTTATCCTGACTGGTTTTGTCTATGTCCTTGTAGCAGCAAGTGTTCGTTTTGCAGGTACGAAATGGATTGACAAACTCTTGCCACCAATCATTATCGGACCTATGATCATCGTTATCGGTCTTGGTCTTGCTGGTTCTGCTGTAACGAATGCTGGACTCGTAGCAGACGGAAACTGGAAAAACGCTCTTGTAGCTGTCGTGACGTTCTTGATTGCCGCCTTTATCAATACAAAAGGAAAAGGTTTCCTTCGTATCATTCCTTTCCTCTTTGCCATCATCGGTGGATATATCTTCGCTATGATGCTTGGTTTGGTTAACTTTACACCCGTTCTAGAAGCTAATTGGTTTGAAATTCCTGGTTTCTACTTGCCATTTAGTACAGGTGGAGCCTTTAAAGAGTACAACTTGTACTTCGGTCCTGAAACAATCGCCATCTTGCCAATCGCTATTGTAACCATTTCAGAACACATCGGAGACCACACAGTTTTAAGCCAAATCTGTGGCCGTCAATTCCTAAAAGAACCAGGACTTCACCGTACGCTTCTCGGTGACGGTATCGCGACATCTGTATCTGCCTTCCTTGGTGGACCAGCTAATACGACCTACGGAGAAAATACAGGGGTTATCGGGATGACTCGTATCGCTTCTGTCTCTGTTATCCGTAACGCAGCCTTTATCGCCATTGCTCTTAGCTTCCTAGGTAAATTCACTGCCTTGATTTCAACCATTCCAAATGCTGTGCTTGGTGGAATGTCCATCCTTCTCTACGGAGTTATCGCCAGCAACGGTTTGAAAGTTTTGATTAAGGAACGCGTTGACTTCAGTCAAATGCGTAACCTCATCATCGCAAGTGCCATGTTAGTACTTGGACTTGGTGGGGCTATCCTCAAACTTGGCCCCGTTACACTTTCAGGTACTGCTCTATCAGCCATGACAGGAATCATCTTAAACTTGATTTTGCCACACGAAAATAAAGACTAATCATCTATACAAACAAAATCCACTCGATTGAGTGGATTTTTTAATTACTTACTCTTTATTTCCAACAGTAAATCTTTCAATGAAATAATGGTTACGGCTAGTAAAATCATAGCCATACCGACAAAATCAATCGCATAAAACTGTTCCTTCATAATCAGAAAGGCAAAGAAAACGGCAGAAATTGGCTCTATGGAAGCCAATAAACTAGACTTAACAGGGCCTATCAGACTAGTTCCCTTTAGGAAAGCTGTATAGGCAAAGATCGTTCCGATGATGATAATCCCAGCAAATGCAAAGAGAAAATCTAGACTAGTCGGTATGCTGGCTTGCAAAACTCCTGTGAAAGGAATAGCCACTACACCAGAAATAACCATCCCGACACCAATCACCGAAAAACTGCCCCACTTCTTAATCAAAGCAATAGGAAGGATGATATAGAGGGCATAGGTTAGGGCAGAAAAGAGGCCCCAGAAAAGTCCAGCAGGTGTGACAGACAACTGGTCAACTTTCCCGTGCGTCGCGATCAGAAAAGTTCCTCCTATAGCCAATCCAATCGAAATAATCTCAGCTAGAGTCGGAGCTACCTTGTCCTTGATACAAGTATAAATCAAGATCCCAACGGGGCATACATACTGGAGAACTGTCGCCGTTCCAGCATTGGTTTCCTGAATGGCAGAAAGATAGGCAAACTGGTTTAAGAAGAGTCCAAAAACTGCAAATAGCAACAGAGATAGTAGACTTTTTCTGTCTTTTAAAAAAGCATAGAGTTTATCCTTTGAAGTCGCATAGGATAAGATTACTAGTGCCAAGCCTGCAATGATAAGTCGTAAATTGGTCAAGACTAGAGCGGAAATCCCGTGTGCCATCAGGTATTGACCACTGGTTCCAGACAAGCCCCAAGCAATCCCTGCCACTACTGTATACAGTGTTCCTTTTACGGTTTTTGACATGCTTCACCCTACTCCTCTTGACGAATCATTTCCATCACTTGGTTTCGATCGACTATCCACTGGGCACGCTCATCCTTCTCATACGTTCGATTGGATAGAAAGATAGCCGCTTCCTGCTTCTCCCGATTCCACATAATGAAGGTACCTGTATAACCCGTATGGTCGAGCCAAGCCCCTTCCAGATTCCAGGCTAGAGAACGCTCCTTATCATCTAAGGGAGAAAAATTTCGGCTCAATTCTGCTGCAAAATCATCTTTCAAGTAATGTTCCAGAAAGATTTGCAGATCCTTAACAGTCGAAAACAAACCAGCACTTCCAGCGTGTTTCCCTAATAGACGAGCTTTGGGATCATGAATGATTCCGGCCTCCACCCCTCTCACTGTTGGGACAGCTTGCTCAACGGGGCCAAACTTGGTTCCCGTCATCCCCCATGGTTCCAAAACTTGTTCTTCCATAATCTGATCCAAGTCTTGGTTAAAGATTTTTTCCAAAAGAAAGCCCAAGAGTAAAAAGTGAACGTCCGAGTATAGGATGGCCGGCTGATTTCGTCTATTGAGGTGAAACATGGTTTCTCTCAATTCCTCTGCACTTAACTTGTCTCGATTGGGAATAAAGGGATCCAAGTCTGTTGCGTGGGTCAAGAGTTGACGAATAGTGATATCAGAATAATCACACTCCGGTAAAAAATCCGTTACCGGTCGATCAATATCTAATTTGCCCTGCTGCCACAAGAAGATAAGAACCGTCCCCACTCCCACGACTTTACTCACACTGGCCAAATCATAAACCAAACCGGTTTCTGTCTTCAAGCCCCTTTCTGGATCACTCAATCCTAGATAAGACTCTTTCCATTCACCATCCTTATAATACGCAAAAGAGGCCCCGGGATAAATCCCTGCCTCGATTTGATTTTCTATTTTTCTTAGAATTTTTTCCCACTTCATGCTTCTTCAAACCACAATTCAATGTTATTGGTATCTTTACCAAGGAAGAATTTTTCAGACTTAGGGACAAAGTAGCCTGTCTTTTCAAATTTCTGACGAAGACTGGTTCGATCAAAATTTCTTACTAAAAATTTCAACATCGTCAGGTCCCAAGTGACATTGTTTTCAACAGCCAAATCTGGTCCTTGCCCTTTCGTAAAGGTGATTGCTGGTGCTACTCCTTCAGGATCAAGTAAACTCTCTGTCCCTTCAGGTAAACGCAACTCCATAGAAACCTCAAATTGACTCACGTATTTTATACTTGTATTTGAATAAAATTCAGGAACAGTTTCCAGTGGAACCAAATCTCTTACATCATTTTCTGCATGAACAAGGATCACATCCTCTTCAGGTGAAACAATCTCAAAAGCATATCCACGGCTTCCTTTAAACAGGCGAGGAAGAGACCTCATCTGAGAAAGAAGGGCCTCGATTTCAGAAGGATTCTCAACCTTTATCAAGAGTCTAGCTAGCTTCTTAAGTCCTTCAACTCTACGAGTTCGCATACTTGGAGCTTCTTCTAAAATCAATCTCTCCGTACCCGTCTGGTCGCCTAATGAAAGAAAGGCAGACTCTTCTAATAAGGGTTTCATCCCCAGAGTTTCAATGTAAAATATCTCATTTAATTTTCGATTATTAACTTTCAAAGTCGGAATGATCCGAACAATCTCATTCACATCCATAAATTCCTCCAACTCTTTTATTTTAAAGGATTTTAGAATATTTTACAAGCCATATTTGTTTAAATTAGAAAATTTTCCAAGAAAAAAACTGGGTTTCCCCAGTTTCGTTTCTTATAGGTAAAGTAGTTTGAATAGTGCTACTGCTGCAATACCCGCTGCAATTGGAGCTACAACTGGAACCCATGCATACCACCATTTTGAATCACCCTTGTGTTGACCAAGAACTGATTTTGGAAGAAGTTCGTGAAGAAGACGTGGTCCAAAGTCACGAGCTGGGTTCAAACCAGGTCCAGTAGGTCCACCGAGTGAAGTTACCAAGGCCATTACTAGGAAACCAAGTCCTAAATGAGCTACTGAAAGACCTGCTGCTGTGTGTGGTGCTATTTGAGCTTTGATAGCTAATTCAGAGAAGTCAACTGTTTGATTAGCCTGCGTTGCCATTTGCTTCATGTATTGCATTACTTCTGCACCAAAAAAGTTTTTAGTCATTCCTAGGGCTGCAAAGAACAAAATAAACGAACCGACAAACTCATTGATAAAACCATTTACACTTGCTGCGAAACGTGATTCTTTTGTACCGTGATCAACATTTGAAATCGTTGAGAAAGTACCCAAAATGTTATTAGAATTCTCTGTTTTCAAGTAGTAAGGACGGTGAGTTGCAACGACCATAGCTTGACCAAAAATCGCTCCTAAAACTTGCACAAGGATGTAATATGGTACTTGTTCCCAAGGGAAAAGTCCACTCACAGCAAGTCCAAGCGTGAAGGCTGGGTTGATGTGGTTACCAGATACATTACCGAACATCAAGGCCGGGATCATAACCCCCATACCATAACCAACCGCAATAACGAGCCAGCCACTTTGGTGACCTTTCGTACCTTTAAGTTCAACGTTAGCAACTGCACCATTACCAAGAATGACCAAAATGGCAGTTCCCAAAAATTCAGTGGCATATTTAATAGCCCATGTAAAATCCATTTGATAGATTCTCCTTAATTTTTTTAGACAATCCTTATTCTATCAATTTTTAAACCTTTTAGCAACAGATTTTCTAAAAGAATCTATGGAAAACGCTTTATTTAACTTATCTTTAAGAAAAGGGCAAAAGAAGTCAAACTCCTTTCATCCTTTTCGTTACTCTTGACGCTGACCAAAGTCCGCAATCATCTGCTCCATCTCTTGGCGACTCGGAGTAGTCAGCATATAAAGGTAGTCCCCTTGTAGCTCTGCAAAGGCTGCTGGCATGATTTTCTTGACCTTGAATTGCTGGCTGTATTTGGCGAGAAGGTCCTCCTCTGAATAAACATAGTTGGCATTGGCACGGCGTGATGTAGCTAAACAGTATTGAGGTTCAAACTCTGATGCTGGAAACTCCTCACCTGCGACAATAGCTGCATAGCCACGATAAAGGTCCATGGAATGAGCAAAGTTATAAACGTCAATGGTAAAACCACCTGCAGGACGGTTATTGTACTCAATGGCAATGTAGTCGTCCCCGTCACGGAAGAACTCGATATGGAAAAAGCGTTCTCTCATTCCAAATTCCTTGACTATGGCCTCACCATACTTGCGCAGTTTGGGATCCATATCCTTAAGCACATAGTAGGAATTGTCCATCTTGTAAATCATGAGATCAAGCGGTGTATGGGCATAATCAAAAGTCGTTGAAAAGACGATGTTGCCATCCTTGTCCACAAGTCCGTCAAAGGTACAGATTTCGCTAGAAGTGACAAATTTCTCAAAGAAATAAACGGTTGAATGGTCCCATTCTTCTTTGAACCGGTCCACATCTTCCTGACTTTCCAACTTAAAGGTGGCTGCCGCTCCCACTCCATTGTCAGGTTTGGCAATCATTGGTAGGCCAATCGTCTCAACTGCTTGGTCCACATCTGCTTCCGTCTGGATAACAGCTCCAGGTACCACAGGGACACCTGCTTTTTTGAAAAGTTTCTTCATCTCAGACTTATATTTGGTCTTTTTGAGATCCTCCGGTTTGGCTCCAAAGACATTGAATTGCTCACGAAGTGTTGCGTCCAGTTCAAGCCAGTATTCATTGTGGGACTCGATGCGGTCGATTGGTCCATGCTTGTAGAAAAGAAAAGCTACTGCACGCTTGACTTCATCTATGTTCTCAAGATTGTCCACACGGAAATACTCAGTTAGGCTATTTCGCAAAGGTTCATCTAGTTGTTCGTAGGGCTCCTGACCAATTCCCAAGACTGTGATGCCTTTATTGGCTAGCTCGATGGTAAACTGTTGAAAGTTTTGCGGATAGTAGGGAGAAATAACAAGGTAATTCATAGGCAACTCCTTTTATAGATACAGGTGTCCAAGAAAATAGGGCATTTGTTTGCGCCACCAATCCCAGTCGTGGGCGACATCGTGTCCCCATTCAGCAAACCAGGCTGGAATTTGTTTCTGGTCAAAGGCTTCTTTGAGCTTGTAGAAGGATGGCAGACCATCTTGTTCCCAGGCACCAAGGCCCGTACAAACGACGATTTCTGCCTGACGGTAACGATCGATAAACCATCCGTCGTTTTGATTCCAGATATAATCTACAGGTGAGTTTTGGTAAATAGCATCATCATTGTAGTAATCGCCAACGAAGAAACGTGCGTCGTAAACACCGCTGAGGGCAATCACCTTGGTAAAGACATCTGGATGCTGGAGAAAGAAATTGAGTGCATGATAGGCCCCCATCGAGCAACCTGTCGTCATCATGCCATCAAACCAACCTGTCTTATGCTTGATAAAAGGAATGGCCTCCTCAATCACGTAACGTTCGTAAGCACGATGCATCTCCGCCTGGTCATGACCATTTTTCCAAGTGGCCAACCAGCTCTCACTGTCCACACTGGAGAGAGTAAAGAACTGGACGCGCCCTTCTTCGATAAAGGAAGCACAGGCATCAATCATGCCAAAATCATAGTATTCGTTGTGACTGCCACCAGATGAAGCAAAAACAACAACTGGAATCCCAGCATGTCCATAACGGTTGAGATACATTTCACGGTTGAGATTGCCACTCCAGTGGCTGAGGTTTTCAATATGCATTGGCTTTCTCCTTTCCTAACTTACCATTTCTCTGCAAAAAATCGGAGACAGTCTGGCAAATTTTCCGACCAAGGTATTTCACTATGGATGGCACCAGACTGAACTTTCAAGACAAGATTATCCAAGTGTACTCCACTTGCAATCAAATCACGGTAATAGCGAAGCGACGAGTCGATATAGGCTTGTTTGATATTGCCAGCCATCAAGGTCTTGTCCGTATCATCTGCTTCTTCTGTTCCAACATAGATGAAAATGCGCTGTTCAGGCGACAATTTCTTGCGCTCGATATAGCGGTTAAAGGCTTCTTGGTGAAGCCAGTTGGCAGATGAGAAGACACCTAGACAACCAATTCGATCTTGGTACTCTAGTCCAATAAACTGAGTAATATTGCCTCCTAGTGACGAACCAATCATAGCCGTGTGCTGGCGATCAGCTTTGGTTCGGTAGGTTTCATCGATAAAAGGCTTGACCACCTCCATGACAAACTCGGCATACTCCACACCCTTACCGCCAAACTGCTGGCCTGGGATAGGAGATTCTTGAAACTTCCAAGCCGCATACTCATTCATCCGCCCCATGCCGTCATTATCTATAGCAACGACAATCATGCGACTGATGTCAGGATTCCGCTTAATTGTCGGAATAATTTTCCAAGAGTGTCCGATATAAGACTCCTTGCTATAAAAGACATTTTGCCCGTCATGAAAGTAAACAACAGGGTAAAAACGGTCTGTGTCTTTCTCGTAGTCCTTAGGCAGAAGAACACGCACACGACGCTCTTTTCCAGTATAAGGAACTTTAAGTTTGTGTTCTTTCATTTTTAAGTAAAAGTAGGAATGATTCATTGTCAGAAAACTCTCTATATTCAAAATTTTATCTCATTATACCATAAAAATAGAAAAAAAGTCAGTAAATGTCCATTTTAAGGATAAATAACTAACTTTTTTCATTTGTTTTTCTGAATTCTTCTGGATTTTCTGATTAGAGGAGATTGTCAATCAAGTTATCAACTTCATCTTTTTCAGCTTGAGGTGTAATCTCAGTAATCATTATTCCTGCCACTGCTCGCTCAACCAAGCCTTCGACATCCATGCGTGCTTCATACTGCTCTGCATTCTTAATCTTAGGATTGGTCTTAGGACGATCAGGCGCAAAAATAGTACAGCAGTCTTCAAACGGTTGGATAGAAATGTCAAAGGTATCGATTTCCTGGGCGATGTCAATGATTTCCAACTTGTCCATAGTAACCACAGGGCGGATGATAGGAGTGTTGGTCACAGCGTTGATAGCCTGCATGCTCTCCAGGGTTTGGCTAGCCACCTGACCTAGACTTTCCCCATTGATGATAACTAAACCATTTCGTACCTCACGGATACGGTCGGTAATGCGCATCATAAAACGACGAGTCAGAGTCATGAGATAGGCTTCTGGCGCCTTAGCCTTGATTTCCTCTTGAATCTCTGTGAAAGGTACTTCGATAAACTGGATATTGCCACCGAACTTGGTCAATTTACGAGTCAAATCTTGGGCTTTTTTGAGAGCACCTGGACTAGTGTAAGGTGGGCTGGCAAAGTGAACGGCCTCAATATCTACTCCACGTTTAAGGGCTAGATAACCTGCTACAGGCGAGTCAATCCCTCCTGACAACATGAGCATCCCCTTACCAGAAGTCCCCACAGGCAAGCCACCTGCTCCACGAATAGTTTCATAAGAAAGATAAGCTGCTTCCTCACGAATCTCCACCTGAAGATTGATATCAGGATTTTTCATTTGAGCTTGGACATTTGGAATTGCCTCAAATACAGCTCCACCAAGTGTTTGGTTGAGTTCACGACTATCGAGCTCAAAGTTGTGATCGCTACGCTTACTAGAAATCTTAAAGGTCATGCCTTCCTTGTAGATATCTGTCATAATCTCTTGGACAGAAGACTTCAGAACTTCTACAGATTTTTCAACCTTATATACTGGAGAAAAATTTTGAATCCCAAAGACTTGTTTGAGAGATTCTGCAACTGCTGTGTAGTCGGCTCCATTGAGGTAAACGTGGGCACGGTCGCGATCAGCGGTTACCTTAACTTGGGGATAAATGGACAAAACGCCCGAAATATTATTGCGAAGTTTATTGATGAAACGCATACGGTTTTTACCCTTGGTTGACAACTCTCCGTAGCGAATCATAATTTCTGAATACTGCATGAATGCTCCTATCTTACTTTTCTAGTTTGATTGTAAATTAATTTTAGTTTGGTCAAAAACTGCTCCACCTGACTCATATCATTTTCAAGGTCTAGGCTAAGACGCACAGCTGACTGGGCCTTATCTTTGTCCACTCCCCTGGCAATCAAGGTTCCCGCAGGTTTTCCAGCCTTGGATGAACAAGCCGAGGTTGTGGAGATGAAAATATCATAGTCTTCAAATGCGTGAACAATGACTTCACCACGAACACCCTTGATTCCAAAAGTCAGGATATGAGGTGCAAAGTCTTTCTCATCTGAAAAGACAAAAATATCTGGATAGTCCAAAAGTGCTTGGCAAATGACTGATTTCATCTGCCTAGTCTTACTAACAAAGATATCTAACTTTTCCATAGACAAACGGAGGGCCTTGGCTGTCGCTGCAATCCCTGCTACATTTTCAGTTGTCGAACGATAATCACGCTCTTGACCACCACCTGTCAAAAGAGGCGTAATTTTCTTACCAGACTTGATATAGACAAAGCCAACACCTCGGACACCATGAAATTTATGACTTGAGAAGGTCGCAAAATCTACACGATCTGTCAGATATTTTTCAGTCGGAATCTTAGCGAGTGCCTGAACTGCATCAACGTGGAAGGAAATAGTTGGCTTGTCTGCCAACAGTTCTGAGATGGCCTCAATAGGTTGAATAGACCCAATTTCGTTGTTTACTGCCATAATGGAGACGAGGGTCGTATCAGGTCGTATCAAAGCTCCTAGAGCCTCAACATCCACAAACCCTCTGCTATCAACTGGAGCAAAATCCACCTCAAAACCCTGACTTTTCAGCCAGAGGGCTGATTCCTTGACTGCTGGATGTTCAATGGCTGACACGATGATGTGCTTGCCAAACTGTACTTTTTCAAAGGCCACACCCTTGATAACCCAGTTATCCCCTTCTGTTCCACCAGAAGTAAAGAAGATTTCATCACTCTTCTTGCCAATCAAATCTGCAATTTGCTGCCGGGAAGCATCTAAAATTCGTGTCGCCTGGCCTCCCAAACGATGGAGGCTAGAAGGATTTCCTACAATTTTCGAAGCGACCTGCGTATAGGTTTCAAGTGCTTCAGGATAAGGCTTGGTCGTTGCCGAATTATCAAAGTAGATCATGTTTTCTCACGCTTTCTAAAATCACTTCTTCTATTGTATCATGAAACGAAGCTTGCGACAAGAAAGGGCAAGTCCTCTTTTTTTAAGATTTTTTTAAAGAAATGAGGTATAATAAATCATAATTAAAGGAGAGTATCATGTCTAACTATCATAGAACTTCAAAACCAAAAACTGAGCATATCAAAAAAGGGTTTACTGTCTTTCAAAAAACGATTGCTACCATCGGTAGTATCCTTGGCCTAATCACCGCTACTATCACCATCATGAACGCCATGGATAATAGCAAAAATAATAAAAAAGAACCAACGACAACCCAAACAACTGTTGTCAAGGAAATTCAAAAGGAATCCCCTCAGGAGAATACTACTCCTAACAAGGACAACACTTCTACTAAAGAAAATACCTCGCAGGAAGAAACTCCTCAATCCAATAAAAAGGAAGAGCAAAAAGAAGAGAAGAAAACAACAACTCAGGATTCTTCTACACCTTCCTCAACAAAAGAAACAACTGATAGTGGAAACTCGTCCAAAACGACTAGTTCCGAAAACAAAAGCAATCAATAACTACTAAAATAGCTTCCTTCCAGCTTTGGAAAGAAGCTATTTTTTATTGTTGCAATACTTTTCGTGGTTTGGTTCCTTCAGCTGGACCGATAACACCCGCCATTTCGAGTTCTTCCATAAGGCGGGTCGCACGGTTAAATCCAACTGACAGACGACGCTGAATCATAGAAGCACTAGCTTTCTGAGTTTCGATAACCAAAGCCTTAGCTTCTTCAAAAAGCGGATCGCCGCCAGCTTCACCATCTGAAAATTCTCCTTCATTTTCAGAAACCTCACCTGGATCAAAACTCTCATCGTAGTCCGCATCCGCCTGAGCCTTGATGAAGTTTACAATGCGTTCGACATCATCATCTGAGATGAAGGATCCTTGTAGACGGACTGGGTGATTTTCATCGATTGGTTTAAAGAGCATGTCTCCTCGACCAAGCAGTTTTTCTGCTCCATTTTCATCCAAGATGGTTCGTGAATCTGTACCTGATGAAACTGCAAACGCCACACGAGATGGGACATTGGCCTTGATGAGACCAGAGATGACATCAACCGATGGACGTTGCGTTGCGAGAATCATATGAATCCCTGCAGCACGCGCCTTCTGTCCGAGACGAATGATGGCATCTTCCACTTCCTTGCTAGCCACCATCATGAGGTCAGCCAACTCATCTACAATGACAACAATCAAAGGCAGTGGTACTTGTTTGTACTCAGACTGGCTATTAAATTCCTCGACCTTGGCATTGTAGCCAGCGATATTTCGCACACCAACCTTAGCAAAGAGTTCATAACGATTTTCCATCTCATCTACAACCTTTTGCAGGGCCTTGCTGGCCTTGCGTGGGTTTGTCACAACTGGAATCAAAAGGTGAGGAATGTCATTGTACACCGATAACTCAACCATCTTTGGATCCACCATCATAAACTTGACCTGATCGGGTCTTGCTTTCATGAGAATGCTGGCAATGATACCGTTAACTGCGACTGACTTCCCTGAGCCTGTCGAACCTGCAACAAGTAAGTGGGGCATTTTGGAAAGGTCAAAGGTGCGAGCCGTTCCATTGACAGCCTTACCTAGAGGGATTTCAAGGAGATTTTCTGGTTTTGTTTGAGACTGTTCCCAGAGTTCACGGAAGGAAACGGTCGCAATCTCAGAGTTTGGCACTTCAATTCCAACTAGGGATTTCCCAGGGATCGGAGCTTCAATCCGAACATCCTTGGCTGCTAGAGCCAACGCTAAGTCGTCTGCCAGATTGGAAATGCGGTTAACCCGTACACCGACTGCTGGCTTGACTTCATACTTGGTTACTGATGGTCCAATTTCAGCCCGTTCCACCGTCACCTTGATACCAAAGCTAGCAAAGGTTTCTTCTAGGATTTTGATATTTTCTCGAACAATCTTCTTTTCCTTGGACTGATCTTTGGGTTTATCTGGCGCAAAGAGTTGCAAGCTTGGTAGCTTGTATTCAAGGGCTTCCTTAGCAGAAAAATCAACCTGCACCTCTTCATCCTCAAAATCTTCTTCCACATCTGGAACGTCAAAATCAGTTTGAGGGAGGATAATCTCCGGTTCGATCCACTCTTCCTCAGGAATTGGGGGGAAATCGTAGTCTGGTACCTCTGATAAGATTTCTCCCGTTTCAGGATCTACAGGAGGAAGCGGTAATGCATCCTGTTCTTCTTGTTCTCTCTGAATTCTGGCTGCTTCTTCAGCTTCTTGACGAGCCTTCTCTTCTTCTTTCTTGATGAAGCGTTCCTGTTTTCTCTGTTCCTGTTTTTCCATGAAGGATCTGAACTGAGCTCCAATAAAGGCTGCAACATCATAAATAGACCAAGGACTAACCAAGAGTGCCCCAACTAGAATCAAGAGAACTCCAATAAAGTACGACCCGATATTGGAGAAAAGAAAGGATATGGGGATATAGAGTCCAACACCAAGCAAGCCTCCACCAGCGAAGCTAGTCACTCGCATACCAGTCAGGTCCGTCATAACTTGAGACAGGGTCCCTTTTAGGACTGACTGCTCCAAGCCATATTTCCATACCAAGTAGGCCTCAAAAATCAAGAGTAAGCCAGCAAAGATACAGAGAAATCCTGACAGAAGTCCCTCTTGCTTGCGGATCCATTTAAAAAGAAAAAGATAGATGAGGAGGCCACCTATGGCCACATAGGCCAAACTTCCAACCACCAGTCGAATGAGATTATAAAGGGTGACACCCGCAGCACCAAGCTTGAGGGCTGCAATAATCAACAATAAGGCAATTCCTAAGGAAATCAACATCCTCTGGATAGCCTGTTTTCTTTCGAGTTCTGCTTTAGACGGTCTCCGTCTTGTTTTACTTGTATTTTTGTTTGCCATGTTTCTATTATACCATATTTCAGAAACATCTAGAGAAATCAAAAAAATGACTGCATCTACTAGACACAATCATCTTTCGTTGATATTTCTGAATTTTCTATTCTATATGATTTTTCAACAACCTTGTCTCACTACTTCTTCAAAAATCTAATTGCTGATTTTCTTGCCTTCTCAATCTTCTCGATTTCCAACTTTTCTACAGCAGATGTAGGAATCCATTTTTTCCCAAATAAAACTTGAGCTGCTTCTATCATCAGAGCACAAGCCCGAAAGTCCTTTTCTTCTGGAATCGCCTCTCGAAACAAATCCTTCGTTTTCTCCATCAAGACTTCTTTTTCAACTTGATGAAAAGATAATTGTATCAAACTACTGGCAGACCAGGCACGACAAAGTGCATCTTGGTCAGTCAAGAGATGTTGCCCTAAGATTTCTATCTCACTTATTGAACCAATCCAACCTAGGGCAATGATTAGCTTTCTACGATTCGAAGCTTCTGAACTAGGTAAAAGAGAGATTAGAACAGGAAGTACTTGCTTGCAAGAAGATGCATAAAAATCTCTATGTCTTACTTTGGAAAGGATTTTCGCTAGGAAATAAACAATCAAAATGCGTTGACTCTCATCTTCCTCTTGATTGAGAGTTTCCAAAAGATAGTCTATTCCCTCCTGCCCATGCTGGTCAAAACTTGCTTCAAAATTTAGGTCAGTTCCTTCCTCCCAATCGTTGCAAATGAGTTCAAAATGAAAGGCAATTTCTGGGCTCCTACCTAAATCAGCTATAAAATGAATTCGTTTAGAATCAGGAAAATCTTCCTCCACCAAGCTAGCATAGGTTCCTTGTAACGCTTCTTTTGTAAGACTTTTGCGACCGAACTGTTCCTTTTCTAGTTTGTCGATTCCTTCTTTTCTAGAATCACTCATGACACTTATCTCCTCTAAGATATTTGTAGAACTTCAGCATTCTATCATTTAAATTCTCTAAGATTTACCTCTATTATATCACTTTGAAGACCGTTCTCCTTAACTCCATCATCAAAAAATGACTGCCCACTTTCGTGTTCAGTCATTTGAGTATTTGTGATTATTTTTCTAATGGTTTACGTAAGTAACCATAAACCACACCACTTACGATTGCTCCTACCAAGACTGAAGCAAGGTAAAGAAGAGCATTTGAAGTGAGGGCGATAACGAAGATTCCTCCGTGTGGCGCCATGAGTTTAATTCCAGTAAGACCAACGAGTCCGCCTGCTACTGCAGAACCAAGGATGAAGCTTGGGATCGCACGAGCTGGGTCAGCGGCACCAAATGGAATCGCTCCCTCAGTGATAAATGACAAGCCCATGATGATGTTTGTCAAACCAGAGTTGCGTTCTTCCTTGGTGAATTTATCTTTGAAAAGAAGGGTTGCGACAAAGATAGCAAGTGGTGGAACCATTCCCCCAGCCATAACTGCTGCCATGGCTACAGAACCACCTGAAGAAACAGTTGCTGCAAGCGTACCTGTACCAAAGACATAAGCAGCTTTGTTGACTGGTCCACCCATATCAACAGCCATCATACCACCAAGAACGATACCGAGAAGGACAGCTGATCCACCTCCAAGACCGCCAAGGAAGTCATTCATAGCAGTGTTAATTGCTGCCATTGGGATGTTAACAGCTAGCATGACAAATCCAGTCAAGATTGTTCCAAGAAGTGGCAAGAGAAGGATTGATTTAGCACCTTCAAGTGAACGAGGAACTTTAACATACTTCTTGATAGCAAGAACCAAGGCACCTGCGATAAATCCACCAACAAGGGCACCTAGGAAACCAGATGAGACACCTGCAAGAGTTGAAGTTGCTTCACCACCAGCTGCATAAGGGATTTTACCAAAGGCAAAACCTTCTTTAGCAATAGCACCAGCCACAAAACCAGCTACCAAACCTGGTTTTTCAGCGATAGAGTAGGCAACATAACCTGCAAAAACTGGAAGCATCAAGCCAAAGGCAGCACCACCGATTTTCATGAACATAGAAGCTAGCTCATGGTAGGATCCGAGATTGCTAAGACTATCTTGTGGCACACCCAAAGCACCATCAATCAAGAAAGCAAGGGCAATCATGATACCACCACCGATAACGAATGGCAACATTTGGGATACACCACTCATCAAATGTTTGTAGAAGGCAGCACCAAGGCCTTGTTTTTCATTAGATGCTGTTGCAGTTTTTGCTCCGTTAGCAGCATGGTAAACTTCAGCATCCCCAGAAAGAGCCAAGTTGATCAATTCTTCTGTCTTACGGATACCGTCTGCAACTGGACGATTAACCAATGGTTTGCCATCGAAACGATCCATCTCAACAGCCTTGTCAGCAGCGATGATAACAGCTTTAGCCTTGCGGATGTCCTCTGCAGTAAGTTGATTTCCAACACCGCTAGCACCATTGGTTTCAACCTTGATCCCAACACCCATTTCAGCAGCTACTTTTTGAAGGGCTTCTTGAGCCATGTAAGTGTGGGCAATCCCTGTCGTACAAGCTGTAACAGCTACGATAAAGTCGCCAGAGTCATTAGCAGGTACTGGGATAGGTTCCTCAGCTTTTTCTGAAGCTTGGTCAAAAAGTTCGATAACTTGATCTGCAGATGTTACTTGACGAAGTTTGTCAGCGAAACCATCTTTCATCAAGTATTGAGACAATTCTGCCAATGCTGCCAAGTGAGTATCATTGGCACCTTCTGGAGCAGCAATCATGAAGAAGAGGTCTGTTGGTTGCCCATCCAAGCTTTCGTAGTCAACACCCTTGTTTGACTTAGCAAAGAGAACCGTTGCTTCTTTGACAGCAGAATTTTTACTGTGAGGCATAGCGATTCCATCACCCAATCCAGTGGAAGTTAGAGCTTCACGCGCTAAGATTCCTTCTTTAAAGGTTTCAAAATCCGTCACATAACCGTGATCTACCAAGCTATGAATCATCTCTTCAATAGCTGCTGTTTTTTCAGTCGCCTGCAAATCCAGCAACATGACATCTTTTCTCAATAGGTCTTGAATTTTCATCGTTTTTCTACCTCAACTTTTTCATAAGTTTCTTTTATAAATGCTGCAGTTGCCAAGTCATCAGAGAAAGTAGTTGCTGTCCCACAAGCCACTCCCCATTTGAAGGCCTCTACTGCGTCTTTTGATTTGACAAATTCGCCGGTAAATCCAGCAACCATAGAGTCACCAGCACCAACTGAATTTTTGACCGTTCCCTTGATAGGTTTTGCGAAGTAAGCTCCTTCAGATGTGACAAGGAGGGCACCGTCCCCAGCCATGGAGATGATAACGTTTTGAGCACCTTTAGCTAACAATTCTCGAGCATATTTCTCGATTTCATCTAAACTTTCAAGTTTCACTCCAAAGATAGCTCCAAGTTCGTGATTGTTTGGTTTAACCAAAAGTGGCTGGTAGTCTAAACTATCAATCAAGGTCTGTCCTTCAAAGTCACAAACCACTTGCGCACCAGTCTGGCGTGTCAATGCAATCAAATCCTTATAGATAACATTGCCTAGGTTCTTAGCACTCGAACCCGCAAACACAACCGTATCATCTGCTGTCAGACTAGACAAAATAGCTTTCAATTCTTCTAGCTGAGCTGGTTCCACATTTGGACCCGTTCCATTGATTTCTGTTTCTTGGTCTGCTTTGATTTTAACATTGATACGAGTATCTTCTGCTACTTGGACAAAACGTGTTTCGATTTCCTCTTCTGCCAGAGTATCTGTGATAAATTTACCAGTAAAGCCTCCGATAAATCCAGTCGCAGTATTAGGAATATCCAAGCGTTTCAAGACACGACTGACATTGATTCCTTTCCCACCGGCAAACTTATCATCACTGTCCATACGATTGACACTACCGACTTGAACTTGGTCCAAGCGCACGATATAGTCAATAGATGGATTGAGTGTGACTGTATAAATCATACTTCTATTACCTCCGTTTTCTTCTTAATAGCCTGCAAGAGCTCATGCCCTTGACTTGTGATGACAATAGCGCGTTTGAGAGGTGCTACCTTGGCAAAGCAAGTCTGACCAATCTTAGACGAATCGGCCAAGACATAGGTTTGTTTGGCATTCTCTAAAATAGCACGCTTAACGGCTCCCTCCTCCATATCAGGAGTCGTATAATAGCCATCATCTACACCATTCATCCCGATAAAGGCACGGTCAAAGTGCAATTGATTGATTTGGTTAAGAGCAACACCACCGATACATGCATCTGTTGCCATTTTGACACTTCCTCCAACCATGACTGTTGGAATCTGTTTTTCAACCAACTGAGCCGCATGGTGAATGGAGTTGGTCACAACTGTGATATTCTTATCAACCAATTCCTTGATTAAAAAAGCAGTTGCTGTGCCAGCATCGATAAAGATAACATCTTTCTCCTTGATGAGAGAGGCCGCCTTCTGAGCTAGCAACTTCTTCTCTTGAAGGTTTTTGACAGATTTTTCTTGGATGGTTTCTTCTTCCCGCAAGGAGTGGGGCAATTCTGCTCCTCCATGCACACGGCGAAGCTTGTTTTCCGCCTCCAACTCATCTAAATCTCTTCGTACCGTTGATTCTGATGTTTCTAATATACTGACCAATTTTTCTAGGGAAACTACATGATGTTGATTTAACTCCTCTAAAATCAGTTGCTTCCGCTCAGTTTTTAACACCAAACCACCTCCTGTTATCGTTTACACTATTCATTCTAGCACATTATCTACCAAAGTCAAGCATTTTTTATCATTTTCTTTCAAATTCTATCATTTTTCTTATTTCCAAAATTTTTATTGCAAGATAAAGTCCTTTATGGTAGACTATTTGAGTAAGTATTGGAAGATTACTCAAGAGGCTTAAGAGGCCGTGTTGGAAACGCGGTAGGCGTGTAACAGCGTGCGTGGGTTCGAATCCCATGTCTTCCGTAGAAAAACAAAAACTGCATTTCGGTGCAGTTTTTTTATCACAAGTATTTAAAAATCAAATAATACAAACACTATATGATTTCATAAAACAAAAGGATATAGATTTCTAGGATACGACAAAAATGTTGTATCCTTTTTTAGCAAAAGAATACCAAGGAATACAAAAGGCAAAAACAAAAAACGCTGATTTATCAACGTTTTAGAAAGGTTTGCGAAAGAATGCAAAATATATATGGAGCCGGTGGGAGTCGAACCCACGTCCAAACACCTGCCAACATATTTGTCTACAACCATAGGTTATGTATTGTTTTAACAGCTCCTCGACACATAACTCAAGCCTAGGAACTGCGAGTCTATCAATCTCTTATCAAACCACTAGACAAGGCTTAATCGTATCTCGCTAATCATAAGACCTGTCATTGAACACGAGCAATCCAAATCAGGTCACGCCTGCTGGTTTTTAGGCAGCTAGAGCGTAAGAAGTGTTATTTTTTGCAGTTATATTTAACTGAGCGTTTACGTCGCCACACGGGTTGCAAAATATGCCTCATAATGCCTGTCGAATCCGTAACGACCCCAGGATGTTAGAACTATTATAACCTATCTTCATAAAAAATGCAAAATCAAGCCAATTCTTTAGAAAAGATACGTTTTCAAAGCATCTGATAAGGCTTGATAACCAGCTACACTTAGATGGAGACCATCCGTTGTATAGGCTGATTTAAGTTGTCCTTCTGAATCTGTCAAACTATCATAAATCGACACAAAATCTACTTGCATATAGGCGGAAGCTAGAGCCTCATAGGCTTGATTCCATTCTCTGATCTTTTCATTGGTACGAATATATACTGTCTGCTTGTATTCTTCTCCTTCATTGACTGGCAAAATAGAAACAAGCTTTATTTGTGATAGCGGATAATCTCGGTTAAGCGATTGAATCACACCTTCAAGATTATCCAAGGCTTCATTCATGGGAATATCTTTTCCGATATCGTTTGTCCCAATTAAGAGAACAATTTGATCGATAGCATCACCATAAAGATGGGCATCCAAATTCTCTAATAAAAGTCTCGTCTGGTAGCCTCGAATGCCACGATTGACAATCGTCTTGGCAGTTCCCAACAACTCTTGAAGAGGGTAATATTCCACAATCGAATCACCAATAAAAATGATATCTGGCTCTAGGACAGAAATTTGATTCAATTCACGATACTTGGTTTGAATTTTTTCCTGCTCTTTTAAGAGCCAATTCTCTAATAACTGTACTGCCACCTTATCCCTCTTTCTCTAACCAATTTTCTAGGACTTGATAAACGCCCGCCTGGCTGTTAGCTGGAGCTAGGGCAGTCGCAACGGCCTTGACCTCATCAGCTGCGTTTCCCATAGCATAGGCAATTCCAGCCAGTTCTAACATTTCGACATCATTTTCGCTATCACCGAAAGCCATGATTTGTTCCGATTTCAAATCCCAGCGCTTGAGTAATTCTTCCAATCCCCAAGCCTTGTGAACACCAGCCTGTAGGATATCGATACAACCATAACCACTGGAAACGGCTCTTACATGCCCATCAAAGAGGTCATTGATTTCCTGCAAAACAGAACTAGAACGTTCTTCACCGACGACCATGCTCATCTTTAACACTCCACCGAAGAGGTCCGATCTGAGCTCTTCAACAAAGTTTGTATGCCGATAGAGTTTTTCAATCATCTCAGGAGTCATAAATTTATCAAGTTCTGTAAAAACAGTTCCTTTCTTGACAAAACTCCCATTCATACTAGTGACAACAAATTGATCTCGACACTCCCTCCCTTTAAAATGAACTAAAGCCTTGTCAACCATAGCATCATCCCAAGTCTGTGCTTGAATCAGTTCGTTGTTTTCAAAAATACGCGCCCCATTGGCAACGACTAGAACTACTCTACTCGCCAAGTGCTCCAGTAATTGCCTCATACGGTGAACTTCATTCCCTGTCGCAATGACAAAACGGATATCCCTTTGATCCAGCTGATCTAAAATCTTTTCCAAGCGGGGCAGATCTAGCTGCCCCCTCGGGTCTAGCAAGGTTCCATCCATGTCTGTTGCAATTAATTTAATCGTCATCCTATCTCCTTTAGGGTGAGCACCTACCACTTCAACCCTACATGTTCATTCATTTCTTTATAGGCCGTGTCAATTCGTTCCTTGGTCGCCTCGTCCAACTTGTCACGGTGACTGCCTCCCTCAATGAAGTCCTCTAGGATATAGGTCTGATAGAGGAAGAGCGGATAGCCTTCTGGAGAGTAAGTCCCTTTGGGTGTTCGATTGACCCAAGTAGGATGCGCTTTGGCCGTTTCAATCCTAGTCTTGCCATCTTTTTTCTTAATGGTCACATCCATGAGAACACCGCGCTCCGTCCACTTGGCATTTTCCTCATCTTGCATGGTTTCAATGCGCTGATTTGAGAGAAAATTCCCCATGGAGTAGATGATCAGTTTTTTGTCACCATCTTTTTCAACTGTTTCAGCAGGTTCAACGACGTGAGGATGCCCTCCAAAGATAATATCTGCTCCCCAGTCAATCATCTTATGGTACAGTGTTTTCTGTTCTTCCGTTGGTTCTAGCTGGTACTCAATTCCCATCTGAGGCATGATGACAGTAATATCCGCTTCCTTCTCTGCACGCTCAATTTCTGCCTTCATCTTATCTTCATTCAGGTCAGAAAGATAGCGATTATAATCCTCTTGAGAGATATACTGCTCAATGCCATTAAAACCGTAAGAATAGGCTAGGAGAGCTACCTTGATACCATTGACTTCCTTGATAACTAGCGGAGCTTGGTCACGGGATTCATGTGTGTAGACTCCTATGGGTGTCATCCCTGCCTTTTCAATAGCTTCTGCTGTCGAAACCACTCCCTCTATCTGAGAATCCAAGATGTGATTATGAGCCAAGTCTAGAACTTGATAGCCTGCATCCTTGATAGCATCCATGACTTCTACAGGTGCATTAAAGAGAGGGTAACCTGCCAAGTAGTGGTCCTTGTTCACCGTTCCTTCAAAGTCACCAAGCACTAAATCCGCTTGTTTGAGCCAGGGTTTTACATACTCAAAATTTTCATGGAAATCATAGGTTCCATCTTCTTTCAGAGCTGTTCGGTAGATAGGAATATGGTAGAGAAGGTCACCATTTGCCATGATACGAGCTGTCGTTTCGGCAGACTGATTTTCCTTAGACTGACCAGACATCTGAGCAGAATCAAGAGTTTGACCACTCGGACTTGTTCCCTTGTTACCTTGTACTGCTTGGATCAACAAGTTCAGCCCCATAGACAAGGAAACTGCAAGCAACAGCACCGTAATAAACTGGGCATTTGTCCAAGATTTATAATTCCTAAAGAAACCAATACTACTCTTCAACAATCCAAAAATAGGACCATGAGACCGTCTATCTTGTCGCTTTTCCATCTTTATTCCCCCCTTGCTTTTACTGCAAGTCTTTTCTTTTATTATACCACAGACAAAAGAGGAATACCGTTTATTATATTATTTTTTAGGAACTTCTGTGACTTTCTTTCTCGCCTATTTTGTGTTATCATGTAGAGGTAATGAAAGGAGAGAAAATGTCTGCTATAGAACGTATTACAAAAGCTGCTCATTTAATTAATATGAACGATATTATCCGTGAGGGGAACCCAACTTTACGCGCGGTTGCTGAGGAGGTCACTTTCCCACTGTCTGACCAGGAAATCATCCTTGGAGAAAAGATGATGCAATTCCTCAAACATTCCCAAGATCCTGTTATGGCTGAGAAAATGGGGCTCCGCGGTGGTGTTGGATTGGCTGCTCCCCAACTCGATATCTCAAAACGTGTTATCGCTGTTTTAGTGCCAAATATTGTGGAAGAAGGTGAAACTCCACAGGAAGCCTACGACTTACAAGCTATTATGTACAATCCAAAAATCGTCTCTCACTCTGTTCAGGACGCTGCTCTTGGCGAAGGAGAAGGGTGCCTATCTGTCGACCGTGTAGTTCCCGGCTATGTTGTTCGTCATGCTCGCGTCACTGTTGATTACTTTGACAAGGACGGAGAAAAACACCGCATCAAGCTTAAAGGATACAACTCTATCGTTGTCCAACATGAAATTGACCACATCAACGGAATCATGTTCTACGATCGTATCAATGAGAAAGACCCATTTGCTATCAAAGATGGACTCCTCATCCTCGAATAAAGAAAATCCCGTTGCAAGACGGGGTTTTGTGTTATAATAGAGGCATGAAAACAAATGATATTGTCTATGGCGTCCACGCCGTTACAGAAGCCCTCCTTGCAAATACTGGAAACAAACTCTACCTCCAAGATGATCTCCGAGGTAAAAATGTTGAGAAGGTCAAGGAACTGGCTGCTGAGAAAAAGGTCTCCATCTCTTGGACTCCAAAAAAATCCCTCTCTGAAATGACCAAAGGCGCTGTCCACCAAGGTTTTGTTCTACGAGTGTCCGAATTTGCCTATAGCGAGCTGGATCACATCCTTGCAAAAACACGTCAAGAGGAAAATCCACTTCTATTGATTCTGGATGGTCTAACTGACCCCCATAATCTAGGTTCTATCTTAAGAACTGCTGATGCGACCAATGTTTCAGGTGTCATCATTCCCAAGCACCGTGCTGTCGGAGTGACTCCTGTCGTTGCCAAAACGGCCACAGGTGCTATTGAGCATGTACCGATTGCCCGAGTGACCAACCTCAGTCAAACCCTAGACAAACTCAAGGATGAAGGCTTCTGGACCTTTGGAACGGATATGAACGGTACCCCTTGCCACAAGTGGAATACAAAAGGGAAAATAGCCCTCATCATCGGAAATGAAGGAAGAGGCATCTCCAGCAACATCAAAAAACAGGTCGATGAAATGATTACCATTCCGATGAATGGACATGTTCAAAGCCTCAATGCAAGTGTGGCTGCAGCCATTCTCATGTACGAAGTTTTCCGAAACCGACTATAAAAAAAGTTTCCAATCAAGTTGATTGGAAACTTTTTTGCTTAACTATGTTCTGTGATAAATTTATAGGCTTCTTGACCAGCAATCGCCCCATCACCAACTGCTGTTGTTACTTGGCGAAGATCTTTTTGGCGAACATCCCCAACCGCAAAGATACCGTCAACGGCAGTTTTCATGTGATTATCTGTCACAATCCAGCCTGCCTGGTCTTGGATATTCAATTCTTTAACAAAATCGCTAACAGGATCCAAACCAACATAGATAAAGACACCACCGAAGGCTTGTTCTGTTACTTGACCTGTTTTCACATTTTCAAATACGACAGATTCTACTCGGTTTTCACCCTTGATTTCCTTGACTACAGAGTCCCAGATAAAGTTGACTTTCTCATTTGCAAAGGCACGGTCTTGCAAAACCTTTTGAGCACGAAGTTGGTCACGACGGTGAACAATGGTAACAGTCTTGGCAAAGCGAGTTAAGAAGAGGGCTTCTTCTACCGCTGAATCTCCACCACCGACTACGAGCAAGTCTTGGTCACGGAAGAAAGCTCCATCACAGACTGCACAGTAAGAAACACCACGACTGTTCAGTTCTTCTTCTCCAGGAACCCCCAAAAGACGGTGTTTTGACCCAGTTGCCACAATGACAGTACGGGTTTCGTAAACTTGATCATCAGTGATTACCTTCTTATAGTCACCCTGGTCTTCAATATTTTCAACATAGCCATAAAGATGCTCCACTCCAAGGTTTTCAAGTGGTTCAAACATCTTTTCAGCCAATTCAGGTCCACTGATATTGGCATAACCTGGATAGTTTTCAATATCAGATGTGTTATTCATCTGCCCGCCTGGCAGACCACCTTCAATCAAAGCCACTTTCAGATTGCTGCGAGCAGCATATAAGGCAGCGGTCATTCCCGCAGGTCCAGCACCGATAATAATCGTATCGTACATTTTGATTCCTTCTTTCTTGTTGTAACTATCTTTATTCTAACTCATTCTTGCTAGTCACGCAAGGATTATGCCTTGAAAACCAAGAGCAAACTCATGACGGCAAAGGATAACACCGGAACGACCAAAACTCCAATCATAATCATATCATAGAGATGAGCTTGGCGAGCTTTGGCTGTCTTGTCCACACCAGACATGGCTCTCAATCCAATCCAAATCCCCAGAAAAATCACGACAAGGATAGTCGTTAAGATCAAACTCTCGAAATATAAGGAAAACAGTTGCAGCAGCATGATCTCTCTCGTTTCTATCTTTTTTAAAGAGTAAACTCAGCTAGTCCAACTAACTGAGTTTTCCTTTTTCTATTATATCAAATATAAGTCCGTTTGTAACTAGCAAAGAATTCTTTTGTCCGTTCTTCTTTCGGATGATTGATGATTTCATCCGGTGTGCCAGACTCGATGATTTTCCCTTTATCTAGGAATAAAACCTTGTCTGCCACTTGGGTTACAAAAGACATATCGTGACTGACCAAAATCATGGTCTGACCTGACTTGGCAGCATCTGCAATAGATTTTTCTACCTCACCGACCAACTCTGGGTCAAGGGCTGAAGTGGGCTCGTCCAAGAGCAAGACATCTGGTTTCATAGCAAGCGCACGCGCGAGGGCAACCCGTTGCTTTTGTCCACCTGATAAATGGCGAGGATAATGGTTTTCACGGTCAGAAAGACCAACCTTGGCCAACTCTTCCTTAGCGATTTTTGTTGCTTCATCGTCCGATAATTTTTTAACGATAACCAAACCTTCCTTGACATTGTCAAGAGCAGTTCGGCGTTCAAACAAATTAAACTGTTGGAAAACCATAGATAACTTGCGGCGAAGGGTTAGGATCTCTTCTTGGCTAATCTTAGAAAAATCAACTTTAAAATTGTCAATCTGAATCGTTCCACTATCTGGAGTTTCAAGGTAGTTCAAACTACGAAGAAAGGTTGACTTCCCAGCTCCAGATGAACCAATCAAGGCTACTACTTCTCCCTTTTGGATATCCAAGTCCAGATGATCCAAGACAGTCTGTCCTGAAAAGGATTTGCTTAAATTCGAAATCTTAATCATTAACGAAGGTCTCCTTTCACATCTGTAGACACTGTGTCTGGGGCTGAAATAGCCATTTTCTTTTCAATGAAACGACCGAGGCTTTCAATTCCGATATTGACTACCCAATAAACAAGAGCAACAGAGATAAAGCGCTCAAAATAGCGATAATCGGCTCCACCCAAAATCTGAGCTTGGGCAAAGACCTCCACAACACCTGCACTAAAGGCTAGAGAAGTTCCCTTGGTCAAACCGATAAGGGAGTTAATCAAAGTCGGCGTCGCTACCACCGCCGCATTTGGAATAATCACACGACGGTAAACTTGTGCTCGCGTCATACCCAAACTACGCGCCGCCTCAATTTCACCTGGATTAACAGAAAGAATAGCTGCACGAATCGTTTCACTTGCATAAGCCGCCTCATTAAAAGCAAAGGCCACAATCGCAAAAAGTGCCGCTGGAATCGCATTGATATTGAGACCAGTTCCCCATTGTTGGTTGATAGCTTTCAGTGCTAAAGGAATTCCGTAGTAGGTCAACATAAGTTGAACTAGGATTGGAGTACCTTTTAAGAAGCTGACGAAAAAGGCCTGCAAGGGATATAGAATCTTAACACGATTGATCTTAACAATGGCAAAAATCAGGGCAAGTAGCAAACCAAAGAGTGCACCTCCAAGCGTCAACATCAAGGTTGTAGGCAGTTGTTGGACAATCCTTGGAATTCCATCAAAGACCGAACGCAAACTAAAGAGTTTACCATCCGGAATGAGTTGCATCAAACTTTGATACCAATCTGATGCTAAAAATGTTGTAACAGTCATAAAAACATCCTCTCCTGATAATGATTCATTCTATCATACTTCTGCTCGCAAGCAAATTATTTGCTACGGGAAAAGCAGACTTTGTCTACCTTCTAGTTTATCACACTTTAAAACAGGGAGGCTATATATTTTACCTATCAAGGAGATAAATAAAAACTATCTCAAACCTAAGTCCTCATAGTTTTTTCTATAGCCGATTTGTTTAACAGCACCATTCTCCACCAAAATTGGACGTTTTAACAACATGCCATCACTAGCCAGAAGCTTAGCTGCTTCTTGTTTTGATAAGCTTCCCACCTTACCTTTCAAGCCTAGTTCACGGTATTTGATTCCGCTGGTATTAAAAAATTGTTTCACTTCAAAACCAGAAGTTTCCAACCAGTTCAAAATCACGTCTTCACTTGGGGTTTCTTCTACGATATGGACAGCTTTGTAGTCCACACCGAGTTGGTTTAATTCTTGTTTTGCTTTCTTACAAGTTGAACATTTTGGGTATTCGATAAATTCTAACATTTGCTTTTCTTTCTATTTTTTATTTTCTTGAAATGCTGCACCTTCATGTTGCAAGAGCCAGGCTTTCTTTTCGACTCCAGATGCATAGCCTGTCAGACGATTGCCTGATCCCAGCACACGGTGACAGGGTACGAAGATGGACCAAGGATTACGCCCCACTGCTCCGCCAATCGCTTGAGCAGAAGCCACTTGCAGATCTTGAGCTATTTGTCCGTAAGTTACTGTTTGACCATAAGGAATGGCCTGTAAGTAAGTCCAGACTCGCTTTTCAAAATCTGTTCCAATGGGAGCCAAAGGTAAGTCTGATAGGTCCTGAACACTGCCTTCGAAATAGGTATCTAAATAGGAAATAACTTGCTCTAATACAGGATGGCTAGCAACTTCTTCTATCGTTTCATCCCCTAATCCCCTCTCAAAATGAGTTTGGTCCTGCACCCAAATTCCATACAGATATTGCTCGTCAGCAACCAAGGACAAGGTTCCAATTGGCGACGAGTAGAGCATTTTTGCGTACTTTTTCTGCTTCATTTTTTTAATTTCTGATAGGCCAAACGTTCCCCATCAACTGGAACCTTACCAACCTGTTGGAAGCCTAGCTTTTCAAAGATATGCTGTATGGCCTTGTTTTGTGCATGCGTATCTGAACGAAAATCTAGATAATCAAAACCTTCAATCAAGCCTTCTAGGAAAGTCTGAGCAACACCTTGTCCTTGTACATCTGCTGCCACAGCGATACGGTGAAAGACCAGATATTCTGACTCTCCCCCTTGCCAACTTCCTTCATAAATGGCTTCATAGGCTTCCTCTGGGCTCTTGGTCACAGCAGCATAGGCTAGCAGTTCTCCCTCTTCCAAGGCCACATAAGCTTGGCCTGAGATAATATCATCAATAATGATGTCAGCATTTGGATAGCCATTTTGCCACTGGCCACTACCAGACTTAGCTAAACACTTTTTGGCATCCTCCATCACCTGCATAATCACATCTACTTCGTTTGGAAAAGCTAAACGAATCTCCATCTCTTCCCCTCATTTCTAACTAATTTCTCTCATCATAGCATAATTTAAAGCTTTCTACAAGCAGTTGAAACTTGACTTTTGTTTTTTATTATTTTATAATCTAGTTATCGAAACTAGATAAAAAGGAGTTGGAAATGAATTCTAACTTTTCCTACCCAAAATGGGAAGAAATTCCAAACATTGACCTCTATCTGGATCAGGTTTTGCTTTATGTCAATCAAGTCTGTGCCCCTATCTCTCCAGATAAGGACAAGGGGTTAACAGCATCTATGGTCAATAACTATGTCAAACATGGTTACCTGACAAAGCCAGACAAGAAAAAATACCAACGCAAACAGATTGCACGTTTGATTGCTATTACTACTCTCAAGTCTGTCTTTTCGATCCAAGAAATCGCTCAAACACTGAATACTCTGCAAACTCAAGCAAGCTCAGACCAGCTCTACGACGCTTTTGTGGACTACATGAACCATGGGATTGATCCAGAAAATCCTATTATCCAAACTAGCTGTCAAACGGTTAAACTCTATCATCAAACTCTAGACTTAATCCTTATCAAAGAAGAGGAGGAAATCCAATGAATACCAGTCTAAAACTCAGTAAAAAACTCAGTTTTGGAGAGGAAATTGCTAATAGTGTGACCCATGCTGTGGGTGCCGTTATCATGCTCATCTTGCTCCCTATTTCATCCACCTATAGTTATGAAGCACACGGATTTTTATCATCTTTTGGTGTTTCAATCTTTGTTATCAGTCTCTTTCTCATGTTCCTCTCGTCAACCATTTACCACTCTATGGCCTATGGTTCGACCCACAAATACGTCTTGCGAATCATCGACCATTCTATGATTTACGTGGCTATCGCGGGCTCTTATACGCCGGTCGTATTGACTTTGATGAATAACTGGTTTGGCTATCTGATCATTGCCATTCAGTGGGGAACGACCATCTTTGGCATCCTTTATAAAATCTTTGCTAAAAAGGTCAATGAGAAATTCAGCCTTGCCCTTTACCTGATCATGGGCTGGTTGGTTCTGGCTATCATTCCTGCCATTATCAGTCAAACAACACCAATTTTCTGGAGTCTCATGGTAACTGGTGGGCTCTGTTATACAGTTGGAGCTGGATTTTACGCTAAGAAAAAACCTTATTTCCACATGATTTGGCATCTCTTTATCCTAGCAGCATCTGCACTTCAGTACATTGCTATTGTTTATTTCATATAAAAAAGTTGAGAATCTTTTCTCAACTTTTTTCTTTACACATATTGATAAAATACTGGTGCAAGCGAACATCATCTGTTAACTCAGGATGAAAAGAGGTCACCAGCATATTCTCTTCTTGAGCTGCAACGATTTGATCGTCTACTGTTGCTAAAATTTCTACACCCTCTCCAACACTACTGATAATCGGTCCACGGATAAAAGTCATGGGAATCTGACCGACTCCCTTACATTCTGCCTCTGTATAGAAGCTTCCTAGTTGGCGTCCATAAGCATTGCGCTCAACCACTATATCCATGGTTCCAAGATGACTTTCTTCCTGAGAAGTGATTTCCTTAGCCAGCAAAATCAAGCCCGCACAAGTTCCAAAGACTGGTAATCTAGATAGAATGGCTTCTCGGATGGGAAGCAGCATGTTCTGGTCGCGCAAGAGCTTGCCCATGGTTGTAGACTCACCGCCAGGTAATATCAAACCAGCCAAATCTCTCTGATGGTGTTGAAAATCCTCTAAATTTCTGATTTCGACACTAACAACACCTAACTTTTCTAGCACTTTTGCATGTTCTGCAAAGGCACCTTGCAAGGCCAATATTCCGATTTTCATCTATTTCCCTCGCTCTGCCATGAGAATTTGAATTTCACTCTCATTGATACCAACCATGGCTTCCCCTAGGTCTTCAGAGATTTGAGCCAGAATTTGAGGATTTTGGTAGTTGGTTACGGCCTTAACAATAGCACTTGCTCGTTTAACAGGGTCGCCTGATTTGAAAATACCTGAACCGACAAAGACGCCCTCTGCACCCAGTTGCATCATTAGCGCAGCATCTGCTGGTGTTGCAACACCTCCGGCTGCAAAGTTGACAACTGGTAATTTTCCATGTTCATGAACGTATTGGACCAATTCAACAGGGACTTGCAAGTCCTTGGCAGCCACATAAAGTTCATCTTCGCGTAAATTTTGAATACGGCGAATTTCTTGATTCATCATGCGCATATGGCGAACGGCTTGAACAATGTCTCCTGTACCGGGTTCTCCTTTTGTCCGAATCATGGAAGCTCCCTCAGCGATACGACGCAAGGCTTCACCCAAATCCTTAGCTCCACAGACAAAAGGAACTTGGAATTCTTTCTTGTCCACATGGAAACGATCGTCTGCTGGAGACAGCACTTCACTCTCATCGATATAGTCAATCTCAATAGCCTCTAAAATCTGAGCTTCAACAAAATGCCCGATTCTGACCTTGGCCATCACTGGAATACTGACCGCTTCTTGGATTTCCTTAATCATCTTTGGATCACTCATACGAGAAACTCCACCAGCTGCACGAATATCAGCTGGAATCCGCTCCAAGGCCATAACAGCTGCCGCACCAGCAGCCTCTGCGATACGAGCCTGTTCAGGGTTCTGAACGTCCATGATAACCCCACCTTTGAGCATCTGTGCCAAGTTTTTATTTAGTTCATAACGATTTTCAGTCATTTCTTAATCCTCATCATTTGTATTGGTAGCTACCATTTCATTTTAAGCCAGATTAGAAGGAATCACAAGATAGAAAAACAATAATTGTCTGGGTACAGATGGATTAAAAAAACTATCTGACCTTAATTTAAGGTCAGATAGTTCAGCTATTGTTATTTTTCAGCTGTAAGTGCAGCCATTGTAATGTAGTTGTATGGTTTGTTGAAATGTGGCAAGAAGAATAGGTCTGTCAATGCCAATTTATCAATCGTTACATGCTCTTGGATAGCAAGTGAGAACATGTGGATTCCCATACTGATAGCAGCATCATGTGAAACCATTTGTGCACCAAGGATTTCGCGACTGTCTTTATCAAAGACAATCTTGATGGCAACTTCGTGGTTGTCATGCTTCATAAATTCTGGTTTTTGAAGATCGTTAAAGCCAGTTTCAGTTGCATTGTAACCTGCTGCTTTTGCTTTTTCAAGAGTCAAACCAGTCGAAACCATGTGAAGACCGTAGATAGAGATACCGTTCGATCCTTGAACTCCGATTCCTTCCAATTCATGTCCACAAGCATTGTAAGCACCAACGATACCAGTACGTACAGCGTTAGATGCAAGAGCGATGTAGCTAGTGTCTTTACGAGCATTGTCATAAACAGTCGCACAGTCACCAACAGCGTATACACCTGGGATAGATGTTTCTTGTTTCTTATCTACAAGGAAGGCACCGTTACGGAAGAGTTCAATCTTACCGTCAGCAAGAGCTGTGTTTGGACGGAAACCAACTGCAAGAACCACCATATCCACATCAAATGTTTCTTTATCTGTTACCAAGCGTTCAACTTTACCGTCACCTTGGATGGCTTTAACTGTTTGACCAAGCGCCAAGCGGATGTTGTGGTCTTCCAAGTTCTTCGCCATCATTTGGGTGAAGTCTTTGTCATAGTAGCCGTTCAAAACAGTGTCTACGATATCAACAAGCACCACTTCTTTTCCAAGACGTTCGAAAGCTTCAGCCAGCTCAACACCGATGTAACCACCACCAACAACGGCAATGCGCTCAAGGTGTTTGCTCTTGTCAGCAAGTTTTTCGATAACTTCTTCTGCATTTTGGTACAACTTAACAAATTGAACATTTTCAAGTGTTGCTTTGAATTCGCGGTTACCTTTAACGATTTCTACACCTTCGATTGGAGGCAAAATAGGAGTTGAACCTGTCGCAAAGATCAATTTATCATAAGACTCTTTGTGTTCTTTACCTTCAACTTCTGCAGTCACAAATTTGTTATCGTAGTCAATTGAAAGAACTGGTGAGTTCATGTAAATTTTAGCACCTTTTGCTTCCAATTTTTCTTTATCAGAGTAGAAGAGACCTTCTGGGCCATCAATTTGTTCCCCGATCCAAAGCGCCATTCCACAACCAAGGAATGAAATATTTGAGTTTTGGTCAAATACAACGATTTCGTTCTCATGACCAAAGTTATCCAACATCGTATTAATACAAGCTGTACCAGCGTGGTTAGCACCAACTACAACGATTTTACTCATAGAAAAATTCCTACCTTTAATTTTTGATTTACTTTTCTAGTATATCATTTACTGTTAGCGTTTACAAGGTATTTGCTCAGAATTCTCTTTTTTTCAGAAAAAAATACACTTAATATTAACAAACATTATTTTTCTATCGTTTTCATGCTAATTTTGAGCATATTTCTTGACTTTTTGTCAAAATCCATTTGTGAAAACGCTGACTTTATGGTATGCTAGTTACATGGAAAGAAAATGTAAGGGGTTTAATTTTTCTTTAACCAACTTATATTGAATGATTTCCTATGAAAAGAAAGGAGCTGGTAGCTTGCCTCTTCATTCACGTTCTGAACGGCTAATGGGAACAACTATCACGATTTCATTAGTAGATGAACAGGCTGATTGCCTACTTCAGGGTGCTTTTGACTTGCTCAAAGAGCTCGAATACCGCTTCAACGCCAACAGTCAAGAATCCGAACTGATGGAAATCAACTACCAGGCTGGAATCGCACCTGTTAAGGTTCATCCTGACCTATTTGAACTGATTGCTCTTGGACTGGAGCACAGCCTAGCTCCCTCTAGCCATCTCAATATCAGTATCGGTCCCTTGATTCAAACCTGGCGAATCGGATTTGCAGATGCACGACTTCCAGAGTTAAACGAAATCGAAGCTGTCTTGCCCCTAGTTGACCCGCATTTTATCAAGTTGGATCCGACTAGCTCTACTGTTTTTTTAGAGAAGAAAGGAATGAAGCTTGATCTAGGTTGCTTAGCCAAAGGCTATAGTGCAGATAAGGTTGCCCAGTATTTAAAAGCACACGGTGTCACCTCTGCCCTGATCAATCTCGGAGGAAATATCCTCACCATCGGGAATAACCAAGCCAAAGAAGGGAAAGCCTGGCAGATTGGGATTCAAGATCCGCGAAATCCTCGTGGCAATCATCTCCTAACCATTCCTGCTTCTAACAAATCCGTTGTCACTTCAGGTATTTATGAACGCCACCTGACAGTAGATGGAAAAGACTATCACCATATCTTTGATAGTGAGACAGGATTCCCTGTCGATACCAATCTTGCTAGCCTAACGATTGTCTCTGATAAATCCGTTGATGGTGAGATTTGGACAACGCGCCTTTTCGGAGAACGTAGCGCTTCTATCCTCTGGCAAGTCGAAAGTTTAGATGGTATCGAAGCCATTCTCATCGACAAAGAGGGACGCCTTGCATGTTCTTCAGGCCTTCAAAATTGTATTATGTAAAAAGAGAAAGGAAATCTCATGCTAAAACTTATTGCCATTGTTGGAACGAACTCTAAACGTTCTACAAACCGCCAATTGCTCCAATACATGCAAAAACACTTCGCTGATAAAGCTGAAATTGAACTCGTTGAAATCAAGGACATCCCTGTTTTCAACAAACCAGCAGATAAGCAACTTCCAGCTGAAATTCTTGAGATTGCAGCTAAAATTGAAGCCTCTGATGGTGTCATCATCGGTACTCCTGAGTACGACCACTCTATCCCTGCAGTTTTGATGAGCGCTCTTGCTTGGCTATCTTACGGTATCTACCCACTTTTGAACAAACCAATCATGATTACTGGTGCTTCATACGGCACACTTGGTTCATCTCGTGCCCAATTGCAACTTCGTCAAATCTTGAACGCTCCTGAAATTAAGGCAAATGTTCTTCCAGATGAATTCTTGCTCTCACACTCTCTTCAAGCATTTAACCCAAGTGGTGACTTGGTTGACCTTGATGTCATCAAGAAATTGGATGCCATTTTTGATGACTTCCGTATCTTCGTGAAAATTACTGAAAAATTGCGCAACGCACAAGAATTGCTTCGTAAAGATGCAGAAGAATTTGACTGGGAAAATTTGTAAGATAGGAGACCGAAAGAATGAAATTTGTTGGACTTGTTGGATCAAACTACGATCAATCATATAACCGCAAACTCTTGGAATTTATTCGTCGCAATTTCAAATTCAAATTTGAATTAGAAGTCCTTGAAATCGACGAAGTTCCAATGTTTAACCAAGACGAAAAATGGGACGAAAGCTTCCAATTACGCTTCTTGTATAACAAGATTACGCGTGCTGATGGTGTTATTATCGCTACTCCTGAGCACAACCACACTATCTCAGCTTCACTCAAATCTGTGCTCGAATGGCTTTCATACGAAGTTCATCCATTTGAAAACAAGCCTGTTATGATTGTGGGTGCATCATACTATGACCAAGGAACATCACGTGCCCAAGTTCACCTTCGTAAAATCCTTGATGCTCCAGGTGTCAATGCCTACACGCTTCCAGGTAACGAATTCCTTCTTGGTAAAGCTAAGGAAGCTTTTGATAACGACGGAAATATCACCAACGAAGGCACTGTTAAATTCCTTGAAACTTGCTTAGATAACTTTGTAAAATACGTAGGAGTCGTTTCGAAATTGAAAAAACCAAAACCAATCGAACCAGAAGACTTGGATTGTGGAAAACCAATTGCTACAACCATTACAGAAGTTGATCCTGACGATCCAGAATGGGTAGAAAAAGTTGCAGCAATCACTGGTGCTGTTTCTGGTGATACTTATGTCAAACTGGACCACGGTATCTTGACAGTTAACCAAATTGATATGTTCTTGAAAGCTATGCCATTTGAATTGACATACGCTGACGATAACAACCAATTCCTCTACTACAACAACGCTCACCAAGATCCAGACACCATGTTTGCCAAACGTGTACCACCTCAATCAGGTAACCGTATGTCGACTGTTCACAATTCTCTTCCACCAGCACGTATGAAGAATGTAGAGTGGGTCATCGGAACACTTCGCAACGGAAACCAAGAATACGTCCGTACGATCGTTCCAGGTTCTCCTGCAGGCGTCATCAATACTCACAACTACCAAGCGATGTACTATCCTGACGGATCATACGCTGGTATCAATGAAATTGTCTTTAACTTCCAACCATGGCTTGACTGGTACCTAAAAGAAACGGGTCAACGTTTGGTAGGTGGTAGCGGACCATTTGCTCCTGCCGCTGGAGGTCATGGAGACGCTGATGCTACTTCTGGCGCTTCTGATTCAGGTGATGCTGGAGGCCACGGTGGTGGCGCAGACGCTACTTCTGGTGCAAGCAACTAAGAAACCAAAAAGGAGCCATTTGGCTCCTTTTGTTATTACAACAGAAAAAGGGCTTGTAAATCATCTACAGCCCCCTTTCATTTTATGAGTTAGGATCATCTAAACTGCGACCGTGTAAACCTTTTTCACGTTGCACTTGGCGTAGTTTTTCTGGTGTGACGTCATTTCCCTCTTCATCAACAATCTTAATTCCTTCAATATGGTGACGAACAGCACGACGATAGCCTTCGATGTATTCCTCACGAAGTTTAGCTTGTTCTACTTTTTCAGCAGAAGTTAAGCCTTCTGTTTTTTTCTTTTTAGCGAGCTCGTTGATACGAGCGATTTTTTTTGAATCCATGTTTATCTCCTTTGTAAAAAGATACAGTTCGTTTAATAGAGAGTCTACTTGGTATTGATTTGGTTAAAGCGTGCAAGTTTAGCTGCTTTCTTGGTTAATTGCGACAAAACAGCCAATCGATTTTGACGAATATCTTGATCATCGGTCATTACCATAGTATTCTCAAAGAAAGCATCAATAACTGGACTAAGCGCAAAGAGTTGTTCTAATTGCTGACTTGCAGTCCCTGATAAAACGAGTGATTCTACTGCTTCCGCCAAGGCTTTCTCTTCTTCATTTTCAAAGAGAGCAGGATCAACTGTTTCAGATCCTTCTGCTTTCTCAGCCAAGTTGAAAGCACGAGAGAGAGATTCGACAGACGGTTTGAAGTTTTCTTCCTTGCTTGCTTCGACAAGAGCACTTGCTACTTCCAACATATCCGCAACGACAAAGTTCGAACTTGCAAGGACCGCTTCCTTAATGTCTTTTGGAGTAGAACCCATCATCTTATCAACACGAGCCTTGATAAAGTCCATGACCTCTGCTTTATTTCCATAAGTCAAGCTGTCAAATTTCAAAGCATAAAGGCTATCAATCAACTCATCCATAGCAATGTGCCAACCAAAAGCATCCAAGATACGAACTACACCTTGAGTTGCACGACGAAGGGCATAAGGGTCATTAGAACCTGATGGAATCAAGCCTACTGAGAAGAAACTCAAAATCGTATCCAATTTGTCTGCAATGGCTAGAATGGCTCCAATCTTGCTCTCTGGGAGAGCTCCGTCCGCTGATGTAGGCATGTAGTGTTCACGAATGGCAGCCGCAACTGCTGGAGTTTCCCCAGCAAGAAGGGCATATTTCTCACCCATAATTCCTTGGAGTTCATCAAACTCACCAACCATCCCTGTCAACAAGTCAAACTTGTAAATAGATGCTGCGCGGGCAAGATCAATCGTTTCATCCACTGATAAACCAGCTTTTTCCGCCAAAAGGACGGCAATCTGACCTGTACGAATCATGTGTTCACGAAGGGAACCAATCTTTTCGTGGAAGGTCACATGGTTCAATTTTTCAACAAGGTCAGAAATCACCAATTTTTGGTCTTCACGCCAGAAGAATTCACCGTCTTCCAAGCGGGCAACCAAGACTTTTTCATTACCCTTGATGACATTTTCCAAATACTCTGCATTTCCGTTACGGACTGAAATGAAGTTTGGTAAGAGTTTACCGTCTTGATCACGAACAACGAAGTAACGTTGGTGTTCCTTCATCGAAGTCACCAAAACTTCTTCTGGAACTTCAAGGTATTTGGCATCAAAACTTCCCATAAAGGCAGTTGGGTATTCAACCAAGTTCAAGACTTCATTCAGCAAATCAGCATCAATTTCGATACGTACACCATGTTCAGCCTCGATTGCCTTGATTTGGTCAACAATCATTTGCTCACGTTCACGAGGATCCGCAATTACAAATTGTTTACGAAGGTCTTCTTCATAACTCAATGCTGACTGAATCTTAGTTTCTTGTCCCAAGAAACGATGACCACGACTCACACGACCGCCCTTAATATCAAGGAAATCCAAGTCAAACTCTTCTTCATCTAAAAGAACAGTCAAAGTGTGTACAGGGCGGATATATTCAAAAGTGTTGTTAGCCCAGTGCATGCTGACAGGGAAAGTCAGTGACTTCAAGACGTCTACTACACCTGGAACAATGGATTCAACTGCTTGACCCACTTCTTCCTTGGTAACATAGACATATTCTTCACCCTTGATTTCACGGAATTCAATATCTTCAACTGTCAAGCCTTTTCCACGGACAAATCCTTGAGCTGCTTTGGTGAAGTTCCCATCACTATCCAAGGCAATTTTCTTTGCTGGTCCCTTGAAATCTTCTGTCAAATCAGACTGTTTGTCTGCAAGACCAGTCACACGAACAGCCAAACGGCGTGGTGTTGAGAAGGTTTGAATGTTTTCAAAGGACAGGCGGTTTTCCTTGAGGAAGGCTGCCATTTTTTCACCTAGTTGTTTTTCACTTGGAGTTACCACATAGGCTGGTAACTCTTCAAGACCGAGTTCTACTAATAAGTTTTTTGTCATGTTTTTTCCTTTACATTTTCTTCAATCTTTTTTTGATATGCACCTTAGTACTGGGGATGTCGCTAACTAACTTTTGTGAGTCTGTAAGGAAATCTTATACCAAATAAACTAAGATTTCCAACAGTCTCATCAAAGTGGATTTAGCTGACTGATTTTTGAACCCAAGGTTTCAAAAATCCCCACATAACAGTACGGCGTTGCATATCCCTCTAGCAAGTCTTCGACTTGCCTTTAACGATTTTAGAGCACAGTATTACTTACTATTCTGCGTCTTCTGCTAAGAGTTTAGCTCGTGTTGCTTCATCCAAAAGTGGGTAGCCTAGGCGTTTGCGTTCTGCGACAAAGGTTTTGGCTACGACACGGGCCAAGTTACGGATACGAGCGATATAGCCTGCACGCTCTGTTACAGATACGGCACCACGCGCGTCAAGTAGGTTAAAGGTATGTGAACATTTGAGAACATAGTCATAGGCAGGGTGAACCAAGCCTTCTTTTAATGCACGACCAGCTTCCTTTTCAAACTTATCAAAGTTTTCAAGCAACATTTCTTGATCCGAAATTTCAAATGAATATTTTGAGTGCTCGTACTCAGGCTGGATGAAGATTTCTCCATATTTTACGCCATCAGCCCACTCGATATCATAGACAGAGTCCACTTCTTGAATGTAAGAAGCCAAACGTTCCAAACCATAGGTAACTTCCGAAGTCACAGGGCCAGTTGCCAATCCACCAACTTGTTGGAAATAAGTGAACTGAGTGATTTCCATCCCATCAAGCCAAACTTCCCAACCGAGACCAGCTGAACCAGTAGAAGGGTTTTCCCAGTTGTCCTCAACGAAACGAATATCGTGTTCCAAAGGGTTGATTCCCAATTTTTCTAAAGACTCAAGGTAAAGTTCTTGGATATTTGATGGAGAAGGCTTCATGACCACTTGGAATTGGTGGTGTTGGTAGAGACGGTTAGGATTTTCCCCGTAACGACCGTCAGCAGGACGACGTGATGGTTCTACATACGCTGCATTCCATGGCTCAGGACCAATAGCACGAAGGAAAGTGTAAGGACTCATTGTCCCCGCACCTTTTTCATTGTCATAAGCCTGCATGAGCATACAACCTTGGTCATTCCAAAATTGTTGTAAAGTCAAAATAATTTCTTGAAATGTTAATTTCTTAGACATTGAATACTCCTTAATAAAAAATGATTTTTTGCGACACGAGTCTGCCTTGTCGATTATACGAGGCAAGACGAGTTAGTACTGCGTCTAGCTCAGGCACTCTAGTGCTGAGCGTGGGGCAGTCCGACTGTAAGGAGGTCTATGCCACTGACGCAGTAGAAAGTCAATTTTTTAGACATTGTTTACTCCTTTAATTTATATTATCTTTTTAGCTTTATTCATCAAGCAACCAAGAAAAAGCTGGATCCTGAAAAATATGACGTTTGGGAACCGTTTGTAAATTCTGATCGCATTCGTCTATTGTACCTAATTTCAAAGCACAGACTTCTGGTATATTTTCTTGAGCAGTGAAAATTTGACTATGACAGTTCTGACAGTAATAGCGTTGTTTTCCTGGAGATGAACTATAGGTAACCAACTGTTCTTTTCCATGCAATACTAGGTTTTTACTGCTAACTTTGGCATTCACTGTATAGGCAGACGCAGTTGCTTTCCGACAGAATGAGCAGTGGCAAAAAACTAATTCCGACAATTCATCATCTAAAGTGTAGGTCACTGCTTTGCATAAACAAGATCCTTTAAGCATTATGCTCCTTTCTACTTAGGCATTAGAGGAAATTCAAAAAGAACCGAATTTCAACACCCAAGCCTTGCGACTAGGGGCGTCAGAAACGCGGTTCCACCCTAATTTATTACTTCATTGTTTTTAAAAATACGACAGAAAGTGCCAGTTTCTTACCTTGTTCTACTTGGCTCCCACTACCCCAAGCTCGCTTGAAGAACGCCATAAGACTTTCTTTCCTAGCTAGTATTATAGCAGATTTTCTAGTTAGTGTAAACCAAAAATGAGTCTGAAAACAAAGTTCCAGACTCATTTAATAGTAAAACTTCAGAAACTCCTGTTTAAGGATGTCTTTTCGCTTTTGGTTTTTTGCCATGTAGATTTCTCTTGGCTTGTTTCAATGCTGTAATGGCATCTTTGACATCTTCTTGGCTCGCTCCTGGATCTTTAAGGAGTTCCTGTGCCTCTTTAAAAGTTAGAAGATAGGCTGCTTTTTCTTTCTTGTCTGCATAGATAAATCTCGCACTCTTTTCTTGGAAAAGGCGTTCATCCTTGACCAGTTTCTTCAGACTAGAGAAGTCAGTAGCTTTGCCATTTAGTTTGCTTTTAGCTGTTGCTAGGGCAATGAGAGATTGGTCAATTTGATCCTGTTTAACTTTAGGATCCACAGCTAGTAAAGCGATTTCTTGGAAGGCACGATCATAAGCTCGACGTACTTTTTCCTTGGCATTAGCATATCGTCCAGTTTTAGTCGTTGCGTAGTAAGCTTTCATAGCTTCTTTCAAGGCTGTAACGTTCGAATCTTTTCCATCCAAAGCTTTACCAGCAGCTTCAAGACTAGCGAGAACGCCATCAATCAATTCTTGCTTTAATTTGCTTGACAAGGCTGACTGTGCCACTTGGAAAGCTCGGTCATAGGCTTTTCTCTTATCTGCACTACTATTAAAGTAACGAGACGTTTCTACCAGTTCTTTTTGTTGATTTACCGCAGCAATCAAGGCCAACTTAGACACAACAGATAGACGCAAAGCATTATTTCGACCTGGCTGAACGAGCAAGGAAACAAGATCTTCAAGGAGTTCATATCCAGTTGGCAAGGTGACTTGTACAGTATAACGACCTGTAGCAACTTTCTTACCAAAGGCGTATTGACCGTATTTTTCAGCGGGAAGAGTGATACTTGCCCCATCTTCTCCTTTCAGAACCACAGTAGTCGTCTTTGGAACTGCTTGATTGAAGGAAACAGACACAGGTGCATATTCTAAGAGATTTGCTAGGAAGGTAATGGTTTGGAAACTATTTTCTTCCGTCAAGTCAAACTCTTTGGACAAGGCACTGATAAATTTCAATTCTGTTCGATCATAACTGAAAATTTCTGCTGTATAATGACCAAATTGTAAGAAATGAATCGCTTTTGTCTTGTCAACATCAACATATTGCCCCTTGCTATTTTTGATTCGATAGACGTAGAGGGTATCAATATCTTGGTTTGTTTTTGCATCCTTCAAGTCAATTTTAACTCGACCACTATTTTGATCGCGGACAAGTTCGGCAAGTGAGATATAGTCTACATTTCCTGCATAGTCCTCAACAAGATAGTAAATATTAGCCTTATCAACATCCTTAGGAAGTGTATAACTACCGTCAGCATTGGCCTTAATCAGATGGGTGTTCTCAAGCGCACGAGTTCCAGACTGGTCTTTTCCAGTTAGAACCATGGTCCCTTTCTGGTCAAATGGTGTGAGGTAGAAGACTTTTTCTGAAAGAATACCACCTTGACCCACATCTTTTGGTTTGCGAGCTACGAATTCTTGGTTTCCATCTTTAAAGCGAATATATCCACTTGTGATGACAGGTTTTTGAGTATCAATTTGAATTTTGAAGGTCGTGTATTGTTCTTTGGCTCCTGGAACGTCTGGTGTATAACTGATAACATAGTCATATAAACCATCTGCAACAGTATTGCCATCAAAATTCTGACCTCTCCAAGCAGTATTATCTAGAATATAGCTTTTCAGATTTCTACTGTCTCCATCAAAATAATTCTTGCGAAGATCCTTTGCATCGCCCTCCCAAATAGGATGTTCATGCTTGGTATCCGTAGCCGCATAAACTGTTGCCCGAAGATTTACAAGATTTCTCAAAGCAACCGTTTTGTATTCAACTAGGTCTTTGTTTCCATCATCATTTGGAGAAATGGCAATACGGACATTCCCTTTTTCGTCCAACTGAAGAACATGCTTACCTTCAGCATTTTGTTCAATCCCAAGAACGGTAATTCGGCGTCCTTGGCGTTGACCTTTAGACACTAGAAGGTCATTTTGCAAGGTGGCTAGATAGGTCGCATCATTAGAGTAGTTAACGGCAGGATTTTCCTTGTCTACTTCTGTGTAAAATCCATTTTTTCCTTCTCGAACAAGGTTGTAAATTGGTTTTTCGACAGCGGGGAGATTTTGGAATTCACCTCGGAAGCCCATAAATGCAAGGCTCACAATATCCCCGTCATCTGCTGGATCTACAAAGCGAACAAACCCTTCAAGGAAATAGCCATTTGGCATTTGTTTGCTGAGTTCAGCAGCAAATTTTCGAGCATCTACTTTAACAGTGACTGTTTGACTGCTGTGGGCTTTGACCGTCACTTCAGGCCAGACTGTCTCCGTTAGTTTTCGAGGTCGAAGGGTGAATTTTCCATCTTGGACTTCGTCTGTATTGGTATTCACCACCATCTTGAGAGTGCGGTCAGTATCTGAAATGTTGTGTACAGTGACCTTGAAAGTAAATTGATCTCCAACATTTCCTAAAGTCACGCTTGGATAACCATTTTCACCCGTTACATAGAGGTCTGTTGACACTGCAGCAGCTGTATCCACAATACCAGAACCTTGCTGACGAGGAGAGGTATAAGTGCCTGTGTCCTTATTAACATGTGGTTTTGCAGTTGACATGATCAAGGCCTTGACAGTCTCTGATACTTGCTCAGGAGTCAATTCTGGATGGTGTTTTTGGAGGTATTCCTTAACCAGAACTGCAACACCCGTAACGTGAGGAGCCGCCATACTGGTGCCACTGATACTTCCATAGGTATTGTCATTAAAGGATGAGTAGATATTGCCACCAGGAGCTGTTACGTCTGGTTTCAATTGTCCATCGGTAGTCACTCCCCAACTTGAAAAGTCAGATAGCTGATTGGCTACATCGGAAGGGCGATTATCCATCTTACCATTAAAAACAATCTTATAGTTTCCTGATTTTAAGGCTTCACCATACTGTTTAGAAATAAATACAGAAGGAATTTTCTTTGCCTCATCATCAATAGACATATTGATATTTGCACCTTCTACATTATTGTAGATCAAAGCACCAACTGCACCGTGTTTTCGTGCATTTTTGATCTTCTCTGAAAAGTTCATGGCTCCACGCTGAATGAGGGCAAGTTTCCCAGTTAAATCCAACTTCGCAAAGTCTTCTTCACGACCTAAGCCTGCTTCGACGTATTCGTACTCTTTTCCTTTTTCAAAGTCCTTATCTGCTTCAGGTTGATTATAATCAAATTTTCCGTTATGAAGGCCGGCATTTCCCTCTAGACCTTTAACTTCAAAAACGGCTGTTGTCAATGTTTTATTGTTGACAGAAGCAACTGAAATTGAGTCTTCAACAGTGGATGGATTTCCAACCAAGCCATAGTCTGGGTTTTCGGCTAGCGGTTTTGAATAACCATTTCCGAATGTATTGCTATTTCCTGCTGAGATAAGAACAGACACTCCCTTGGCACGAGCCCGTTTGATGGCATCCACAATATCAGAACCAGCATCCACCATAGAACCTGTGCTAGATCCCAAACTCATATTAATGGCATCTGCTCCCAAGGCAACTGCGTCATCAATCGCCTTTACATAAAGGGCAGAACTGGTCGTTTTTTGGCGGTCTGAAAAGACACGCATAAACATAACTTGAGCTTCTGGCGCCACACCATAGACCTTTTCACCATTTGGTGCTTCTTTATCAGGGTTTCCAGCTGCAATCCCTGTTACGTGCATCCCATGAGAAGTTCTTTCTGCTTCTTTGATTTTATCTGTTCCGTCAAAGTAATCGTAGGCATAGACAACCTTATCACTATACCATTTACCGTAATCGATTCCAGCAGCCTTTTTAGCTGCTTCGATGGCTTCCTTGTTTTTAAATTTTGCTTTTGACGGATCCGAAATTCGAAGTACCTCATGATTCAAATCAAGTCCAGAGTCAATAATGGCAACAACGGTCCCCGTCCCCTTGTAACCAGCCTTCCAAGTTTTTGGTACTGTGATGATATCATTGCTTGAAAGACTATTGGGTTTTGCAGACTCAGCTTTTTCTTGTTCTTTTTCAGTAGTTGCCGTTTCTCCAGTAGTTTTAGGAGCTGTCGTTGCTTGAGTCTCTTTTTTCTCTATTGTAGAAGCCTTCTCAGTAGCAGGCGCTGGACTGGCATCTACTGTTGTTTCTTTTTGGACGACACCTTGATTCTCTTCATTTGCAACTGCGCTATCTTTTCCTGATTCTTGGACTTCAGCAGTTTTATCAACCGGAGCTTCTACCTTAGCATCTTGTTTACTAGCATCCTCTTTAGAAGTTTCAGCTTCTTGTTTCTCTCTAACTACTGGTGCTATCCCATTAGTGGTAGTTAAGTCAGTCGCAGAGTTTGAGTGTTTATCGTCTTTTAGCTCTGTCTTGATTGCCTGAGTTTGTGCTTGATTTTCACCTGTACTCTGCTCATTAGCACTGACTTGACTTGCTCCAAAAACCAAAGCAGTTCCCAATAAAACTGAAGCAAGACCAAATTTGTATTTCCTTAATGAAAAACGTTGTCGTCTATTCATAAATAATCTCCTTTTTCTTTAAAGTATACCTATTATAACGCAAATAATCATAAATTTTCATAAAAATCTGAATTGTCACAAAAATGTAATATTTACGTATATATTTTACTTATTTAATTTTATCATTCGTGTTATTTGCTCCATCAAACCAAAGTTTTTTAAATTCGTTCCTATATTTCAATCCATAAAATTATTTCATTATACAAACAATTTAGATTTTTTATACACAAAAAGACTAGGATTTAAAATTCCTAGTCTTTGTTATTTCGGTATAAATAGATTTCACAAACTAAAAATCCATCTCATCCACACGAGGTGCGCCCGAAGTCACTGAAATTGTCTTTAAGACTTCTCGCTCGTCTTTGCTGAGTTCAATTCCAAAACAGTCAAGATTGCTCTGGATGCGAGAGGCTGTCACTGACTTAGGTAGGGGTAAAAATCCTTCTGCCAAACTCCAAGCCAAGGCGATTTGAGCCACTGATTTCCCATGCTTAGCAGCAATTTCTTGGACTTCTTTCTGTTCAAACAACTCTCCTTGGCCAAAAGGTCCCCAAGCCTCTAAGAGAATTCCTTTCTCTTTACAGTAGTCAACCACTTCCTCTTGATAAACTCCTGGTGCCAAGCGTACCTGATTGACCGTAGGGATGATTCTTGCTGTCTCAAGTAAGGCATCCAAATGATGAGGAAGGAAATTACTAACGCCGATAGCACGGATTTTGCCTTCTTGGTAAAGATCCTCCATAGCTCTCCAGACTTCAGCATTGCGAGTTTTCCATTCGCCATTTTCTCTTAGTGGTTTTGGATTTGGCCAATGGATAAGGTACAAATCTAGATAATCCAATCCCAGTTTTTCCATTGATTCTTCAAATGCTTGGCGAGCTTCATCATAGCTGTGATTGGTATTCCAGAGTTTGGTCGTTACAAAGATTTCTTGTCTTGGAATACCGCTATCTCGAATAGCACGACCAACACTTTCCTCATTTTTATAGATAGCTGCAGTATCGATATGACGATAACCAGCCTTTAAGGCTTCTAAAACGGCTTGGTAGGCTACCTCTCCATTTTCAGCTTTCCATGTTCCAAATCCTAGTACAGGAATCCAAACTCCATTATTAAGGGTGTAAGATTTCATCGTTTTTCCTTTCTATGTGAAGAAAATCTAAAGAAACAAAATCCTGATTATCAGAACACTTGCTCCTTTAGATTTTAACAATTATTGATCACGATCGTAATAGATCTCGTGAGCTTTTAAGCGAGAATTGAGCAATTCAGGAACGGTCACAAATGTATACCCTTCACCCTTTAAATACTCAATGACACTTGGTAGGGAATTAACTGAAGGACCATGGATATCATGCATGAGAATGATAGAACCATTGCGAACCTGACGTTGAATCTCTGTCAAAATGGCTGTCTCGTTTTTACTCTTCCAGTCCAAACTATCCACGTCCCACATGATGAAGCTTAAATCAAGGCCGTTTCGAATATCATCAGTGATGGCACCATAAGGTGGGCGCATCAGTTTAGAGCTTGATCCTAAAACTTGAGTCAACAAATCTTCTGTATCAGTGATTTGCTTTTTAGCATCTTCGAGGGATAATTTAGAAAGGATAGGGTGATCCCAGCTATGATTTCCCACAACATGACCTTCCGATTTCATTCGTTTCAGAAGATCCTCATTTCCTGCTATGTTTTTTCCAAGTACAAAGAAGGTTGCTTTTACACCATACTTAGCCAAGGTATCCAAGGCTTGTGGAGTTGTAGTCGGATTTGGACCATCATCAAAGGTCAAGGCTACAACCTTTTTATTTTTCTTGGCAAAGTAAGCTTGATAAAGCTCAGCATCCTTTTCTAATAGATAAGAGGAATCAATGACATCAAAGAAACTAGATATTGGTAAAGCAATTTCTTCAACAGTCTCTCCAGGATTAGCAGGATAAAGGATGATTTGACTATCTTTATAATCAAAACTCCAAGATGCCAAATCCTGATCTGTGAAGTTTTTGACAACCTGATCAATTTTTGTCTGGTCAAGTTTCTTATCTTCTAGAATTGATTTGATTTGACTCAGTAAGAGTTCCTTAGCCTTGCTTGCATCTTTGAAGAGTTTGCTGAGGTCAAAATCTTTCCCATCTTCAGTCAAGAAAATTTTTCCTAAAGAAGTCTTTTCTTTTTCTTCAACCTTTGATGCAGATAAATCGTAGACTTGCTTGCTGATATTACGAGCAACAACTCCCTTTAGGACAGGATCCAGCTGCTCAGTATAATAAAAGACCAAATCCTCTTTATCTTCTAGATTTTCTTTGATGTCTTGGTTGATTTTTTCTCTAATAGACGCAATAACTTCCTCTCCTTGCAGAGGGTAGTAGGCAATCACCTCCGCTTGCCCTTTTCGGAAATTGTCCCTCTGACTACCTGAGTTGAATTGCTGATCCTTTTCGCTTTTTAACGCTTCAATTTTTTGTTCATAAGATTGCTTTTGTAGAACCTTGTAGCCAATGGTACTTCCCAAAAGAATCATAGCGATTCCTAAGATCCCAACAAAGGAAAGCAATAACCTTCTCTTTTTATCGTGAGAAACACGGTTCATATTTTTCTTCATATTTCCATCATATCAAATCAAAGCTATTATTTCAATGATAAACAGGTAATCTAGCTCCATTTCAAAAATAAAGAAAAAGCTTAGAGTTCTCTAAGCTTCTATTTTAAAAGCGAATTGCTTCACGTGTTTTTTCATATGAAGTCACAAAACGATTTGTAACTCCTGGTTCTGCAACTTCCAAGGCTTGAGAAATCTTCTCAAATGATGCCCGATAGTCAAACTCTTTCTCAAAAATTTCAAGTGCTTCGTTGAAAGCCTCTTGGATGCGTTCATCAAATGAACGGTAACGATTTGAGTATTGAAGAAGTTGCTCTGTCAAAGTTGCATACTGAACAATGTCGTATGTTTCTGTCTCAAGTACTGCCATATCATTCGTTGCAATTTCAAGAATTCGCTTAACAGATTCAATATTAACCTGCGGTTGTTCTAGCTCCGCCATCAAATCTTCAGTGTTATGACTTGCAGTAAAGAAGAGTTTCAAGAAACTTTGAGGGATTCCTGGTAAGTTTCGCTTTTCCATGTAACGTTTGATGGTGTGCAAACGATTCACATAGACATTTGCTTTTTGGCGAGCATTGAGGTCGTCTTTTTCAATTTGCGCAAGTCGTTCGCTCACAGAAATTTGCTCATCTTCAATATCTTTGAGATTGCTTTGAAGCATTTCCAACTGTTCTTCAAGAACAGAATAGGCTTGAGCAGATTCTCTTTGATCCTCTGTTACTTCTAAAATAGCAGTATCAAGTGCAGCTAATTCTTCTTGAAGTCGGCGAACATGATTTCCATCACTTTCTGGAAGAAGATAAGTTTTATTCAGGCGTTCAAGATCTTGAACAAGCACCTGGTTATTTTCTTTCAAGTGTTTGAGATAGGTTGGAAGTGTTGAGAGGAGATTCTCAACGACTTTTTGAGCCTCAATTTCACGAGTGAAAATATCATAAAGTGCGTTGATTTCTTCTTGGATGCGATTATTTTCATACTCTGCATTGTCCAACTCCAACTGACGAATGTTTTCTTGATTATTCTTCAAAGATTCATGCAAAAGTTGGAAACGTGACTCAATATCTGTTTCAGTAAAGTGGTAGTTGGCATCCAACAGCTTGCGATAGCCTTCTTCCAAATCTGCTAATTGATCTGGCAATTCCTTTGTCAAGGTTTCAACAAGAGCTGGAATCCGATCAACAATATGCGTTAGAGCAAGAATATGATTTTCAGTATCATCTAAGATTGCTGCAGCTTCGACTGGGTCACCTGATGAGTTAAGGGTAACAAATTGAGAGAATTCCGATTGGATGTTTTCCAATTGCTTCTCAATCTCAGGAAGAGCTTTTCCATATTTCTCTGAGTCCTCTGCAACAGTATGTTGAAGGGTTTCAAACAAGTCCAAAGCATGTAGGACACGACCACTATTCTTAGATTCTTGCTTTTCAAGTTCAGAAAGGGCATTGCGAATAGCTGCAATATCCTCTTCAATCAAACTAATCTGGCTTTCAATTTGATCAATCTTGTGAGCTGCTTTAAAGAAACGGAAAGAATTATTGTAGTTTTCAGCTTCAAAGAGGTGATTTTCGATGTCTGCAAATGAGTTCAGAGATAAATCAACCCATTTTTGATTCCATTCACGAAAGGTTACCTGACTTTGACCAATTAAGTGCATATTTTTAACGGCTTCAACCTCATCATTTACAGGAAGGTTGTAGAGTTCTTCTTTTCTTTCTTCAAGCGCCGTTAATCTGCTTACATTACGCTTACGTAGAAAAATGGCTGTTACATAAGCTAAAATCAAAATGACCGCAATCGCAACCATTAGATAAATTAGTTGTCCATTAGACATATCAAACTCCTTTTATACTAGAAACAATCGTAATGATTATATCATATTTTTTAAACCAAGGGAACTATTTCCCACATTTTTTAGACGTCAAGTGTACTGTAAACAGCGTTTTCTTCGATAAATTCGCGACGAGGTTCTACCCGATCTCCCATCAACATATCAAAGATTCTATCTGCTTCAGCAGCATCATCTACCGAAACACGCGCCATCAAGCGATGTTCAGGATCCATGGTTGTTTCCCACAATTGGTGGTCATCCATTTCTCCCAACCCCTTATAACGTTGGATGGTTGGCTTTGAGCGCCCTTCACTATGACGTGCTAAGGCTTCTTGGAGTTTAATTTCTTGATCTGTACCTGGCTGGATGTATTCTTTGATCTCACTTCCAACTTTAACCCCATAAATCGGTGGTTGGGCAATATAAACATAACCAGCTTCTAGGATTGGTTTCATGTAGCGGTAAATCAAGGTTAGCAAGAGAGTTCGAATGTGGGCTCCATCAACATCGGCATCGGTCATCAAAACGAGTTTTTGGTAACGAGCCTTAGTGACATCGAATTCTGCGCCAAATCCTGTTCCCATGGCTGTGAAGAGACTCCGAATTTCTTCGTTAGCAAGAATTTTATCCATGCTAGCCTTTTCAACGTTCAAGATCTTACCACGAATTGGTAAGATAGCTTGGAATTCACGGTTACGACCAGATTTGGCTGATCCACCGGCCGAGTCTCCTTCGACGATGAAGAGTTCGGTTTCAGCTGGGTTGTTTGAAGAACAGTCTGCTAGTTTTCCTGGAAGATTGGAAATTTCCAAACCAGATTTTTTACGAGTGACTTCACGCGCACGCTTGGCAGCCACACGAGCTTTGGCAGCCAAAATTCCTTTTTCCACGATGCGTTTGGCAATCTGTGGATTTTCCATGAGAAAATCAGAGAAGGCATCGCTGAAGAGGCGATTGGTGATCTTAACCACTTCACTATTGCCCAGCTTGGTCTTGGTTTGTCCTTCAAACTGCGGATTTGGATGCTTAACTGAGATAACTGCAGTCAGACCTTCACGGACATCTTCCCCTGTTAGGTTGTCTTCATTGTCTTTTAGTAGCTTATTTTTGCGGGCATAATCATTGATAACACGCGTCAGTGCTGTACGGAAACCTTGCTCATGCGTTCCACCTTCATGGGTGTGAATATTATTGGCGAAACTCATGACATTTTCGTGGTAACCGGTTGTGTACTGCATGGCTACTTCAACAGTAATATCATCCATCTCACCATCTGTGTAGATTGGTGTGTCAAAGATAACATCCTTGTTCTCGTTGATATATTCAACATAGCTAGCAATCCCACCCTCATAGTGGTAATGCTTGCTTTGTTCGAGACCTTCACGCTTATCTGTGATGGAGATTCGAAGCCCCCGGTTCAAAAAGGCTAGTTCTTGAATACGTTTATTTAATTTGTCAAAATCAAAGGTCGTTGTTTCTGTAAAAATCTCTGGGTCCGGCGTGAAGTGAACTGTTGTTCCGGTTTTATCCGTATCTCCAACCACTTCAAGATCAGCAACGACATTCCCACGGTGGTATTCTTGATAATAAATTTTTCCGTTTTTATGAACCCGAACATCTAGTTGAGTTGAGAGGGCATTTACTACTGATGAACCCACACCGTGCAATCCACCTGATACCTTGTATCCGCCACCGCCGAACTTTCCTCCAGCGTGAAGAACGGTAAAGACGGTCTCAACAGCAGGACGTCCTGTCTTTTCCTGAATGTCAACAGGAATACCACGTCCATCATCCACAACGGTGATGGAATTATCTGGCTCAATAAGGACCTGGATATGACTGGCAAATCCTGCTAGGGCTTCATCAATTGAATTATCAACGATTTCCCAGACTAGATGGTGAAGGCCTTCTTTTGAAGTCGACCCAATATACATACCTGGACGCATACGAACAGCTTCCAGCCCCTCCAAAACTTGAATTTGACTGGCATCATAATCCTGTGCCTGTTGATTTTTGATTTCTTCTGTCATTTTTTCCCTTTTCTTACATGTCTATTGCTTGTCTCAGTGTCGCAACGTTTTTAAAAAGATAGGCATCTAAGCCGGCAGCTTTACCTGCTTCTACATCAATATTCCTGTCTCCAATGACCAAACCGGATGAGATATGATATTTATCACGTAAATAAATCATGGACTCAGGATCTGGTTTTCGTTTGAAACCAGAACTGGCAGTCACGACTTCTGTGAAATAGTCAGCTATCTGAGTCTTTGCAAGAAGTTCTAAAACTTGGTCATTTCGATGAGAGACTAAGAAATGACGACCACCCTTGTCAGAGATGTCTTTTAGTAACTCTGGAATCCCTTCAAACAAAACTGGATACTCTAGCTCACGCGCTTCATTTTCTTTGTAGTTTTCTAAAAAATTCTCGATGTCTGGGGCAAACTTCTCAATGGCAAAAGCTGTCGAAACCTTCAAGGCTTCGTAAACACGGTCGTGTTCTTGCTCTATTCCGTATTGGGCTAAGGTCTCTACAAAGGCTGCTGTAGAAGTCTCATAATTATCCAATAGGGTACCACCTAAATCCCATATGTAGTCGTGATATTTCATACCCTTCATTATACCATTTTTTTATGAAAAAAGCGATGATTTCCTAGATTTTTCCAAGCAAAAACGAGAGCCGAACTCTCGTCTTACTGTTAATTTCCAAAGACATCTCGATAGAGCATGCCGACTCGTAAACTTTCAGCATCCCCTCCCAACTGCTCTACCAACTCATAGGCAAAGGCAAGTGCGGTTGACGGTCCTCGGCTAGTTGTTAGATTGCCATCCACAACCACTGTTTGCTTTTGATAAATTCCATCACTGATGTTCTCCTGAACACCGTCATAACAGGTGAAGTGCTTGTCTTTCAGGATACCTGCTTGATGGAGGGCGATTGGAGCTGCACAGATGGCTGCAATTTTCTTTCCAGCTTGGTCAAAGACTTTAATCTCAGAAATGAGGACTGGATTATCCCGTAGGTGAGCTGAGCCTGGCATGCCACCTGGAAGAACGACCAAGTCATAGTCGGACAAATCACCATCAAAGATACGGTCGGCTTTTACCTGAATGCCATGTGATCCTGCCACCTGCTCTTCAAATCCTACCATATCACATGAAATGTTTGCTCGACGCAAGACATCAACTACTGTCAAGGCTTCAATTTCTTCAAAACCCTGGGCTAAAATAACTGCTACTTTTGACATAGTGGCCTCCTTATTTGATTTGTTTTAGGACGACTTTCTTTCGTTTGAATGGAACTTTTCCACTTTTCTCCTCCGCTAGGTTGGTCTGGTAACTCATAGATAAGTGGAGACCGACACCAATGAGGTTGCTAATAATTGCGGAGCCCCCTTGAGAAATGAAAGGCAGAGGAATCCCTGTCAAAGGAAGTAAGCCTGTCACGGCACCGATATTTTCAAAGATATGGAAGAGCAACATCATGATAAATCCAGTCGAAATGTAGGTGTAGAACTGGTTATTTGACCTGAGCGTAATCTTCAACATTCGATAGATGAGAAGTAAGTACAAGGCAACAACAAATACTGAACCAATGAAGCCAAAGTCTTCAGCAATCACCGTAAAAATCATATCACTCTCACGTACTGGAATGAGGAGATTGGACACATTGAAACCTTGTCCAAACAAGCCACCACTTCCAATCGCAATTTGTCCCTGCGCCTGTTGGTAAGTCGTTGTTTGCGCGAAGTCAAAGGGATTGAGCCAAGCCAAAATGCGGTTGATCTGGTAGGTTGGCATCCCAATCTGATGCAAGAAGGCACGTCCATCCTTGCTTATAAAGATGGCCATGAAGCCTGCAACTGCAGTCACTCCTGTCGCAAAGACCGGAATGATAATCTTCCACGAAACACCTGAAAGGAGAACCATACCTGCAAAAATAGCTACAAAGACCAAGGCAGTCCCCAAGTCACTTTGTAGGGCTAAGAGGATCAAGACTGGGATGGTAAAGGCGATCATCCAACCAATCAATAGGAAATCCAAGGGAATAGTCCGTCGCCATTCCTTGTGTTTTTGCGTGAATTGTACGATGACTCGAGCCAACATCAAGATATAGGAAATCTTCATGAACTCCGATGGCTGAAAGAGTGTCGTTCCACCAATCGATACCCAGTTCTTGGCACCTGTTGACGCTACAAGATTTGGATTGTAGAAAACAAGTGGGAGGACCATTAAAGCTAGCCCCAGGCCATAAAGATAAGGAGTCGCCTTCCATAAAAACTCGGTATTGAAGAACATGACGACAAACCCAATGACAAGCCCTAAAGCAATCCAAGCGATTTGCTGACCCAGTATTGGAAGTACATTATTGGGATAGTCATGACTAACTGCTATATAAATGGCCACTACTCCAATCACCAGTAAACAAAACACTGGTAGGAGAAGGCTATAATCGACTCGAGAGTCGAAGGAACGTTTCATATTTTTTACCTTTTCTCTTTCTTAGATTTTTCTTTCATTCTATTGCGATGGGATTGGAGAAAATCAGCTACAGCAGCTTCTAGCTGTTCTCTAGAAAGGACCTGAACCGTCCTTTCTTTTGACAAGGTCTGGGCGATTTGTTTGCCGTAACGCTTGCTGACAACACGACTGTCTAAGATTACAGCAACCGAACCTTGGTCAGGACGTCTAACAGTACGACCCAGGGCTTGTTTTAGCCGAATGATAGCCATCGGCAACTGATAATCATAAAAGGGATTTTTCCATTCTTGACGCAGTTCTTGGTTTAATTTTTTGGTTAACGGTTCTTGGGGGTTTTGGAAAGGCAATCTCGGAATCACTTGAATTACACAAGGATGGGTTGAAAAATCAACCCCTTCCCAGAAACTACCTGTTCCAAGCAAGATCTGGCGTTCGCCTTTTTCAAAACGTTTTTTCAGTTGGCTTGGTTCCCCATTTTTATACTGAGCTAGATGCGGTTGGTCGAGCAAGTCTGAAACTGCCTGCAACATCTCTTTTGAGGTAAACAAGACCAGTATGGGTTTTTGAAAGGCTTGTAACCTTCGGATAACAGAAGCCACTTCACTAGCATAGTCAACAGGTGAAACTTCAGTCACAAGAGGAAAGTCATTGACTAGAAAGACTTCTTGTTGCTCCTGTTTTGCTACATCAAGCTTAACAAGCGGAGCATCTGGAAATCCCAATAAATCTGCTAAGGAAACCCGATTGCTGATTTCAAGAGTGGCCGATACTCCTAGGAGCCTGCAATCTTCTGGCAATAGGTCTGCTAGTATAAAGCGGCCTTTTTTGCTTGAACAAATCAAAACATCCTTGCTAGACTTCTCAGTTGCAGCAAGCCAAAATTCACGGTCCGATGTGAAAAAATTTGCAATTTCTCTATACTCTGGGAGAGCTAACTCCGAAAAATGCTGGCGCAACTGTTCAAGAGAATCCAACCACTTTCCATTCTTCAGACCTGACTGATAGTGCTCCATCAAGTAACGACATTCAAAGCCGATACTCTCAAGCAAGCGTTTCTGAACCAAATCTTCCTCTGACTCTAAGGACTTTTCAATTTGAGTTACAAGATCCTCTAGGCGATAAGCCTGTTGAGCTAGATTTTCGAGAGCTAGCAGCATTTTTTGAGCTTCATCCAAAATTACTAAACGGTTATCGACAAACTCTGGATTGTCTTCCAAACGAGTGACCAGATAGGCATGATTAGTCAAGAGAACGCGACTGGTCTTGGCCTTTTCCTGCCCTCGTTTCCAAAAATCCTCTGTAGCAAATAAACTTTTCTTTGAAAGCTTACCATCGTGGACTAGTTCCGGCAGAAAGTGCTGGTAGCGATAAAGCTGCCCGATTTCGTCCAAGTCACCAGTCTCTGTCTCTGTTAACCAGATGAGCAGTTGCATTTTAAAACGTGTGAAAAGGCGATTGGACTCCGGTCGATAGAGAATTTGATGAAAGGCATCCAATTTCAAGTAATTTTGAGGCCCCTTGAGACTATGAATTTCCAGATGGAAGACCTCTTTTAAGCGCTGACCTTCTTCTTGCATGATCTGATTTTGAAGAATTTTGGTCGGAACACTCACTAAGATACCTGCTTGACTCTCCAAGTTCAAAGCTGGGAGGAGATAACCATAAGTCTTGCCCAGTCCCGTTTGGGCTTGGATAAAGGAAGTCTGGTGTTCTTCCAATAATTGCTCAATCTTCTCCGCAAATTCCAACTGTTGCGGTCGCTCCTCCAGCCCCAATAAAGAAATGTTTTTAGCAAAGTCTTTGGATAACTTTCGTAGGACTAAGGCTTTGCTTCCCTTTCTGAGGAAAAGCCCATGAAGTTCCATCAAGTCTGGCGAAGATAAGAGAGATTGTTGCTGATAGACCTCCTCAATCACCAAATAACTTTCATAGAGAAGGTTGTCTGCAAGGTTTAACAAGCTTTCTAAGAGCCCTTTTGGTAGCTCAAATAGTTTTTGACGCATGTAAAGCAAGAGTTCAGCTGTTGCCTGAGCATCTGACAGGGCAGTATGGGCATGTTCCAGCTCAATGTCCAACTCTTGACAAAGGATACCTAAGTTATACTTTTCAAACTGAGGATACAGAACCTGGGCAAGCTCAACTGTATCCACCCGCGGTGTACGCAATTCATATCCTTCAAAAAAGAGGAATTCTGCAAGAAGGTTAGCATCAAACTGTACATTGTGCGCAACAAAAATACCGTCCTTAACCAATTCAAAAATTTTTCCAGCCACCTGAGAAAATTCTGGTGCCACAGCCAAACGCTGATCGGTCAGACCCGTTAATTCTTTGATATGAGAATCCAAGGGTTCGTGAGGATTGACATCAGTCGCATACTGATCGACGATTTCGCCATTCTCAATCACCACAATGCCTACTTGAATAATTTTTGCCTTGCTTCCAGTGCTGGTCGCCTCTAAATCAACGACTACATACCGATCATGTCTCGCATTCATCATTAAAAATTATATCAAAAAAAGCATGATTTGACACCCCTCAACTTTGATAACAATCTCGCTTTCCTTTTGAGTTTGACTAAAAATCAAGACCTTAAAAGAGAGAATTTCACGCAAGTTCAGCAGTTAGTCGCTGGTTCTGAGGTATTTAAAAACCTTATCAACAAAGCTACATCAACATAAAAAGGCAACCAAGATATTAGCTGCCTTTTTGAGATATTTTTTTCATTGTTTTTGGGAGTAGCTTGCTAATCTCTGTTGGCAAAACAAGGTAGTTTTCTTGAGCTAGTTCTTGCGCGATAGCTGAATGAAGGTGAGTCGCTACCACCACTCTTTCATAGAGGCTGACTTGGTGAAACTGACCTGCAAAACCCGCAATCATCCCAGCCAGAGTATCTCCCATCCCACCAGTTGCTTGATAGGGACCTCCAACCTGTAACTGATAATATTCAGACTGACCAGCTTGCCAGATACGAGTTGCCGGACCTTTCTCGACAAGAATCGTTCCTTGAGGAAAAGCTGAAAGAGCCCTAGATGTCGTCTCTGTATTTTGATGCCCAAGAGCTATACCAGACAGCCTTTCCCATTCCTTTTGGTGGGGAGTTAGGATGAGCTGACTAGAAGGTAATGGTAACTGGACTTTTGCTAAAATGCTCAAAGCACCACCATCTGCAATCAAAATCTGGTCTTTTCTGAGCTTATCAAAGACCCGTTTTACGAGTTCTTCTCCGAATGCATCCTCTCGTAAACCCGGACCTATCAAGACGACTTCTGCCTTCTCTATCTGTTCCTTTAGTAATGCTGTATCCTCTAGAGAAAAAGCCATAGCTTCAGGTAAATGACTGTGCAAAGCCGAAATATTCTCCTTATCCGTGCCAACAGTCACCAACCCTGCCCCACTTTTAACAGCTGCAATGGCTGCCATGATGATAGCTCCCCCATAAGGATAGGTCCCTCCCAGCAAGAGCAAACGCCCGTAATCTCCCTTATGGCTGTAACGAGAACGTTCAATAATGACTTTTTCTAATAAAGCTTGATCAATCACTTTCATCGTTTTTTCCCTCTCACTCCATTATACTACAAAAGGAGGCTAGAACCTCCTTCTATACTATTTTCCCTTAAATTCCGCAAAAGTCTGTAAGATTTTAGCTGCTACTGCTGGAGAAGGAGCTCCTTTTATCTCTAACGTGTCATCTGCATATGGAGTAAGGCCAGCAAAATCTCCTATCTGGACTGAATAGAGCGATGTTTTAAACAGTTCAATATCGTTTTGGTCATTTCCAAAAGCGATGAAGTTCTCCCCACATAATTTTTCAACAGTTGTTGCCTTATGAGTATCCAAGGGATTAACATAAAGGCACTTTTCATGCGCATGATAGGACAGATGAGCCAGCCCCAGTCTTTCTAGCTGACCAAGCAGATCATCAAGCAACTCCTCATGGTCACCCATATAAACGACTACCTTAATCGGAGTCCCTAAGTCCTCGAGTTTCTGATGACGAGCCACCTTTAGGGGATCCACACTGGAGAAAAATGGAATCTTCTCTACAATCTGACCACTATAGTCAAAGCAATCATCTACAAAGAAAGGGAGATTATAAGTCTGGCAATAATCCACTAGCGCCTGATAAACTCTAGCATCGAGATTCCTTTCGAAGATAGCCTTCCCCAAATGATAGGCTACGCCACCATTCAACCCTATGACCAAGCGCTGACTGAGTTCAGGGCCTAATAAACCCAGGCAATCCCGATAAGAGCGAGCTGAGGCAAACACAAGCTCATGCCCATAATCTTCAGCCTTTAAAAGAACCTGCTTAATCTCCTCATCTATGGTCATGTAGTCAAAAGACAGTGTCCCATCCAGATCAAATACGAATTTCATCTTCCTAGTCCTTGTTTAGTGTTCGAAGCGCTGCCTGATAGGTTTGCTCCATCAGCATGGTAATGGTCATAGGTCCAACTCCACCCGGTACAGGTGTGATGTGGCTGGCAAGTGGTGCAACAGCATCATAGTCAACATCTCCACAAAGCTTGCCATTTTCATCGCGGTTCATCCCAACGTCAATGACAACCGCTCCTGGTTTGACAAAGTCAGCAGTCACAAACTTAGCGCGACCGATTGCAACCACAAGAATATCTGCCTTAGCAGCCACCTTGGCAAGATGATGGGTGCGTGAGTGGGTCAAGGTCACAGTCGCATTTTTATCCAAAAGAAGCTGAGCCATGGGCTTTCCAACAATGTTTGAGCGACCGATAACAACCGCATTTTTTCCTTCTAGATCAATCTCATACTCATGAAACATTTCCATAATTCCTGCAGGTGTCGAAGGAATCATAACTGGATGACCAGACCAGAGGCGACCCATGTTTAGGGGATGGAAACCATCCACGTCTTTTTCGGGGTCAATGGCTAATAAAACTGCCTCTTCGTCAATATGTTTTGGCAAAGGTAACTGGACTAAAATCCCATGCCAAGCTGGATCTTGATTGTATTTGAAAATCAAGTCTAACAATTCCGCTTGGGTAATGGTCTCAGGAACTCGCACTACCTCACTACGGAAGCCAGCAGCGAGAGCTGACCGTTCCTTGTTGCGAACGTAGACTTGGCTGGCAGGATTGTCCCCCACCAAAATCACCACCAAGCCTGGAACTAAACCTGTTTCTTCTTTTAGTTTGGCAGTCTTTTCAGCTAACTGTCCTTGTAACTTAGCTGCAAGAGCCTTCCCATCGATAATCTGAGCCATATCTCTTCTCTTTTCTATCAAATATCTTCTATTATAACAAAAAATACCTTGTCATTCTAACATTTCTTGACTAATAGACCTTATAGTCTGAAACTATAAGAAAAAGCCCTTATAGAGCTTTTGTACCTATTTATACTGGGTAAATCTGTCATGCTTTCTTTTTAACTTTTGGAGCCGGTAAGACTTCATACATATCCTTAATTAATCTCGTTAGAAATGACTTATCCTCAATGTCTTCTATCAAAATCATCTCCTTAGCTCCTTCATAAGGACGTTCAAGCCTAGTCTTTCCCAGTTGATCCATGACCACCTTCACAGGCTTCAGTAACAAACGATTATCATAGACTCCCCCAATAATCTTCCCACGATAATAAAGGATATACTCTCCCATCATTGGACGATAACTCATCTCCTCTAGCTCTGATAGCTGTTCGAGAATGAAATCTAAATATTCTTTACTGGAAGCCATGATGCCTACTCCATTTCTTCTAAAAATGAGGTCTTACAAAACCTTACTCAAAAATTCCTTGGTCCGTTGTTCTTTTGTTTGATCGAAAATCTCCTCTGGTGTTCCATCTTCGACAACAACTCCATCCGCCATAAAGATAACACGGTCTGCTACCTCACGCGCAAAGCCCATTTCATGAGTCACAATCACCATAGTCATCCCTGATTTAGCGAGGTCTTGCATAACAGCTAGGACTTCTCCAACCATCTCAGGGTCTAGGGCTGAAGTCGGCTCATCAAAAAGCAAAACATCTGGTTCCATAGCAAGTCCACGTGCAATGGCAATCCGTTGTTGCTGACCACCTGACAAACTCTGTGGATAGGCCGTTGCCTTATCTGGCAAGCCAACTTTTTCTAACAGTTCCTGTGCTCTTTTCTCCGCAACTTCCTTGCTTTCACCTTTGGTTTTAATTGGTGACAAAGTGATATTTTCCATCACTGTCATATTGGGAAAGAGGTTGAATTGTTGGAATACCATACCCATCTTTTCACGCATAGCAAAAAGGTCATTTTTCTTATCTGTGATATCAACTCCTTCAAAGATAACCTTACCTTTACTTGCTTCTTCAAGGAGATTCATCGAACGAAGGAGAGTTGATTTCCCGCCCCCTGACGGACCGATAATGACCACAACTTCTCCACGTTTAATCTCAAGATTGATGCCTTTTAAAACTTCATTTTTCCCAAAAGACTTATGTAGTTCTTCAATTTTAATCAAGGTTTCTGTCATTATTTCTTGTCTCCTTGTCCAATATGTTTTTCAAATGCTTTCAACGCCACTGTCAAAACAGAGGTCATAATCAAATAGTAAAAGGCTGCAAATAAAAGGGGAGTCAACGGTAAATACGTTGTTGTTGCTACTGTCGTTGCACCATTCCACAACTCCATCACCCCAATCGCCGACAAGAGGGAACTATCCTTGATAATGGTGATAAATTCATTTCCTAGAGCTGGAAGAATATTTTTGATAGCTTGTGGCAAAATGACATAACGCATGGCATTTTTCGGACGAATACCTAAAGAATATGCGGCCTCTAACTGCCCTTTAGGAACCGCATTGATCCCCGCACGAACAGTTTCTGAAACGTAAGCTCCACTGTTCATAGAAATAATCAGAATACCAGGAATCAAACGAGAAAGATCAACTCCTAAAATTCCCACTTGAATAGTCGGAGCATTGATATGCATAAGAGCAAAGGTAATCATAATCTGAACCATCATCGGAGTACCACGGAAGATCCAAACATACACATTTGCAAACCAAACGAGCGGTTTAAAGCGTGATCGCTGAGCAAAGGCCAGTAACACGCCTATAATGGTTCCTAAGCAGACGACAAGGATGGAAATTAACACGGTAATCAGAGCACCATAGTTAAAATATGGTAAATACTTTGGTAAAAAAGAAAAATTCATATTCAATCAACTTTCTATGTATTAGATTGTATGATTATAACATGAATTGAATTAAAATGCAATCCCTTTTCCCTAATTTTAACAATTAACTTGATAGAATAGAGAAATAGAGAGAAATCACAGTTTTTTTCTAGTCAACTACCTCTTGTTTATGGTAAAATAGAAACGATAAGAAATGGAGGAGAATCAAAATGGAATCACATTTGGTTAGAATCATTAACCGCCTAGAAGCAATGACAAAAGATGGTGGAAATCTAAAACGTAATTTTGAACGTGAAGGTGTTGTTGTCGCAGAAGTTGCATACAGCCATGACGAAGAAAACGGATCACTCTTCACCCTTCGCGATGTAGAAGCTCGTGAAACTTATACCTTTGATAGCATTGATTTGATTGCAATGGAGATCTACGAACTTCTTTACTAATATAAAAACAACGGGCAGTAAGTCCCGATGAATGAGAATCCTTTTTGTCACCACAAATGGGATTTTTTCTTACCTTCAATGTCGCTTGATTCTCCATAAATCCTTCTTTTAAAAACGACCACTTCCCAATCTTTTTACTTGCTTTACACCTTAATCATGCTATAATGAGAGTATAAAACTTTGACTATTCTTGACCTTTTTCTTAGGCCAAGTATACGAATGAAATGAGGTAGATGTATGCTCTGTCAAAACTGTAAAATAAACGACTCAACAATTCATCTGTATACCAATATCAATGGGCAGCAAAAGCAAATTGATCTCTGTCAAAACTGCTATAAAATTATCAAAACAGATCCAAATAATACTCTCTTTAAAGGAATGACTGACTTAAACAATCATGACTTTGATCCATTCGGCGACTTTTTCAATGACTTGAACAATTTCAAACCTTCTTCTAATAACGTCCCTCCAACTCAATCTGGTGGGGGATATGGAGGAAACGGTGGTTATGGACCTCAAAACCGCGGACCGCTTCAAACACCTCCTCCTAGCCAAGAAAGAGGACTCCTAGAGGAGTATGGTATCAACGTGACTGAAATAGCTCGTCGAGGAGATATTGACCCTGTTATCGGTCGAGATGAGGAGATTATCCGAGTTATCGAAATCCTCAACCGAAGAACCAAGAACAACCCTGTCCTTATCGGAGAACCTGGTGTTGGTAAAACAGCTGTTGTAGAAGGTCTAGCTCAGAAGATTGTCGATGGTGATGTTCCCCATAAACTCCAAGGCAAGCAAGTTATCCGTTTGGATGTGGTCAGTCTAGTTCAAGGAACAGGTATTCGAGGTCAATTTGAAGAGCGTATGCAAAAGCTCATGGAAGAAATCCGCAAACGCGAGGACATCATTCTCTTTATCGATGAAATCCATGAAATTGTTGGTGCAGGATCTGCTGGCGATGGCAATATGGATGCAGGAAATATCCTCAAACCTGCCCTTGCCCGTGGTGAATTGCAACTGGTCGGTGCCACTACTCTCAATGAATACCGTATCATTGAAAAAGATGCTGCTCTAGAGCGCCGTATGCAGCCTGTCAAGGTAGATGAACCAACTGTCGAAGAAACCATTATCATCCTCAAAGGGGTTCAAAAGAAATACGAAGACTACCATCACGTCAAGTATACTGATGCTGCTATCGAAGCTGCTGCGAATCTTTCCAATCGCTATATCCAAGACCGCTTCTTGCCAGACAAGGCTATTGACCTTTTAGACGAAGCCGGTTCAAAGATGAATTTGACGCTGAACTTTGTTGATCCTAAAGTAATTGATCAGCGCTTGATTGAGGCTGAGAATCTCAAGGCTCAAGCTACACGAGAGGAAGACTTTGAAAAAGCTGCCTACTTCCGTGATCAGATTGCCAAGTACAAGGAAATGCAAAAGAACAAGGTGACCGATCAGGATACTCCAATCATCAGCGAGAAAACCATTGAACATATCATCGAGCAGAAAACCAATATCCCTGTTGGTGAGCTAAAAGAAAAGGAACAATCTCAGCTTATCCATCTAGCAGACGACCTCAAAGCTCATGTCATTGGTCAAGATGAAGCTGTCGATAAGATTGCCAAGGCCATCCGTCGTAATCGTGTTGGACTTGGTACTCCCAATCGCCCAATCGGAAGTTTCCTCTTTGTCGGACCAACTGGTGTCGGTAAGACAGAACTCTCTAAACAACTAGCCATTGAGCTCTTTGGTTCTGCTGACAGCATGATTCGCTTTGATATGAGTGAATACATGGAAAAACACAGCGTGGCTAAATTGGTCGGAGCCCCTCCAGGTTATGTCGGCTACGATGAAGCTGGTCAGTTAACGGAAAAAGTTCGTCGCAATCCTTACTCTCTCATCCTTCTCGATGAAGTTGAAAAAGCCCACCCAGATGTGATGCACATGTTCCTCCAAGTCTTGGACGATGGTCGTTTGACTGATGGGCAAGGACGAACAGTTAGCTTTAAGGATGCCATCATTATCATGACCTCAAATGCGGGTACTGGTAAGGCCGAAGCCAGCGTTGGTTTTGGAGCTTCTCGTGAAGGGCGAACCAACTCTGTTCTCGGTGAACTCGGCAACTTCTTTAGTCCTGAGTTTATGAACCGTTTTGACGGCATCATCGAATTTAAACCTCTCAGCAAGGACAACCTTCTCCAAATCGTCGAACTCATGCTAGCAGATGTCAACAAACGCCTCTCCAGCAACAATATCCACCTTGATGTGACAGACAAGGTCAAGGAAAAGTTGGTTGACTTGGGATATGATCCAAAAATGGGAGCACGCCCACTCCGCCGTACCATTCAAGACCATATCGAGGATGCCATCACAGACTACTACCTTGAAAACCCAAGTGAAAAAGACCTCAAGGCAGTCATGACAAGCAATGGTAAGATTCAGATCAAATCTGCCAAAAAAACTGAAAAAATCAAAGAGAATACTTCTGAAAGAGAAGATTAGAACTCATAAAAAAGAACAGGAAATCTTGTTTCCTGTTCTTTTTTAATTCTCTTCTTGAACTTGATAGCGAAGAATTGTTTTTAATTTGCTTGGTTCCGTTCGATGAAGATTATTGAGATAAATTTCTCGGTGGACTTCCGAAGTTCTTTTGAGCTTATGAAGTTGACAAAAATGCTCCATCTCTGCAAAAGTCTCATTTTCAGTATCAAAAGGTCCTACATGAAGCATAGCAAGGATTTGGCCTTCTTCTATCTTTTCAAAACGAACAGCCTCATAGAGAGGATTTGGCTTCTTGATTTTGACCTCTTCCAGAGCTTCCTCAAATAGTTCTCGCGTAATAAAATCGGGTTGCCCAATCATAATGCTATAAGAAAGCTCACTTTTTACCAGTTCTCCCCCCTTCTCCTTTTTCCAGACACCTTCTAAAGGAAAGACAGTAAAATCAGTGTAAACTTGATTCAAAGGTTCTTTTTTATACTTCATCTTTATCGCATAGGCTAAGGCATATAAGGTCCCTACGCGTTCTGAAAAATCTTCTTGATTTGGATCACCTTTACCATCAATCACGATATAGGATTGACCTGGCACCTGCAAGATGCTGGGCCTAGCTTTCACTTGATAAAGATCTTTCGATTCTTTTCTCCATTCATATTTCATTTGGTTCTTCTCCTTTCTATCTCTAGTATAGCACCAAAACCTTGACATCTTTTGTCAAGTTTTGTAAAGTTTTTGGATTTTTTCTAATCTAGAAAGCAATTCCTTCTTCAGATGATTGGGGGCGAGTATTTCCACACCATCTAGATAAGAAAGGAGGTAAGTATACAGACTTTCATGCTCTGGTAGGACTGTCTTGACATAATAACATCCATCTTTCCCCAAGCTAATCTCATCTTCTGAAAAATCTTCATAAACCCGAAAAGCAAGCTTGGGACTAAACTTCAGGGAAACTTCGATTTGATGTGCCACTTGATCTGAACTATCAACGCAATCCAGCACATTTTTCTGCTTCACAGTTTCAGTTGTTAGGTGATAATTCCTAATTCTGGATAATTTGAAAAAACGCCACTCTTCTTTCAAACAACAGTAGGCATGAAGATACCAATCTCTCTTTTTAAATATGAGTTTAAAAGGTTCAACTGTACGAATCGTTTTCTGACCACTCCCACCTAGATAAGTGATCGCCAGTCGCCTTTTCTCTAGAATAGCATGTTTGATGTTATCAAATAATTCTTTTTGACCTTCTCGTTTTCTCCAGTCAGTCAGGTCTACCTCTATCCAAGGGCTGGTAGAAACTTGAAAAATAGATTCCAACTTTTCAAGTAACAGATCTTGCCTGTCATCGGTCAAGGCTTGAATTCCTTGCAAAGATGATAGAAGTTCTAATTTTTCATCCTCAGAAACTAGAGTGCGATCCAGAACAAAGTCTTTCATTAAAAAGATCCCACCTGCCTTTCCAGGTACTGAATATAGAGGGATTCCCGCCATACTCAACCGCTCAATATCGCGATAAATCGTACGTACAGATACTTCAAACAATCGAGCTAGTTCAGGAGCCGTTGTACTGCCTTTTTCTAAAAGTAGATATAGGATACGAAATAGTCTTGATTCTGCCATAAAATCACCTCTCTTTTATTATACCAGTTATAGTGCTAGGGTTGGAAAGTTTAACTAGACAAGTATTGATCCAAACAAAGTAGCTTTTTCTGCATAAGTTCGTTGGTTTATTCTTGACAGCTTGCCCCTCGTCCATTATGATAATAATAAAGATACTAGAGAATGAGGAAAATGCAATGGCAAACCCAACTTTTGGTGAAAAAAGAGAGAATGTGACCTACCAGCCCCGCTATGGTGTGTACGCAGTTATTCCTGATGCAGAAAAAAAACAAATCGTCTTAGTTCAAGCTCCCAATGGTGCTTGGTTCTTGCCAGGTGGAGAAATTGAAGCAGGCGAAGATCACCAAGAAGCACTGAAGAGAGAACTAATCGAAGAACTTGGCTTTACAGCTGAGATTGGAACCTATTATGGGCAAGCTGATGAGTATTTCTATTCTCGCCACCGCGATACCTACTACTACAACCCAGCTTATCTCTATGAAGCCATTTCTTTCCAAGAAGTACAAAAACCATTGGAAGATTTTAATCATATTGCCTGGTTTCCTATTGATGAAGCAATTGAAAAACTCAAACGTGGTAGCCATAAATGGGGAATAGAAGCTTGGAAAATCCAGCATGGAATTGACTAAAATACACGATTTTATCCAAAAAGTGCTATAATAGAGTTAGAAAATCGGAGGAACTGTTATGAAGCTTATCAACACGACTAATTCACACTCGCAACTTGTTAAAAACCAATTAGAAAGTACTGACGCAACTCTTGTCGAGGTCTATTCTGCCGGAAATACAGATGTGGTTTTCACACAAGCCCCGCTTCACTATGAAATCCTCATTTCCAACAAATACCGTGCTATTCGTGAACCTGAAATTGAAACCATCCAAGACTTCTTCTTGAAACGTAAAATCGACAAAGGAAGCATCGATGAAGCCAATATCAAAACCCTCTATTCGGATAAATTGATTGAGATCTCAATCCCTATAAAATAAGGAGACCAGCTTAAAAGCTGCTCTTCACTTACAAAAAAGATTGGTAGTTGTGTACTACCAATCTTTTAATTTTATTTCACAGCTTCTTTCAAAGCATCTACCTTATCCAAACGTTCCCATGGAAGGTCAATATCTGTACGTCCCATGTGTCCATAGGCCGCTGTTTGACGGTAAATTGGACGTTTGAGATCCAGCATTTGGATAATTCCTGCAGGGCGAAGGTCAAAGATTTGACGCGCTGCTTTTTCAAGCTTGCTTTCAGCTACTGTTCCTGTACCAAAAGTATCGATACGAACAGAAACAGGCTGTGCCACACCGATGGCATAGGCCAATTGCACTTCTACTTTCTTAGCAAGACCTGCTGCAACGATATTCTTAGCAATGTAGCGAGCTGCATAAGAGGCTGAACGGTCCACCTTCGTAGCATCCTTACCAGAGAAGGCACCACCACCGTGACGAGAGTAGCCACCATAGGTATCCACGATAATCTTGCGACCAGTCAAACCTGAGTCTCCTTGAGGTCCACCGATTACAAAGCGGCCGGTCGGGTTGATGAAGAATTTTGTTTGCTCATCCAAGTAGGAAGCTGGAATAACTTCTTTGATAACCTTGTCAATCACATCTTGATGGATTTGTTCATTAGTAGCTTCTGGATCGTGCTGAGTTGAAATCACGACTGTGTCCACACGTACTGGACGATCATTTTCATCATACTCAACTGTAACTTGTGATTTAGCATCAGGACGAAGATAGCTAATTTCACCAGACTTACGAAGTTTTGCCAAACGACGAACCAACTTGTGGCTGAGTGAGATTGGTAATGGCATAAGTTCTTCTGTTTCATCCACTGCAAATCCAAACATGAGACCTTGGTCACCAGCACCAATCAAGTCAAGCGGATCTTGATCTGCATTTCCACGGACTTCCAAGGCTTCGTTAACACCTTGGGCGATATCTGGTGACTGCTCAACAAGCGATGGATGAACTCCAACTGTTTCCGCAGAAAAACCATATTCTGCATTCGTATAGCCAATCTCTGCAATGGTATCACGAACCACACGGTTAATATCCACATAGGCATTCGTAGAAATTTCACCAAAAACATGGACAGAACCCGTGTACACAGCTGTCTCAGCAGCAACGTGCGCCTCTGGATCCTTTGCTAAAATAGCATCCAAAATCGCATCTGAAATTTGGTCTGCAATCTTATCCGGATGCCCCTCAGATACAGATTCAGACGTGAATAATTTACGTTCTGACATAAAAATGTCCCCCCTTAAAAAATATTGTTATAGAGTTACAAAGTACTGATAGGAAAACTACTAGTAATGAATACCTACCATCTTATCGGGACTATATAACCTTATCATTATACCACTTTTTACTCATTTTTGCATTCTTTTCGATAATTTATAAAATGAAGTTACAAAAAGGAGCCATTCAGCTCCAATTTTGTTCTTAAAATGTTTGGCGTTTAGCTTTTCGCTCAGCACGCCCACGTGCGCGATTTTCAGCACGCTTGGTTTTGCGGCGTTTTTCATCAACCGCCCATTTGATTTTCTTCTTATAACCCGGTTTAACTTTTTTCTTTTTCTTTTTAACCAAGCCAATCATTTCGATATCAAGCTTATCCTGCTTCTTTTCACGATTGGCACGACGATCACGGTCATAGGTATCTTGAAACTCTCCGTCTTTGACCATCTTAGGAGTAAACTTGATCCCTAATTTCTCCAACTCACGGATATCCGAGTCATCACTAGGCTGGTAAAGGGTAATCGCTGTACCAGGCAGTCCGTTGCGTCCAGTACGTCCAACACGGTGAACAAAGAAAGACAAGTCTTGCGGAATGGCATCATTGATAACATGGCTGACCCCTTCAATGTCAATTCCACGCGCTGCCAAGTCTGTTGCAACAATGTACTCAAAATCCAGATTTTTCACCTGATTCATGATCCGTTTGCGTTCACGAGGGGCAATATCTCCATGAATCTTTGCTACCTTCAATCCTTGAGCAGTCAAGTAGGCATGCAATTCATCAGCACGCGTTTTTGTGTTAACAAAAATCATAGCTAAATAAGGCTGCATCAACTGAGTCAGCTGGTAAATTTGAGCATTTTTGTCGCGGCCCTTGGTCGAAATGAGCCAGTTATCAATGGTATCTGAGATGACTGTCTTGGTCTTGATTTTTTCCATAACAGGATTTGACAAGTATTTTTTCAAGAACGGTTGCAATTTTTGAGGAATCGTCGCTGAAAAAACCATGAATTGCAAGTCTTTTGGAAGTCTTCCTGCAATCTTATCAACGGTCTCCAAAAATCCCATATCCAAGGTCATATCAGCTTCATCAATTACAAAGGTCTTGGCCTTGTGAATAGCTAAATCACCAGATTTGACCAAATCATAGATGCGACCTGGCGTTCCGATAACGATATGTGGTTGGTTGCTGGCAAGTTTTTCAATCTGACGCGCCTTATCCGTACCACCTACATAATTAACCACACGAACTTCAACATCTGAGTGGGCTGCGATTTGACGGGCTGCTTGGTAGATCTGAGTAGCCAACTCACGACTTGGTGCAGTAATCACTGCTTGTACACTATCGCTAGTTTCATCTAATTGCTGAAAAATGGGTAGTAAGAAAGTATGGGTCTTTCCTGAACCTGTTTTTGATTCACCGACCAAGTCACGACCCGCCAAGACAATAGGAATTAATTTTTCTTGTACCTCTGTAGGAGTCGTAAACTTCAACTCCTCCAATGCCTTTTCTATATAGTTTTTAAACTGAAATTTCGTAAATGACATATTATCCTCGATTCTATTCATCTAACCATTATACCATATTTTGAACATTTTCAGTAGTCCAGTTCGAGAAGCAAAAAATGAAAGGAAGTAATTCCTTTCATTTTTATTTCCAGTTTAAAATAGCATTCAAACCATAGTGGTCACTGACTTGTGGACCATTTTGACCATCAAAAACTACATGCAAACTTTCTACTTCTAAGTCTTTTGTCGTAAAGACATAGTCGATTCGTAGTGGTTCGGTATTACCTTTCCAACCATCAATTTCTGGTGGAACGGTATAGCTACCACTTCTTTCTTTCGCAACTTCAAACGCGTCTTGTAATCCTAATGGACTAGCTAAAATCGCTTGATAGCCTTCCTGACCAGCTGGATTATTAAAATCACCTGCTAAAATCAGAGGTTCATTTAACTCTTTTAATACAGCCTCAAATCGTGCCCATTCTTCTTGGAAACCTTTATCCCACCAAGAGAGATGGACACTTGCAAGAGCAAGTTCCTTACCTTCAACTTCTGTCTCCGCCAAGGCAACACGGCGAGTATGGTAGTCCGTTGGATCATCTACATCTGACACTAAAATTTCACGCGCCTTAATAGGTGTTTTGGATAAGATAGCTACGCCTTCATGGTAGCGGTCATAGCCAATATGATTATAAGCCCAAGTCCAGTAGTAGTTTTTCCCTTTCTCAGCCAATTTTTCAACCAAGAGTTGTACATAGTGGTCCTGATGAATAGGTTCTGCTGATGGCAAAGCTTGATAGTGATTGTTAACCTCTACCTCAGGCGAAGTCATTTCTTGATTAATTTCTTGAAAACAGATCAAATCATAATCATTGTCAAGAATATCTTGGAGCAAGAGCTGGAATTTTTCCTCTGCTTCTTTTTCCATCCAACTATGAGTATTGAGTGTTAAAAATTTCATGCTTTTCTCCTAAAACAAGAGGTTGGAAAACAGCTTCCAACCTCGAGTATATTACAATTCTACTTTAGCAACTGCTGTTTTAGCCGCAAGAGAACCTGTTTGTTCTAATTTAACTGATTTGATAGCATCACCATTTGTAAAGACAACCACTGTTGATGTTTCACGACCTGCTGTACGGATAGCATCCAAGTCAGCTGTCACAAGAAGGTCACCAGCAGCCACTTTTTGTCCTTCAGAAACGTGAACAGTAAATGGTTTTCCTTCAAGGCTTACAGTGTCCAAACCAATATGAACAAGTACTTCAAGACCTGATTCAGTAACAAGCCCAAGTGCATGTTTTGTTGGGAAGATACTTGATACAGTACCTGTAACTGGAGATACAATGTTTCCATTTGCTGGTTCTACTGCAAAACCATCACCCATCATTTTTTGAGCAAAGACTGGATCTTTCACTTGTTCCAAGGCAATAACTTGACCATCAGCTACTGAGTAAACTTCCTCAGTTACACCTTTAAAATGTACAGTATTCTTTTGAGCTTCTGTCATTTGACTTGGAAGGGTTTCAGGAATTACTTCACCTGAGTCAAGGATATCTTGGATATCAGATTTCAATACGTCAGCTTTTGGTCCGTAGATAGCTTGGACACCTTGTCCTTTCATGACAAGACCCATAGCTCCTTCAGATTTCCATTGTTCCTCAGTACCAACACGATCTGCATCCTTAACAGTTACACGAAGACGAGTCATACATGCATCTACATCTACGATGTTTGCACGACCACCAAGAAGGTTAATGATATTTACAGCTTGAGAAGCTGCTGCAACTTTTGTTTCTCCTGGAGCTGCATCTTCTGATGCTCCTTCAGCAGTTTCATAGTTTCCGTTACGTCCTGGAGTTGCATAGTTGAATTTCTTAATCATGAAGTTGGCAATGAAGTACATGATGACTGCAAAGAGGACAGTTACCCAGATAAAGTTAATGATATCCATACCAAGACCAGCGTTGATAGCTAGCGGAGTACGAGTCAAGAATTCAATTGAACCGAATGAGTGCATACGAAGGTGAACAATATCCGCCATAGCAAAGGCAGCACCTTGAACAAGAGCATACACTAGGTAAAGAGGTGTTGCGATAAACATAAACATATACTCGATAGGTTCAGTAACCCCTGTCAAGAATGTTGCAAGGGCTGTCGCAATCATCATACCCTTGTATTGGTGTTTCTTGTCAGCATCAACATTGCGGTAGATAGCAACGATGACACCCATCAAGATACCGAATGAACCGATCATTTGACCAACTTTGAAACGAGCTGGAGTGATAGTTGTAAGAAGGTGTTGGTATTGGTCAGCATTTGAACCTTTAAGGTTAACAAGGTCTGTTACCCAAGCAAGCCAAAGTGGGTCTTGACCAAATACTTGAGTTCCTTTAGCTGCACCAGTAAGGATTTCGTATGTTCCACCAAGAGCTGTATAGTTCATTGGGATTGTCAACATGTGGTGAAGACCAAATGGCAAGAGCAAACGTTCCAAAGTACCATACAAGAATGGTGCGAGAACTGGAGCAGTTTCTTGAGAGTTGGCAATCCAAATACCAAAGTTATTGATACCTGTTTGAACTACTGGCCAGAAAGCTGCAAGTACAATTGCTGCAATAGCTGAACGAAGGATGACAACGAATGGTACGAAGCGTTTCCCATTGAAGAACGAAAGCGCATCAGGAAGTTTACGGTAGTTGTAGTATTTGTTGAAGGCGGTTGCCCCTACAAAACCAGAGATAATCCCTACAAAAACACCCATGTTCAATGCTGGTGCTTCAAGAACACTGATGAAGTAATCAGCAACTTTGATTGAGCCACCAAAGAGAGTAGTGACCATAGCCTCAGGGTTTTTCAGCATATCACTTGTAACTCCAAAGATAGTACCTGTGATACGGTTAATCAAGATAAAGGCAAGCCCGGCTGCAAATGCACCACCTGCACGTTCTTTTGCCCAGCTTCCCCCAATAGCAAGGGCGAACAAGATATGAAGGTTACCGATAACCCCCCAACCAATTTGCTCAAGGATTCCACCTGTAATCACTAGAGGAGCAAGATTGGGGTCGATCATCACGATTGATTTACCGATTGAGATCATCAATCCCGCCGCTGGCATAACGGCGATAACCACCATTAGAGCCTTACCGAATTTTTGCCAAAATTCGAAAGACAAGACATTTTTGAATGTAGCTTTCATCATTCAAATCTCCTTTATTTTATTTAGGCAAACGTTTTACGAAAACGTTTGCATTTGGTTATGTATTAATTATACCACTTTTATTTTTTTTGTAAAGGCTTTTATAAAAAAATATCTACTTTTTTTAATTTTTAAAAGGAAAAAGAGAAGTTTACGAAAACTTCTCTTTAAAAATGTTTTGTTTTTCTGTTTTTATCTCAATTTGCATTTATATCCAATTAGATTTTCAAGAATCGACGCATCGAAATCCCTGAACCAATTGAACCAATGAAAATTCCGATTACAAATAGTAGAACTGTCATCAAAGGGACAAACACATCTGGTGTAATCATTGACAAGTTTTGACCTACCAAGGATTTATTGACCGATTGATAAACGATATTGTAAACAAAGAAGACAAGAACTGAAGGAATCGCTGCGCCAAGCAAGCCAATAAAAGCACCTTCTAGCAAGAATGGGCCACGGATATAGCCATTTCTCGCTCCTACAAGACGCATGATCTGAATCTCACGACTACGTGAAATAATGGTGATACGAATGGTATTGGAGATGAGGAAGACTGCGATAAAAATCAAGAGCCCTGCAATAACCAATCCCCAAACACGGATAAAGGAAGCCAGTTCGAAAAGTCGTTGAGTGTTGGCTCCACCATCTTGAACCTCCGATACTCCCTCAATTTTCTTCGCTTCTTCAGCTACTGTTTTAACATCACTTGGAGAATTTGTATCGACGATATAGGCATCATAGAGAGGATTTGCATCCCCTTCAAAGACTTTCCAATCGTCACCCATGGTTTCCGTTAGTTTTTCGTATTGTTCTTCTTTACTTGAGAAGGTAACACTTTTTACAGCAGGCATAGCTTTCAAAGCATCATAGACCTTGTGGTAGTCATTATTGGTAACTGTCTGACCTTCTTTTTCAATCGTTTCACTGTTATCTGCTACATCCTTACGAATGTAGACCATAACACGAACGTTGTTTTCAATATCGGTAGCCAGTTTTGCTGTATTAAAAATTACAGATGCAAACAAAGCAACGAGCGTCAAGGTAATCATAACCGAACTTACTGCTGCTACTGTCATCCAGCCATTTCGTTTTAAACTCTTTAATGATTCAAATAAATGGCGAAAAAATCTACTAATCATCGTATCCATATTCTCCTTTAGCTTCGTCACGAACGACACGGCCGTTTTCAATGGCAATGACACGGTGGCGCAAGGTATTTACGATCTGGCTGTTGTGGGTCGCCATCAAAACAGTTGTACCTTGAAGATTGATGCGTTCCAACAGATTCATAATTTCCCACGAATTATCTGGGTCCAAGTTTCCTGTTGGTTCATCAGCAATCAATACTTTAGGATTGTTGACAATCGCACGGGCAATCGCAATCCGTTGCTGTTCTCCACCTGAGAGTTCATTCGGGAAAGAACGAACCTTGTGTTTCAAACCTACTAGGTCCAACACTTCCATAACACGTTTTTTGATGTTACGGCGATTCTCTCCGATAACTTCCATTGCGTAGGCAATATTCTCATAAACCGTTTTCTTTGGCAAGAGTTTGTAATCTTGAAAGACAACTCCGACACTACGACGTAAAAGCGGGATATCTTTCTTCTTAATTTTAACTAGATTAAAGCCTGCAACTGTTAGGCTTCCTTTTTCGATCTTTACTTCTCGGTATAAAGCTCGAATAAAGGTTGACTTACCTGCCCCAGAAGGTCCTACGATATAGGCAAACTCTCCTGGTTCAATGGTGACAGAGACACCACGCAGGGCAGTCGTTCCATTGTCATACTTTTTGACAACATCTCTCATTTCAATGATTGACATATGAGTTCCTTTCTTTCTTAGCTAATTCGCCATTTGAGATAGGCATCGATAAAACCATCAAGATCTCCATCCATGACCTTATCTACTTGGGAAACTTCAAAGCTTGTTCGGTGATCTTTTACCATAGTATAAGGCGTGAAAACATAAGAACGGATCTGACTTCCCCATGTGATTTCTTTTTTCTCACCTTTGAGAGAATCAACTTCCGCAGCTTTCCTTTCTTGCTCCATCTGATAGAGCTTAGCCTGCAACATCTTCATGGCACGATCTCTATTTCCATACTGGGTACGATCGACCGTTGATTGGACGACAGTTCCTGTAGGAATGTGTGTCAAACGCACACCTGTTGAAACTTTATTGACGTTTTGTCCACCAGCACCACCTGAACGGAAGGTATCCATTTTGATATCATCTTCACGAATTTCCACTTCGATGGTATCATCCAGCTCAGGCATAACCTCTACGGATGTAAATGAAGTATGGCGACGTTTGGCAGAGTCAAATGGTGAAATACGGACTAAACGGTGAACACCCATTTCTGATTTAAGTAGTCCGTATGCATTGGGACCTTCAAAAGACAAGGTCACAGACTTGATACCTGCTTCATCACCTGCCTGGTAATCCAAGACTTCTACTTTAAAGCCTTTTGCATTTCCATAACGAGTATACATGCGGAGCAACATATCCCCCCAGTCCTGAGCCTCAGTACCACCAGATCCTGGATGAATTTCCAAGATGGCATTATTATGGTCATAAGGTTCCGACAAGAGAAGGGTCATCTCGTAGTTGGTCATCATCTTATCCAACTCGGTTAGCTGCTCGACCAGTTCATCATGGACTGACTCGTCTTCTGCTAAAAAGTCCAATAAAATCTCAACTTCATCCTGCAACTCTTCCATTTTACGGAAGGTGTTGTAGGTGTTTTTTAATTCATTTAATTCTTGCGACGTTTTTTGGGCCGCGATATTATCGTTCCAAAAATCAGGTTCTGTCATCTTGTTTTCCAAGATGGCAATCTCTTCCTCTAAGCCTTCGAGGTCAAAGAGACCCCCTGAAAGAAGCTAATTTTTCACGATTTGCGTCAATTTTTTGACGAATTTCTGAAATGTCCATAGATACTCCTTTTCATATCGTTTTATTATACCATAATCTCTTATTTCTTTCCATATTTTGCTTTTCATCGCTTTTTGTGGCAAAAGAAAAGAGGCCCGAAAGCCTCTGGTTTAAAGGACTTTGGCAGAGGTCTGAGTAATCTCCTCCACTTGAATTCCTTCTTTTTCAAACTTATCCTTTAATGAAGTCAAATCGATTTTTCCATCAATTTGAACTTCGATGACGACCTTCCCATCCTTACGTGGAATGTTAACTGTGTGCGAGATATTTAGATTTTCTTCTACGATTAGAGCTACAATTTTTCCCAGTACACCGACTTCATTTTCTGTGATAAAACGAACGCGGATTCCCTCTTCTCCGTATCCGGCAATTTCCAAGAATGCCCGAAAGACATCGCGATCTGTAATTACTCCATAAACTTGATGGTTGTCTACGACTGGTAATATCCCAATTTTATTTTTCAGCATCAGATAGGTCGCATCTTCTAGACTAGCATATCCAGAAACAGTCACGACATCTCGAATCATCACATCTTTTACTTTGGTTTTATTCAAAAGATAATTCATCTCATAGATAGAGAGACTTGTTGCTTTAGATGGGCTAGCTTCCGCGATGGTTCCTTCTGTTACCAATCCGACTAATTGATCATTTTCGATAACAGGTAAACGGTGCAAACCTTGCTCGCGCATCAAATCTGCTGCGTGTGCTACAGTCGTATCTGGACTGATATAAACTACCTTACGGGTCATGAAATCTTTAACTGCCATGAGACTTCTCCTTCTATATTGCTACTTTTATTATACACTTTCTTAGAAAATCTATCAAACGCTTTCATCTCTTTTTCAAGATTTTGAATAATTTGAGAAGTTTGCATAAAATGCCAGTGTAAATTAAAAGGGAACCGAAGTCCCCTCTCTTCTTAAATCGTAACAGTGTCTCGATCTTTTATCATATAACGTTTCAGTGGGCTAAGACTAGCTAGCCAGTATAGTAGACCACCAAATAGCGCAGTAAATCCGCTACCAGTTGTGATTAAAAAGATTGGACTTTGAATTTGTGCGGTTACAGGGTTGTAAACAAATAGTACCGCTACCAATAAGGAGATAAACACACAAGACAAGCCAACTAAGTTAAATCCTTTAGTAAACTCGTAGGCATCATGCCCTTCAAGGAAATAGGCTGAACGCAAATCGAGTTTTCGTTTTCTTAAGATAAAATAATCGACAACTATCATACCAATAATTGGCCCCTGAATATAGGCGGCTAGGGAGATGAAGGATCCGAAATACTCTTCTACTCCTCCCCAGATAGTGAGTAGACTCACGTAAACCATGGCAATCCAAACCATTAGTTTATAGCTTACTTTGGGCATCCCACTTTTTACAATCATACAGTTCACATATGATCCTGTCCCTTGGGTTCCAATATTGGCAAAGGCTACTAGTAGTAGACTTAAGAGAGCAAAGGCTGGGGTGCTTAGAGTTGATAGCATGGTTGTTGGATCACTTTCATACACACCTGTTTTGACAAACATGGCTAGAGCCATGACTCCACCTGTCGCAACGAAGAATGGAGCCACAACTCCGTATGATAAGGCTGTAGCCCAATAACCACTGCGTTCTGATTTTGCCAAACGTGGCAAGACCAATGCTTGTGTAGACCAAGAGAAGGCAAAGGCAACATTTCCTTCTCCAGAGAGCATGAAGCGTTCTAATGGCGTCAAATCTCCTTGAGTGGCTGGTTGGATATTCATAATATCAGTTATAGGAACGGCGACAAAGCAGATTCCAACGATAATCAGACCGACAATCAATAAGGCGATAACCAAAAAGCGATTGGTCCATTTAATCACTTCTGGACCTCCAAGAGCAATGAGAGTCCCAAGAAGAACACAGAGGGTACCAAGAATAGGCGCCCATACTCCCTTGTCCAAACCAAGACCAAAATTATTTGCCAAATGAATCATGGAACTGGCAAAAAGATTGGCCGCAACAGCATACCACCCAAAGTTAGCCAAGCTAATAATGGTTGATAACAGGGCTACACCTCTTTTTCCTAGAACGGCTCTCAACCAAATCCACAAATCAATTCCATACTTAACCGCAAATAAAATAGGAAGACATTCAATAAAGACCCAGATAATGTTAAAGCTAAAAATATTTATCAACATTTGATTAAAGGTCAAATATTGAGCTACATAGGCTCCTTGGGTATAACACCAAGTAGCAATGGCAAAACCACTTGTCGATAGAAAGAGATCCCAGAAAGAATACTGACGATCCTTATTGGTCATGGGAACAATTCCGGTTATGGTTTCTTGTTGGATATAGTCATTCATTTTAGACATGTTATTGAATTCCTCCCGTCATTGCTAAGATAATCAAAACAAGGTTGATTAGGACTATGGAGATGATTAAAATGAAATCACTTTTTAGGAAGGGTTGAACAAACTCGTAGTTTGGCGACTCCATTTCTTCCAATCTTCTCTTTGTTTCAGTTGCTACTAAATCTTCAATTTCGAATGTCGTTTTCATCTTAGTTTTCCTCCAAATACAAGTCAAGGGCCAGTTGTCCATATTGTTTGGTATAGCGATACCAGATGTAGAGGAACTCACCAACTGGTTTTCCGACACTCTCCTGGAACAAAGCCCACAAGAACCAATAATATGAGGTCACTGCTACATAAGCCAAATAGTGACGTTTGGTTTTCTTATCTGGAACTCCTTGTAGATACAATTCCAGTACTTTTTCAGCATCTGCTACAGTATAATTGGAACACGCGATAAAGGTGCCCAAATCTCCTGCTGGCTCTCCCATTCCAGAATATTCCCAGTCAATCAAGCTCATTTCGCCTGCTTCATTCAACAAGAAATTAGGACTATAGGAATCTCCATGACAAAGGACAACCTGTTTGGGATCATTCTGTAAATAATTTTTGAGAAGTGAAACAATTTCATCCAATTCCTCGAGGCCATCAAACTCAAATCGATTTCTAGCCTTCAATTTTTCTCTAAAATCATCAATTCCCTCAAATTGGTCAAAGGAATGTCCCGTTTTTTCTCCAGATTGGTGTAACCGTCTCAAGAGGTCCATTGCTTTTGTCACATCATCCCAATTTTCATAGTCAAGTTGCTTAGCATTGGGAATAAATTCTGAAATTTTCCAGCCCTCATCCTTGTTCATAGCTACAAAGGTACGATCAATCTTTAATTTTGCGGCAATTTCCATAGAAGCTGCTTCACTAGCTCGATCGATATAATTTTCAGTTCCCCTGCCCGGATGTCGGTAAACATATTTTTTCCCTAGACAGTCAAATGAAAACGAAGTGTTGGTCAAACCGTCTTTTAGGGGTTTAATATTGACAATATCTGAAGCCACACACTTTAATGTCTTGCAGATATTATCAATAATGGCCGAATCTGCATTTACCAAATAACGTTCATCAAATTGACGAAGTTCATCTAGTGAATCAAATTCTTTAACAATATCCGCTGAATAGTGACGAGCTTCTAAAAGGAGTTCCTTGACATGCCGACTATAATAATCCTCCCAAAGCTGTTCCCGATAAGGTTCGTGCTTAAACTCGGTTTCTAAAACTTCCTTGAATTTCTCGCTAAATGCACGGTCGAAATAAACGTGCCCCACCATGGCCCAAGTATTTTCTCCACCAATCTGGATATCAATGATCGTGTGATTCGAATCCTCTATAGCACAATATTCGTCCGTTTGACCTTCTGCAAATATGGTCGAGTAATAACCTCTATAAATATATTGCTCAAACGGATTTTCCACAAAATAATTATCCGATGAACAAATATAAGTGTTGGAAAGTTGATTTTTAACCAACATGAGAGATGAACAGTTATTGTATTTGTAGTAGTCATTATTCACTACAATTTTTACACCAAATTTCTCAGCAAGATAGAACATTTTTTCTTGAAGATAGCCTACGATAACGGTTATATCTTCTATTCCTGCTTCTTGCAGTTGTCTGATTTCCCTCTCTATCAAGCGTTCCCCCTTAACTTGAAGCAATCCTTTAGGAATCTCATAAGACAAAGGAGCAAAACGACTACTCATTCCAGCAGCCATTATAATAGCATTTTCTACTCGATAGGGCTCTAAAACTTTCTGGCCTAGTTCTGTTAAGTGATGCTCCTCATCAATCCACTTCTCTTCTTTCAGTTTTTTCAATAATGTGTTAACTGTCCCTACAGATAGACCTAACTCTTCAGCTAACTGTCTCTGAGTAAAGGTCTTTTCTTTATGTATCAACATAAACCGCAAAAGTTTAAATTGTTTTTCTGTTACCATTCATTAGTCCTCCTGTTCAATTTCCACTTACCCATATTATAATATGAACAAAAATGACTGTCAATTCAAACACGAAATCATCTAGTTAAAATTAAGGCACCATTTCATCTATTTCCAAAATCCAACTATAAACGAAAAAGCTCCTAAGTTGGAGCTCCAGAACATTCTATCATCTGATGATTGGGAAAGTAAGTCCCTGTTATAGGATGATTGTTTGACCATCTTCATCTAACCATTGAAATGTCCCCCGGTCTATAGAGGGATTGCTTATGCAACTCTCATCCACCGACTAAAACAATCCACTGGATTGTTTTAGCCACCTAGATATGCTTTTCTGACTTCTTCTGATGAGGCGAGTTCTTTTCCTGTTCCTGATAGGACAATCTTGCCCGTTTCAAGTACATAACCACGGTCAGAGATAGCAAGGGCCTTGTTAGCGTTCTGTTCAATTAGGAGAACCGTTGTTCCTTGCTTCTGAATATCTTGAATGATGTCAAAAATTTCTTGGATAAAGATTGGGGCAAGTCCCATTGACGGTTCATCCAAGAGAAGGAGCTTAGGTGTAGACATGAGAGCGCGTCCCATAGCCAGCATCTGCTGTTCACCACCTGAAAGAGTTGCCGCATCTTGGTTTTTGCGTTCTTCCAGACGAGGGAAACGTGAAAAGACTTTTTTCAAGTTGGCTTGATTTTCTTCACGATTTTTCTTCAAGAAAGCTCCCATTTCCAAGTTTTCCATAACAGTCAAACCTGGGAAAACATGGCGTCCCTCAGGAACTTGTGAAAGGCCACCTGCCACGATTTTTTGCGCTGGCAACTTTTGAATTTCTTTTCCTAAAAACTCAATTTTACCAGCACTTGGGCGAACCAAACCTGAAAGGGTACGAAGAATGGTTGTTTTACCAGCACCATTGGCACCGATAAGGGAAACAACTTCTCCTTCATTAACCTCGAAACTCACATCACGAACTGCTTGGATCATACCATAATGTACAGAGAGGTTTTCAACTTTTAACATAGGCATTAGGCTTCACCTCCTAGATAAGCTTCGATAACACGTTTATTCGTCTTAATTTCGTCAGGAGTTCCCTGAGCAATCAAACGACCATATTCAAGAACATAGATACGCTCAGTGACTTCCATAACCAAATTCATATCGTGTTCGATGAGCATGATAGTAATTTTAAATTCATCTTTGATACGACGGATCAGTTCTGTCAATTCAGCTGTTTCTTGAGGATTCATCCCAGCTGCCGGTTCATCCAAAAAGAGAATTTTAGGTTCAGTTGCCAGAGCACGAACGATTTCTAATCGACGTTGTTGACCATAGGCCAGATTCTTGGCAAGAGTATCTGCGTCACCATCCAAATCAAAAATCTTCAGCAAGTCCAAAGCTTTGCTTTTTAATTCTTCCTCGTTCTTATAAAAAGCTGGTAGGCGTAGGAAGCTCGCAAGGACATGTTGTTTATGATGATTGCTGAATGCGATCAAAACATTTTCCAAAACTGTCAAGTCCCTGAACAAACGAATATTTTGGAAGGTACGACTGAGACCAAGTGAGGCAATCTTGTAGGGAGTTTTCCCATTTAGGAGGTGACCATCTAGTGTCACAGTACCTTCGCTTGGTTCATAAACACCGGTCAAGAGATTGAAAAGGGTTGTTTTACCAGCCCCGTTTGGTCCAATCAGACCAACCAACTCTCCCTCGTTCAATTCAAGAGTGACATCTCCAACAGCTGTTAGACCGCCAAAATGTTTGGTTAACTGTTTAACTTCAAGTAATGCCATTAGTTTTGTCCCTCCTTCTTAGATTTTTTAAAGAAACGTGACAGACTCAATTCCCATGTTCCAAGGAGTCCACCTGGTCTGAAAATCATGACCAATACCAAGGCCAAAGCGTAAATAATCATACGCACGCTAGCAACATCTTGAAGGAGCATATTTAAAATTCCTAAAACAATCGCTGAAACGATGGTACCAGTAATCGATCCAAGTCCACCAAATACAACGATAATCAACACATTGATGGAATTAATAAAGGTGTAATCTTTTGGCACAACAGATCCGATAAAACCAGCCTGAAGTGAACCAGCAATACTTGCTGTAATAGCACCAAAGACAAAAGCGATAATCTTGATCTTTGTAGTGTTTACCCCAACAGACTCTGCAGCAATCTCATCCTCACGAACAGATAGAGTAGAGCGTCCGATTGGACTACGTAGAAAATTGAGAGTTGCAATAGTTGTGATCACCACAAAAAGATAAACCATTTGCCAGTTGGTAAAGTTTGGAATACCCAAGATACCAGCAGCACCGTTGGTCAAACTTCCACCATTAATGATAAAGATACGAATGATTTCTGAAACACCTAGTGTCGCAACAGCCAGGTAGTCACCCTTCAAACGGAGTGTTGGAATACCAACGAGCAAAGCGACTGCACCAGAAATCAAGGCACCCAAGACCATTGCTCCAAAGAAGGCACCATAGGTTGGTGATTTTGAACCAATAATCGCTGCTGCATAAGCCCCAATCGCCATAAAACCTGCATGACCAAGTGAGAATTGTCCTGAAAAACCAACGATTAAGTTCAGACCTACTGCAAGGATGATATTAATCCCAATTTGTTCTAAAATTTGGACATGGAATAGATTGAGAACACCAGCAGAAACCAGTACATTAATCAATCCATAACCCGCTAACAGAAGGAATAACCAGAGAATATTTACTTTAAGATTTGTCTTCATTGTTTACACCTTCTCTTTCACATTCTTACCAAGGATACCTGCAGGTCGAACAATCAGAATCAAAAGCAAGATCCCATATACGATGGCATCACGGAAATCAGACATACCGAAGGCAGTAGCAAATGTTTCCAACAAGCCAATCACAAATCCTCCTAGAGCTGCACCAGGAATAATCCCGATACCACCAAGTACGGCCGCAACGAATGATTTTAGACCTGGAGTCACACCCATCAACGGTTCAAGAGAGTTGTAGTAAAGGGCAATGAGGACACCTGCTGCACCAGCAAGGGCTGAACCCAAAGCAAAGGTAAAGCTGATTGTACGATTTACATTAATTCCCATCAATTGAGCTGCGTCACTATCAACTGATACCGCACGCATGGCTTTCCCCATTTTTGTTTTTTGGACGATCAATTGCAATAAAACCATCAAGAGTACAGAAACTGCTAAAATCATCAATTGAACATTTGTCAAGCTAATTGGCCCCAAGTCAAAGCGAACTGTTTCAATTGCTTGAGGGAAGGCACGAGTATTGGCGCCTACTAGATAAACCATTCCGTATTCCAGTAGGAAAGACACTCCGATGGCAGTAATCAATACAGCAATACGTGTAGAGTGTCGCAAAGGACGGTAGGCAAGAAATTCAATCACAACACCAAGTAGTGCGGTTCCTGCCATTGAAATAATCAAAGCTAAAAAGAAATCCATTTGGAAGGAATTAATCAAAAAGTAACCAATAAAGGCACCTATCATATAAATATCACCGTGGGCGAAGTTGATGAGTTTGATAATTCCATAAACCATGGTATAACCCAAGGCCAAAAGTGCATAAACACTACCCAGAATTAAACCATTCACAAGTTGTTGGAGCATAGCATTCACTCTTTTCTATCGTTATTTTTTAGAAAATTTCATCATTTTCACAAGTTCATAAACACCGAAACAGGGAGTGAGTCAAAGGCTCATTCCCTATTTCAACTACTATTCTAATGTTATGGTTTTACAACTTCTGCTGCTTCTACTTTACCATTGTTCATGGTCATCATGTAAGCAGTTTTCACTGTATTGTGGTCAGCATCAAAGCTCGTTTGACCAGTTACACCATCAAAATCTTTTGTTTTAGCAAGGTTATCCTTGATCTCACCTGAGTTTTTAGCACCTTTTGCAGCATTGGCTACTAGGTAAACTGAGTCATAAGCCAAGGCTGAGAAGGTTGAAGGCTCTTCATTATATTTAGCACGGTATGCTTCAAGGAAGGCTTTAGCTTTTTCAGAAACATCAACTGTAGTTGAGAATCCTGAGATGAAGTAAATGTTTGATGCTTTTTCAGCTGTTGCTTGTTGAACAAATTCTTCACCGTTAAATCCATCACCACCAACGATTGGTTTATCAATTCCCATACCACGGGCTTGGTTTACAATTTTACCTGCTTCTGTGTAGTAGCCTGGAACAACGATAGCGTCAAACTCTTTCCCTTTCATTTTAGTAAGTGCTGCTTGGAAGTCTGTATCACCTGCTACAAACGTTTCATCTGCTACAATCTCACCCTTGTAGGTTTCGCGGAAAGATTTAGCAATACCTTTAGCATAGTCACTAGCATTGTCCGTATAAAGAACAACCTTCTTAGCATTCAACTTGTTTGTTACATAGTTAGAAATAATCTTCCCTTGGAAGCTATCTTGGAATGTTCCGATAAATAGGTAATCTTGACCTTTAGTCAAACCGTCTTGAGTAGCACTTGGTGAAATCAATGGCACTCCAGCTTTGGTAGCGTTAGCTACAGCTGCAGCAGTTGCACCAGATGTCGCAGGCCCTACAATAGCTGCTACTTTTGATTGGGTAACAAGGTTCGTTGTAACAGAAGCTGCTTCGGCAGTCTCTGACTTGTTGTCTTTGTCTACAACTTCGATTTGTTTTCCATCGATACCACCTGCTGCATTGATTTCATCAACGGCAAGTTGAGCTCCTTTTTGTTCAGATGTTCCGTAGGCTGCTACGGCACCTGTTTCTTCAAAGTTAAATCCGATTTTAATTGTCTTTTCATCGACTGAGTTACCAGCAGCGTTTGAGGCTCCTGATTTGACCTCTCCACAAGCAGCGAGAAGGGCTACGCTAGCAAGGGCCACAAAAGATAGGGCAAATTTTTTCTTCATTTTTTATCTCCTTATAATATTGTTCCAAAATAGTATGTTAAGAATATACCGAATTATCAGAAAATTGTCAACCTTTTTATTCACTTTTTTAAATGATAACGTTTTCTTTATTTCGATAGAGATTGCCAACAAAGGGAGTTTCTAACTCTTGAATGTGACACCGTCTAATTTTCTTGATAAATCTTTCCTTACCTAATCTCTCTACTAAGTCATCTAACTCCTCAGTTGGAACATAGAGTTGCAAATAGCGATGCTTCTTAGAATGGTAACAGATGTCACCGTATTCCTGAAGTTTCTTTGCATCCCGATTATAGTAAAGATAGATGATTAATCCTGAACGATTGACCTTTTCAAACATGATAAATCCTCTTTCTAAGAAATCTTCTCCTATTATATCAAAAAAAGCAAACCCCGTCGAGTTTGCTTTTTAGCTTGGTTAGCTCAAAGAATTGTTGGCCATGATTTCATCAATAAAACCATACTCAAGTGTTTCTTGGGCACTCATCCAGTAATCACGTTCTGCGTCTACATGAATTTGCTCAACTGTTTTACCAGAGTTATCTGCAAGAATTTGCTCCAAAGTCTTACGAGTTTTGAGCAAGTGTTCTGCAGCGATTGCCATATCTGTTTGTTGGGTACCACCGCCTGTACCACCCATTGGTTGGTGAATCATGTACTCTGCATTTGGAAGCATAAAGCGTTTGCCTTTTGCACCACTTGATGCAATGATAGTCCCCATTGAGGCTGCCATCCCCATAACGATTGTTTGGACATCTGCCTTGATAAAGTTCATGGTATCAACGATTGCCAAACCAGCTGAAACAGAACCACCCGGAGTATTTACATAAAGGTAAATATCTTTTGTACTGTCTTGGGCATCCAAGAAGAGCAATTGGGCGATAACGGAGTTGGCCATGTTGTCTTCAACTGGTCCAGTCAACATGATGATACGATCTTTTAGTAGACGTGAGTAAATATCATAGGAACGTTCTCCACGGCTTGTTTGTTCAATAACTACAGGAATCATTCATTTCTCCTTTTATGTTGAATTTTCTTAGTCTTACGACTCAATACAGAACTATTATATCTTTTTGGTCAAAAAAGGTCAAATTTTTGCTCTATTCTCTAAACAGAAACAAAAACTCAACCTCCTTTCAAGTTAAAAACGAACTTCTAGTTTCACTATTTACTTTGGGATTTTATTTAGTACCGAACAAGCGGTCTCCAGCATCTCCAAGACCTGGAACGATATAACCGTGTTCGTTCAAGCGTTCATCCAAAGCCGCAGTAAAGATTTCTACATCTGGGTGTGCTTCTTGAAGGGCTTTTACACCTTCTGGAGCAGATACCAGGCAGACAAACTTGATATTTGAAGCACCACGTTTTTTAAGCGAATCTACAGCCAAGATTGCTGAGCCACCTGTTGCAAGCATTGGGTCAACGACAAAGATTTGACGTTGGTCAATATCTTCAGGCAATTTCACCAAGTATTCAACTGGTTGAAGGGTTTCTTCATCACGGTACATACCGATGTGTCCAACTTTTGCTGCTGGAACCAGATTCAAGAGACCATCTACCATCCCGATACCTGCACGCAAGATTGGAACAATCGCTAATTTTTTACCAGCCAATTGTTTTTGAACGGTCTTTGTAATAGGTGTTTCGATTTCAACGTCTTCAAGTGGAAGATCACGAAGTACTTCATATCCCATCAACATTGCAATCTCATCTACTAGCTCACGAAAAGCTTTTGTAGAAGTGTCTGTACGACGCAAGATTGACAATTTGTGTTGAATGAGTGGATGATTAATGACTTCAATTTTTCCCATTTTCTGAGTTCCTTCTTTCAATTTATTCTTCTTATTATATCAAAAAACGGTTTAAAAAGCTTTCTAAACCATTTATTTTTATTAATTTTTAAATCAAATCTGCCTCTTGGAGAGCTGTCTGAACAGTCTCTAATGGTAAATGGGTTAGCTCGGTCCCTTTTTCTTGATAGAGGTATTTGGCATAGTCATCCATTCGGTACTGGTTGATATAAACCACGCGCTTGCAACCAACCTGTAGCAGTTGTTTGGTGCAGTTCAGACAAGGGAAATGGGTCACATAGGCTGTAAAACCTCTGGGAACCCCTCGTTCGGCTCCTTGCAAGATGGCATTAACCTCGGCGTGAAGGGTTCGGACACAGTGACCTTCAATGACTAAACATTCGTGGTCAATACAGTGCTCCGTTCCCGATACGGAACCATTATAGCCTGTTGAAATGACTTTATTGTCCTTGACTAGGACAGCTCCCACCTTGGCACGTTTACAGGTCGAACGATTGGCAATCAGTAAAGCCTGGGCTGCAAAGTACTCATCCCAAGCCAGTCTTTTTTCTGTCATAAATCTTCTCCTTTTCCTCTATTTTTTGAAAAATGGCAAGCGTAAATCGGCAATCTTTTCAGCTGGAACCTTCATGCCATCCTTGATCCATTTGAGCAGGACTGATACGATGGCAGAACTCCAAAAGGAATGAAGGTAGCTGCTAACGCCTTTTGACTTTCCGTGGTATTTTTCCAGAAATTCCTGCATGGCTTGGACAAAAATCTTTTCTAAGTGGTAGTCCAGAGCAAGTTGGATGACCTTGGCTTCTTTCTTGGCTGCACGGAAAAGGTGAACCCAGACTAGATAAAGGTCTGTTTTGACATCGTAGTGGCTCAACTGTTCCATAATATTATGGACACTGCGTTTAAAGACGCTTTCCAAAATCTCTTCTTTGGAGTCATAGTTACGATAGAAGGCGGCACGAGAGACGCCCGCCCGCTTGACTAATTCTGAAATACTGATCTTTGCCAAGTCCTTTTTCTCTAGAAGTTGCAAAAGAGCCGTCTCGATTGCTTCTCTGGTTAAAAAATTGGATTCTTGATTTGATTTTCTGAGATTTTCAAGAGAGTTTTCAGATATTCTACGTTCAGACATAACAATTTCTTTCTACTTGTAACAACAGACGGATGGTGCTTTTGTTTCAAGGACATTCATGATACAATTGTAAAAAAAGACAGAACCTTTGTCAATGTATAAGTGACAAAGATGGAGAATTTCTATGACTTGGAAGATTGTGGCTGACTCTGGTTGTGATTATCGCCAACTGGCAACTCCTGCTATTGATACTGAATTTGTTAGTGTTCCTTTAACCATTCAAGTAGCTGATCAGGTCTTTATTGATGATGCCAATCTTGACATTGACCACATGATGGAAACCATGTATGCGACTTCTGAGGCTTCAAAATCAGCTTGTCCTAGCCCTGATGATTACTTGCGTGCATTTGAAGGTGCTAAGCATATCTTTGTCGTTACTATCACTGGTACTCTTTCAGGTAGCCATAATAGTGCACAGCTCGCTAAAAATATCTACCTTGAAGAACACCCTGACACTCAGATTCATGTGATCGATACATTGTCTGCAGGTGGTGAGGTTGACTTGATTGTCGAAAAAATCAATAGCTTGATTGATCAAGGACTTTCTTATGAGGAAATTGTTGAAGCCATTACAGCCTACCAAGAAAAAACGAAGTTGCTCTTTGTCCTTGCTAAGGTCGATAACTTGGTCAAAAATGGTCGTTTGAGTAAGCTTATCGGTACAGTTGTTGGCCTTCTCAACATCCGTATGGTTGGGGAAGCAAGTGAAACTGGAACCCTAGAACTGCTCCAAAAAGCGCGTGGACCAAAAAAATCCCTTCAAGCAGCCTATGAAGAACTCATCAAGGCTGGCTACGCTGGTGGCCGTATCGTCATGGCTCATCGCAGCAATGAAAAATTCTGTCAGCAATTGTCAGAACGCTTGCTGGAAACCTTCCCACAAGCCAATATCAAAATCATCCCGACGTCTGGTCTCTGCAGTTTCTATGCAGAAGATGGCGGTTTATTGATGGGATATGAAATTAACTAAGATTATGAGCAACAAGAGATGCCAAGCATCTCTTGTTTTTTGTGGTACAATAGAGCTATGAAACATTTTGATACTATTGTCATCGGTGGAGGGCCTGCTGGCATGATGGCTACGATTTCCAGTAGCTTTTATGGTCAGAAAACTCTTCTCATCGAAAAAAATCGGAAACTCGGAAAAAAATTAGCTGGTACCGGTGGTGGTCGTTGTAATGTGACCAACAATGGAACTTTAGATGACCTTCTGGCTGGAATTCCTGGAAATGGACGCTTTCTGTACAGTGTCTTCTCCCAGTTTGATAACCACGATATCATCAACTTTTTTACGGAGAATGGTGTTAAACTTAAGGTCGAGGATCACGGACGCGTCTTTCCTTCCAGTGACAAATCTCGGACCATTATCGAGGCCTTGGAAAAGAAAATCACTGAACTAGGTGGTCAAGTTGCTACTCAAACGGAGATTGTTTCGGTTAAAAAGATAGACGACCAGTTTGTCCTCAAGTCCGCAGACCAAAGCTTCACTTGTGATAAACTCATTGTCACAACTGGCGGAAAATCCTATCCGTCTACTGGTTCTACTGGTTTTGGACATGAAATCGCCCGTCATTTCAAACATACTATTACCGAGCTTGAAGCTGCTGAGAGCCCATTGTTGACTGATTTTCCACACAAAGCGCTTCAAGGGATTTCACTAGACGATGTGACCTTAAGCTATGGCAAGCATATCATCACTCACGATCTGCTCTTTACCCACTTTGGTTTGTCGGGCCCTGCTGCCTTGCGTATGTCCAGCTTTGTCAAGGGTGGGGAAGTTCTTTCACTGGATGTTTTGCCTCAACTTCCTGAGAGCGACTTGGTGGCATTTCTAGAAGAAAATCGGGAAAAATCCTTGAAAAATGCTTTAAGAACCTTATTGCCAGAACGCTTGGCAGAATTTCTTGTGCAAGGCTATCCTGAAAAAGTCAAACAACTAACTGAAAAGGAACGAGACCAACTGCTCCAGTCCATCAAGGCCCTAAAAATCCCTGTGACTGGCAAAATGTCTCTTGCCAAGTCCTTTGTCACCAAAGGTGGCATCAGCCTCAAGGAAATCAATCCTAAAACTCTGGAAAGTAAGCTCGTTCCTGGACTTCACTTTGCTGGCGAGGTCCTGGATATCAATGCCCACACGGGTGGCTTTAACATCACTTCTGCCCTCTGCACCGGCTGGGTGGCAGGCTCCAATCCAATAAATACCAAATAAGAAAGGAAGTCCTTTGGAACATATTATTTTACTAAGAGGCGTTACTCCTAATGGAAAAAATGCTATCCCGAAAATGTCTTATTTGGTAGATATTTTGACAGAAGCTGGTTTTCAACACGTTCGAACCTATATTCAAAGTGGGAATATCATTCTTGAGAGTGACTCAGATTTAGAAGAAATACGAGAACGCATTCATACTTTGATAAAGGAAAAAATTGGGGCCGACTTAAAAATGGTTATCAAGAATAAGAACGATTTTGAAAAGATTGTTCATGAGAATCCATTTAAAGAAGACTATCTTCATGATCGTGTGCATGTAATTCTTTATCAAGGACTTATCCAAAGTCTGCCACTAGAAAAATTGAAAACTGACTACGGCGAGGAAGAAATCTGTGTAGGCGATTACTGTCTCTACCTCTATCTTCCTAGAACTGCAAAACAAAAAAAGCTCAATACCAACTATCTTGAAAAATTGTTTGGCGTGGTTCTGACCATGCGAAAGTTAAACGTCGTGGAAAAGTTACTAACAAAATAGGAAAAACAATATGAACAGACGAGAATTAGTCGAATTTGTCAACATGTGTATGATTCAAAACGGAAACAAAGTTCTAGTTCAAGATCGAGTTGATCCTGACTGGCCTGGCATTACTTTTCCTGGTGGGCATGTAGAGCGCGGAGAGTCTTTTACCGATGCCGTTATCAGAGAAGTCAAAGAAGAAACTGGTCTGACCATTTCCAAACCCCAACTCTGTGGTATTAAAGACTGGTATGATGAGGAGGATTATCGTTACGTCGTCCTTTTTTACAAGACAGAACACTTTACTGGTGAGCTCCAATCTTCAGACGAAGGAAAGGTATGGTGGGAGGATTTTGATAATCTGTCTCATCTAAAACTTGCTACTGATGATATGTCTGATATGCTTCGTGTTTTTTTAGAAGAGAATCTCAGTGAATTTTTTTACTACAAAGACGGTGACGACTGGCTTTACGATTTGAAGTAAAAAATAGGCTAGGAAATTCCTAGCCTATTTATTCTGCATTTGTCTGAACGTAAGCAGCAATAACATCTGATGTGTATTGAGCTGTTCCAGCTCCAAATTTGTCAATGTTTTCCTTAAACTCTGGGTTATAGACGTAGCCTTTTCCGATATGGCCGAAGACCTCAATAGAGCAGTCAAATCCATAAGTACGAAGGGCTTGCAAGAGCTTAGCTGCTTGCTCTTGGTTTTCAGCTGCTGTTTCAGGCAGACCAGCTTGAAGATTTTGAGCCAAGGCTTGAAAGACTTGGTTAAAGGCAGTCGTAGCCTCGTCTTCACGGCCTTTTTGGCGCTCGAGGGCCTTATCCATGACTTCTTGACCATATTTTTCTACCGCCTCTTGGTGGTATTTTTGATGGTCTTGGTAGTTAAATCCAGCAAATTTCTCTTGAATACTCATTTCTCTTTCTCCTTTTTGTTCTTGAATAGTTTTTTGCAAGGTGGAAATCAAGGTATCCAGATGTCGCCTTTCTTGGGTCAAATAGTCCAACTGCCTAGTCAAATGGGGCAATAAATCTGTCCTTTCTTCCTTTAACAGCTCTGCTATTTTTTCTAAAGAAAAACCTAGATATTTATAATACAGAATAATCTGAAGGCGTTCCAAATCCTCCTGACTGTAGGTTCGATAGCCGTTTTCCGACTTTAAGGGAACCAGAAGCCCTATCTTATCGTAGTGGTGCAGGGTCTTGACAGAGACACCTGAAAGCTGCGCAGCTTCTTTTATATGGTACATGATTTCCTCCTTACAAGAAATAGTATAACCCCTCCCCTTAGGTCAGAGTCAAGTGTTTTTACGAAAAATTTTTAACTTTTTGAGAAAGGTGTGAAAACTTGAAAATGGTTTTCTTGACAGACCTTTGAAAACATGATAGGATAGTCAAGTCTATCAATCAAACAGAAGGCTCATAAAGAGCCATTGAGAGAAGGCTATTTGACAACTCAAGTAGCCTTTTCTTATTTTAAAAAAGGAGATTGGAGTTTCAACTATGTCAGAAAAATCGCAATGGGGTTCGAAACTAGGCTTTATCCTAGCATCTGCTGGTTCAGCCATCGGACTTGGTGCCGTTTGGAAATTTCCCTATATGACTGCTGCAAATGGCGGTGGAGGCTTTTTACTAGTCTTTCTCATTTCCACTATTTTAATCGGTTTCCCGCTCCTGCTGGCTGAATTTGCCCTTGGCCGTAGTGCTGGCGTTTCCGCTATCAAAACCTTTGGAAAACTAGGCAACAATAACAAGTACAACTTTATCGGTTGGATTGGTGCCTTTGCCCTCTTTATCCTCCTCTCCTTTTACAGTGTTATCGGAGGATGGATTTTAGTCTATCTAGGTATTGAGTTTGGGAAATTGTTCCAACTTGGTGGAACGGGTGATTATGCTCAGTTATTTACTTCAATCATTTCAAATCCAGCCATTGCCCTAGGAGCTCAAGCAGCCTTTATCTTATTGAATATCTTTATTGTATCACGTGGGGTTCAAAAAGGGATTGAAAGAGCTTCAAAAGTCATGATGCCCCTGCTCTTTATCATCTTTGTCGTCATCATCGGGCGCTCTCTCAGCTTGCCAAATGCCATGGAAGGGGTTCTCTATTTTCTCAAACCAGACTTTTCAAAACTAACTAGCGCTGGTCTCCTCTATGCTCTGGGTCAATCTTTCTTTGCTCTCTCACTAGGAGTGACAGCCATGCTGACCTATGCATCTTACTTGGACAAGAAAACCAATCTGGTCCAGTCAGGGATTTCCATTGTCGCTATGAACATCTCTGTATCCATCATGGCGGGTCTAGCCATTTTCCCAGCCATGTCAGCCTTCAATATTCAGTCTGAAGGGGGACCAAGCCTGCTCTTTATCGTCTTGCCTCAACTCTTTGACAAGATGCCTTTTGGAACTATTTTCTACATTCTTTTCCTCTTGCTCTTCCTCTTTGCGACGGTTACTTCTTCTGTCGTGATGCTGGAAATCAATGTGGGCAATATCACCAATCAGGACAACCGCAAGCGTGCTAAATGGAGTGCTATTTTAGGAATCTTGACCTTTGTCTTTGGAATTCCTTCAGCTCTATCCTATGGGGTCATGGCGGATGTTCACATTTTGGGGAAGACCTTCTTTGATGCTATGGACTTCTTGGTTTCCAATCTCCTCATGCCATTTGGAGCTCTCTGCCTGTCGCTCTTTACAGGCTACATCTTCAAAAAGGCCCTTGCTATGGAGGAACTCCATCTCGATGAAAGAGCATGGAAACAAGGACTTTTCCAAGTCTGGCTTTTCCTCCTTCGTTTTATCATTCCTATTATCATCATCGTGGTCTTTATCGCCCAATTTATGTAATCAAAAAGGACTTGAGTAGTGAACTCAAGCCCTTTCTTTTTTATGGATGACTAACAATCAATTCCAAACCTTGACCTTCCAAAGTCCAAGCTTCGACATCACTTGGTAGGATAAAGTGGCTACCTTTTTGGATTGGATAGTTTTTCCCGTCAACAGTAAGCTGACCTTGACCAGATAAGACACTCAACAGGCTATAGTCAGCTGTCTTTTCAAAGTCAACTTTCCCAGTAATTTCCCACTTGTAAACTGCGAAGAACTCGCTAGAAACGAGGAGTGTAGAACGCAGGTCATCAGCTTTGACAGTGACAGGGCGGCTATTAGCAGGCTCACCAATGTTTAAAACATCGATAGATTTTTCAAGATGAAGTTCACGCAAGTTGCCCTTGTCATCCTTACGGTCAAAGTCATAGACACGGTAGGTGGTATCGCTAGACTGCTGGGTTTCAAGAATCAAGATACCTGCACCGATAGCGTGCATGGTACCACTTGGCACATAGAAGAAATCTCCAGCCTTAACTGGCACTTTTGTCAGTAAGGCATCCCAGTTTTTGTCTTCGATTTGCTGGCGGAGTTCTTCTTTTGACTTGGCATTGTGACCATAGATAATCTCTGAACCTTCGTCTGCTGCGATGATATACCAGCACTCTGTTTTTCCGAGCTCGCCTTCATGTTCTAATCCATAGGCATCGTCTGGGTGAACTTGGACGCTGAGCCAGTCATTGGCATCGAGAATTTTGGTCAACAGTGGAAATACAGGCTCTGGACGGTTGCCAAACAATTCACGGTGCTCCGCATACAATGTAGCTAGATCTGTTCCCTCAAAGCGCCCATTAGCGACCTTAGAAACTCCATTTGGGTGAGCTGAGATAGCCCAGTATTCACCAATTTTTTCACTTGGAATGTCGTAACCAAACTCATCACGTAGCTTGGTTCCACCCCAGATTTTTTCTTGCATAACTGATTGTAAAAATAATGGTTCTGACATCTTATTCTCCTGTCTGTTTTTCTCACCTCATTATAGCAAAAAGCTAGATCTAATTGAACTCTTTTTCACATCTTATAAAGTAGGGAGAAGATTTTATAAAAATAGTGAACAAATGTTCTCTACTTAATACTTGCACCATTGCTGGCAATGACATCCTTGTACCAGTAGAAGGATTTCTTCTTGCTCCGTTTGAGACTTCCTTGACCTGCATTATCACGATCCACATAGATAAAACCATAGCGCTTGTTCATTTCGCCTGTTCCAGCTGAAACCAGATCTATACAACCCCAAGTCGTATAACCAAGCAATTCAACGCCATCTTGGTAAATAGCATCTCGCATAGCCTTGATGTGGGCTTCTAGATAAGCAATCCGATAGTCATCCGCTACATAGCCATTTTCATCTGGCGTATCCATAGCACCGAGGCCATTTTCTACGATGAACATAGGTTTTTGATAACGATCCCAGATGGCATTGAGAGTGATACGAAGCCCCAGTGGGTCAATCTGCCAACCCCATTCAGAGGATTCAAGATAAGGATTTTTGATAGAGGCAAAGACATTTCCAGCTGTCAGATTCCTCACTTCTGGATCGCCTGAAGCCACTCGACTCGCATAATAAGAGAAGGAAACAAAATCAACAGTGTAATTCTTTAACAAGTCCAAATCCTCTGCCGTCATTTCTATCTCAACTCCCTCACGCTCCCACTGCTTCTTGGCATAGTTTGGATATTCCCCACGCGCTTGGACGTCAATGAAGAAGTAACTCTTGCGGTCTTCTTCCATGGCTGCCCAGTAGTCTCTCGGATGGACAGTGTTAGGATAATATTGCCCTGCTGCCAACATACATCCCACCTTGTTTTCTGGATCAATTTCGTGAGCAATTTTAGTCGCCATAGCCGAGGCTACTAACTCGTGGTGGGCTGCTTGGTATTTGACCTGATCTTGATTTTCTCCTTCTTCAAAACAAATCCCTGCTCCTAAAAAGGGGGCATGCAAAATCATATTGATTTCGTTGAAGGTTAGCCAGTACTTGACCAAGCCCTTGTAACGGGCAAAGAGGGTACGACAGAGATTTGCGTAAAAGTCCAACATGCGACGGTTGCGCCAACCACCGTACTCCCTGATTAAGTGCATGGGGCAATCGAAATGCGTGATGGTCACCAGAGGTTCAATCCCATACTTGTGGCATTCCTTAAATAAATCCTCATAAAAAGCTAGACCAGCTTCATTTGGCTCTGCTTCATCTCCCTTAGGAAAAATCCGAGTCCAAGCAATGGAAAGTCGATAGGTTTTAAAGCCCATTTCTGCAAAAAGCGCAATATCTTCCTTGTAATGGTGGTACATATCAATGGCTTCCTTTGCTGGGTAAAAATAGCCCTCCTCAAACGAAAACATCTTTTTCTGACCTGTAATAATGGCCTCACGGTCTGGACCAATCGGTACCACATCCACATTAGCAAGACCACGACCGTCCTGATTATAAGCACCCTCACATTGATTAGCTGCCGTAGCACCACCCCAGAGAAATCCTTCTGGAAATTGTAGTATTTCTGTCATCACTTTACCTCACTTGATTTGCTAATTCTAGTATACCATGAAAAGTAGTGAAAGTTTGATACTGTTCTATATTATTCCATTAGCTGGCCCCCACTTTTAGAGTACATTTCAATCCTATCACTACTTCTTGTTATTTTCTACATTTTCCCAGAGGTTAGTCGTTTCATTCTTGCTACCAAAAAAGTGAGAACTATTAGAAAAATAGAGCCTAACCCAAATAATCCATTTCTTTTCTTCTCTCCTGTATTTGGGAGATTTCTTTTTTGTTCTGGTTTATTCGAACCCTTTGTTTCAACACTATTTCCTTCCTCTTTTATTTTTGTTTTATCTATATCTAGAGAAGAAATAGAAACATCATGACTCTCTACTTTATTTCCCTCGTTTTCTTTACCCCCACCTATAATCGATTGATTGCTTTCAGTAGGCGGAGTGGTGTCATGGCCTTCCGTAGGCTTTTGCTCTTGAGTCAATTCGGATAGATTCTTCACAAAACTAACCATCTCTATGCTAACGAAACCAGTTTGTTTTTGTTGTGACTGCCCAGTAAATTCAATACCAATTTCTTTAACACTATCACGATTTTTAATTCCACTAATATCAAATCTTAATTCTGTCAACTCATCTGAAACCTTTTGAGCTTCTGAATTAACCCATTGCCAACTGTCTCCAACCTTTAAGAATAGTTTAGCCGATACAGGTACTGTTGTTTTCACGCGTGCAACATACCAATCATAGCTACTCAAGTCCTGACCTTTTGTCAATTTTACCTCAGTCTTTTCACCTGATTCAGCATTTACCTGAGCCACTAGTTGTTTTTCTTTGACATGAATATCCGGTCCCTGCCAGTCTAATGAATCACCTTCAAATGTAAAGGTCAAAGGTTGATATTTTTTCTCACCCTCCTTATCCGGAACAGGTGGTAACTGGGGATCTTTGAGTGCTTGAATGGTGTCAAACTCAATACTACCTACTCCTTTTTCTCCTCCCACATAAAAGGCGAATTGTGTCACTTTTTTTAAGCGTTCCTTTGTAATGCGTGCTTCTTGATGACTTTCCCAGCCTGCTGGTTTAAATTCAGAAAATGGAATGGTCACTTTTCCATTTATAGCTTGAGAAAGATCAATATCTTTTTCAAAACTAACTCCCCCAATCTGAACTTGAACAGTCAAATGCTGTTTAGGATGGGCCACTGTTTTCATTTCAAAAGTAAGAGCATTCCGATCTTCCCAATTCTTATCGAAAGAAAGCTGACGTCCCGCATAACCATTATTTGCAATCGTATAGTCATATCGCATCTTATACTTTCCTTTTTCCGCTGCTGCTTGCAGAGAAAGTGAGATAGGATCTCCATTTGAAGAGTAAGCTTTTTCTAACAGACTATCTTCCCCTAGATAATTTTCAAAATCATCTACTAAATAGGGTGACGGTTGCACTTTCTTAGTATTTACAAAAAGTGTATAGGATTGAGTTTCCACTAAATCATTTTCATTATAGTATCTTAAAGTCAAAGTATGAGCTTTATTATCCATACTATCTGATATCTGCAATTCCCCCTGGAAATAATCACCTACTTTTGATAATTCCCTTTCCTCACCAGCAAATACATAGGTTACCCGACTGTCTTCAGGAAGACCCTTGGTAACTATAGTTGATTTTCTTGACCCTACAAGAGAATGATCTGCCGGTCGAATCAAATAACGCTGGCTCTTTCTTTCACTTACAGGTATTGTTTTATTTGTCCCATAAATCTTACCAACTTCATTTCGAAAAAGAGTATTATTATCTTTATAGAAATCTTGGAAATCCTTCAATAACTCATGATTTCCACCTAAGTTACCATTAATGTCTTTATAAGGGGTATAAAGGTTATTAACTGTATCAAAATTAGCCCAAGTCATCATATAAGCAATCTTTGAAGCTTCCGAATCTCCAGTAATAGCCTTAAAAATCCGAGTGTACCAATCCAGCGTATTTCCTTTTTCTTTTAGTCCTTGTGCACTGTAGCCAAACTCTGTTAATGCAGCAATCTTCCCCTTAGACTCAGCTAGAGAAACAATTTTATTAAGATCCTTTAGAAGCGATGACATATAAGCTTCCGATCCAGCATTTTCTTTGTTATCATAACTATCAATACCAAATATATCAACATAGGCATCACCCGGATAGGTTTTCAAATAGCGATCATTACCTGCACCAGGAGAGTAAGCATATAAAATATTATGAACACCTTTTTTATCCCTTAAGTACTCTACAGTATAACGATACAAGGCCTTGTACTGCTCTGGGTTTGTCGTACTTTCTCCCCACCAGAACCAACTACCTATTTGTTCATGAAATGGTCTAAAAATAAAGGGAATAGACTTATTGTCAGTGGTTTTCAAGCTATGAGCTAACGTTGCAATATTGTCTAACCAAGCGTTGAATTTATCATTTGCCTTCCCTCCAGGTAAGATTTCATTCACTACATCTCCTGATGTATCTTTAAAATCTCCACCGGTCACAAAATTATAAGGATGGGTACTGAGAGTTAAAATTCCTCCGAGATTGTGGGCTTTTTTCATGGATTGGATGAGATTTTGAATGCTTTGTTGAACATCTCCCTCAACACCAGGTTTCTCGTGTCCATCAATTGAAAGAGTGTCCCAGCCAAATACTGCTGGATAATCTCCAACTGCATTCTTCACATCAGACTCCTCTGAAGCAATCCTTTGACCTTTTTCTGTCAGCGTCACTCCTTCATCTAGCGCATGTTGTTGTCCAAATAAAACTTCTTTTTTCCCATTCAACTCTTTTAAGTAGTTAAACAACTCTTTTGTTTCTTGTGTTGCTTGAGTGTCTACAATCGCTACCTTATTCTCCTCAGCCTTCTTTTCAGAAGAGGGGGCATTAGTTTCCGATACTTTACCAGTTACAGGGGTAATTTCTCCGTTCACCTCTCCTGTGGCTTCTTTTTCTTCTACTTTTTCAATACGAGGTGTTTCTACAGTCACCGTATTTTCATCTGAAGGTGCTAGTACTGAATTTTCTGTGGCTAACACAGATGGAGCCAATAGTAAACTTGTTCCTAGTGTAAGTCCTAGGATAAATTGTTTTTTCATGAATTGCTTCCTTTTTATTCTAAAAAAAGAGAAACAGATGCCATTCGCAGGCTCTATCAAGCATCCGCTCACGAATCCGTTTCTCTTATTGTTAATCTATCGCATTTTTTTCAATGACTCCTTTGAGCCAGTATCCTGATTTTTTGATGGTTTTAACTTGCGTATGAATGTCATTTGAAATTAGACCATAACGATTGCGATAGGCATTTGTCCAAGACCAACAGTCAATAGGCGTCCACAAGTGATAACCGAAACAATTTGATCCTTCTTGGATTCCCTTGTGAAGCCATTCCAAATGTTCCTTGATAAAGTTAATACGATAATCGTCTTGGATCTGACCATTTTCACCCATGAAACGTTCTTCTCGAGAAACTCCCATTCCATTTTCTGATACGAACCACGGTATGTTCCTGTAATTGTCTCTCACATTTACAGCGATATCATATAAGGCTTTTGGATAAATTTCCCAGCCCTTATCAATGTTCATTCTGCGACCAGGCATGTCGTAATTGTCATAGTAACGACTTGGAAGCCAGTCTCCAACTGAGTCTGGAGAGATATCTGGTCTCTTTACACGATTTGGATGATAGAAATTCACCCCTAAGAAATCAACTGTATTCTCAGCAAAGAGTTCCTCATCTCCCGCTTCTGTTTTCCAAAGGACTCCATCTTTTTCAAGGACTGAAACAAGCTCCTCTGGAAAATATCCATGTACTGCAGGCTCCAAGAACATCTTATTATTCCAAAGTTCTGCAAAATGAGCTGCAGCTTGATCTTCTGGTTCTTCGGAAGCCGCATAGGTAGGAGTTAGATTTAAAACAGTACCGATACGTCCACCTTCTTTATCAAATCCCTTTTCACGGTAGAGCTGGATTGTTTTAGCTGTTGCTAAGTTCAAATGATAGGCTACCTGCACCGCTTTTTTACCATCTACTAGCTTTGGATAGTGGAATTGGTAGAGGTACTCACCATCAACGACTACCATTGGTTCGTTATGAACCACCCATTCCTTGACTCTGTCACCAAAATGTTGGAAACATTTTTCTGCAAATCCGACAAAAAGCTCAACTACATGACGAGATTCCCATCCTCCATATTTGTGGTAAAGCTCCACTGGAAGATCAAAATGATGAAGGTTAAAGATAGGACGGATACCATTCTCTAAAAAAGTATCGATGACGCGATTGTAATAATCAACCGCCTGAAGATTAACCGTATTCGTCTCTAAATCATCGATTAGTCGTGTCCACTGGATGGATGTGCGTACGCTGTTTAGGCCAACCTCTTTCATTTTTGCAATATCATCCGCATAGCTATTATAGAAATTTGAAGCCGTATCTGGTCCTACATAGTTATAAAAAGCTTCTGGCTCCATATCATACCAGTAGTCAAACATATTTTTATGTTTTTTGTCAAAACGCCCTTCACTTTGAGGACCTGACGTTGCAGCTCCCCACCAAAAATTTTCTGGAAATTGTCTCATAGAATCACTTCTCTTTCAAATAATTTTTCTCTTATAAAATCTTGATATTGTGGCAGATACTCATGTCCATATTCTGGATAAAACAGAATCTCCTGGATGGTTTTTGCCTGATTAATAACAGCGAATTGAGTTTTGGGATGGCAAATAGAATCATCAAGCGCCATCGCCCAATAGATTTCTCCCTCAATCCTTGGTACTAAGTATTGAATGTCAATATAATCTAGAGTTGAAAAAATCTCTTCTTCTCGCTGATGACGAGGATCTCTTTGTCGAAACCAATAAGCTAGTTCCTCGTAAGCGGATTGGTTTACATCTAAACGATAGGCTTCACGATAATCACTGAGAAAAGGATATTGCACAAAAACCTTAGAAACAGACGGCATTAAAGCTGCACAAACGAGAGCCAAAGCTCCACCTTGAGATACGCCATAAGACACTATTTTACGGGAATCAACCTCAGGCATCGTCATTACAATTTTTGTCAATTGATAAACATCCTGAAAGATTGACCGATAAAAAAGGTTCTCTGCACCTTCTTCTATTCCTCGAATTAAATGCCCTCTCAAAGTGGCATATTTGGTAGATGAACCATCTTCTGAAATTCCGCCTTGACCACGAACATCCATGGCAAAGACGATCATCCCTTCTGAGGCTAAACCTATTTTATCACTCCAGTCACCTGAGCTCGAATGGTAACCATGAAACTGGAGAAGAGCTGGGAGTGGTTTCATACATTTCTTGGGACAGATCATCTGGCAGGAGATTTTAGAGCCTCCAATTCCTGTAAAGGTAAGAAGAAAACAATCAACTTGTTTGGAAGGGAGAAAAATTTTCTCCAGTTGATATTCTGTTCCCAGGGTGTCAACTTCTAACTTCGCTTTATCCCAAAATTTATCAAAATCAACTGGTTTCCTCTGGCTTCCCTTGTAATTTCCCCACTTTGAGATTGCTTCTTCTTTCAACATATCACTTGCCTACTTCTACTCTCTTAAAAATTTCACTAGCAATAAACCGAGCTCCTTGAGGGGTAGGATGCACCCCGTCCTCACCAGTCAGTGATTTGGCTCCAACTTTGATAGCTTCTTCATTGATCAACCCATCTAAAGGAACAAATTCTAAATGGAACTCCTGAGCAAGTTTTCGAATCGCCTGAATTTTTTTATCTAAATCCACTCTCCAGGTTTCTCGATCACTTGGCTCAGGCAGAACAAAAGGCTCCATTAATAGGATACGATGAATTCCCGCTTTCTGTAACTGTGTTAGTAATTTTCTATACTCCGCTGTAAATCGTTTTTCTTCTTTTTCACTTCCGAAAGATTGTTGTCCTACTTGATGCCAAACATCATTAATCCCGATAAGTAGAAAAACAACATCGGGTCTCAACTCTAAACAATCACGAATGCGATTATTTAGGTCATGAATATGATTGCCTCCAATTCCACGATTAAAGTAATAAAAATCTGATTCAGGGAATCTCTCAGTCAACATCTGACTAAGAGCTGCAACATAACCATTACCTAGGCTTGTTTCATCTTCTCTATTTCGACCCCATTCAGTGATACTATCCCCAAAGAAGACAAGTCGATCATTCTTTTTTAGCTTCATTGCTCGCCCCCTGTGATTGAAAATGAGCTACAGCACCTAAAAGATTGGCATCATTGAAATATTGACATCTTTCTAATTGAAATTTCAGTTCTGTCGCATTATTATTTTTCAACAATTTACTGACACGTCTGTCAATTTCTCCTAACAATTCCTCCTGTTTGGATAAACCACCACCAAGAACAACGAGCTCAGGATCTAGAACTACTAAAACATTGTAGATTCCAAGGGCAAGACTATCGTATAAATCCGAAACTGCATTTTGAGCAGCAATGACCCCTTGGTCCGCCAATGAAAATAAATCCTTACCTGAGAAAGATGTAGAAATAGACTGAGATTCTGCATACCGTTTCGCACTCTGAACTGGACTAGCCAACACGCTCAAGGTCTCGTTACCTCTCAGTTGCATGCGACCAAATTCACCACCAAAAAGACTATTACCCTTGTGCAATTTACGGTTTAAAACAAGAGCTCCACCTATTCCTGAACCTATGATGAAGAAAACAACGTCCCTCACAGATTTTGCGACACCAAATTCAACTTCTGCAAGAGCAGCACAATTCGCATCGTTCTCGATTGATACAGGTAAGCCTAATGTTTCTTCTAGTTCTTTCACAATTTCAAAACGATGAATATAAGGAATAGCACTGCTACCATAAATAATACCAGCTTCTGAGTCCACTGACCCCGGTGAACTAAATGCAACTCCCTCTAATGATTCATCTGAAAATTGATTGCGAACCGTAAGCAGGGCTTTTTTCATTTCTTCCCAAGTTGCAGGAGTTGGAAAAGAATTTGTTTGCTCTAATACTCCGTCCCGGAACAGTCCGTATTTAACAGCTGTTCCTCCTATATCAAATGCTAGTAAGGCCATAATTTCTCCTTTAGTAGTGTGTGACCATCATCTCAACCGAGAACTGATCATATCGATGGACACTGATGGAGTACTCAAATTGAACACCCGTGTTTAAATACCCGATCTGTTCAGCAATCCCAACTGGGTCTCCGTACTCCAAAGCCAATTCATCTGCTTCAAAGTCTGTTGCTTTTCGTACAGAAATCGTTCGATGCCCACTCTGAATTCTCAATCCCAATTTTTCTTCGATATATTCATAGATAGAACCTTCAACATCGGTTTTCGTCAGCCCTAAAATAACATCTATAGGCATATAAGTTTTTTCAATGACTGTTGGATTGCCATCAACTAAACGAACCCTGTAAATCTCATAGACTGGACTCCCTTCAGTCAGATTGAGCTTACGGCTGACCAATTGAGAAGCCTGTACAACTGAGAAGGACAAAACCTTACTAGTAACCTTCTTATCAGGGTTAAAGGCTGTTGTTCCACGCATCTGGTTATCAACAATCAAGCGCTCCCTATCCTCAACCGACAACGATTTTACAAAAGTTCCTGCTCCACGACGTTTGATAATCAGCCCTTCTCCAACCAAGATATCCAAGGCTTTCTTTACAGTTAATTTACTTGCTGCAAATTCGTCTCCCATTTCCTTCTCGGAGGGAAGCTTTTGGTCTGATACATAATCACCTTCGATGATTCGCTTGCGAATACTATTTGCTATGATTTTATATTTTTCCATTTTATATCCATTCTAACTCTCCGAGAAGAGATGTATTAATCTTGAGCCTTGAGATAGAAAATCCTTGAATGGAAATCTCCTGGCATTTCGCGAGACCAAAATTCTTGTTCACGTCCGATGTAATTTTGATTGAGTATCAATCCGATATTCTCCAAATCTACACCAGATCTCACTTGGTCAATGTATTTTTCTTTAATATGGTAGCGAGTATGACTATCTAGTCCGGACAGTTTTAAACGCTTATAGTTTGGATTAGGCTCTGCCAAAATTTGATAATGTGCTACCAAAGCTTCCTTTTTATCTTTGCTAACAACCATCCAAGCAACTCGATTCTTATCATATGTCTCCAAACGGTAGAAATCTCCTTGATGAATGAGTTCTTGATATTTCTTATAATCCTTGATTTGTGTCTTGATTTCATCCTTCTCAGATTGAGTCAATCGAGTAGGATCCAACTCATATCCAAAAGTTCCAAAGAACGCAACTGCTTTTCTCATTTCAAGAGAAGTTATTCTTGCTACCTGATGATTTGGAACTGCAGAAACATGGCTTCCCATGCTAGAAATTGGATAGACCATCGATAGCCCACTTTGAATGGATAAACGCTCGACCGCATCCGTATCATCACTGGCCCAAATTTGAGGACTATAATAAAGCATTCCTGCATCAAAACGAGCGCCTCCACCAGCACAGGATTCAATCAGAATCTCCGGATACTCCCTCACTAGACGTTCATAAAGTGAATAGACCCCGAGAATATAGCGATGAAGAACCTCTCCTTGCTGATTGCTAGGTAAGGCTTGGGAGAAGGCTTCTGAAATGTAGCGATTCATATCCAATTTCAAATAGTCTATCTGAACATTGGATAAGATTTTCTTCATCTGTTGAAAAATTTCTTCTACAACATCTGGATTTCCAAAATCCAAAATATACTGATTTCGACCATGGGAAATATTTTTTGCAGGATTTCCAATCACCCATTCTGGATGTTCTTTATAAATGGAAGTATCCTTCGAAATCATTTCTGGTTCAAACCATAGACCAAACAAAAGTCCTTCTTGATGAACTTTTTCAGAGAAAGCTTTTAGTCCTGATGGGAATTTGTCTAGGTTTTCTTTCCAATTTCCCAATGACCCTGAATCACTATTTCGATTTCCAAACCAGCCATCATCCAATACAAATAGATCCACACCCAAATCTTTTGACACTTTCACGATTTCTAGTAGTTTTTCTTCTGTGAAATCAAAATAAGTTGCTTCCCAGTTATTGATCAGAACAGGTCGTTTCCAATTTTTCCACGGACTACGAATCAAGTGGTTCATATAGAAACGATGGAAGGTTTGGCTCATTTGATTAAATCCTTGGTTGCTGAATACCATAACAGCTTCTGGACAAACGAATTCCTGACCAGATTTCAAGAGCCAATTAAATTGGAAGGGATTCATTCCCAACTGAACACGCAAGATATCAAAATTATCTCTCTCGATTTGAGCTAGAAAGTTTCCACTATAAATCAAGTTAAAACCATAGACATTTCCCTGATACTCTGTCGTAGTCTTTTGACACAAAGCCAAAAATGGATTGTGCATATGACTACTAGCACCACGTGTACTTGAAACCTGTTGTAGTCCGATATGGATTGATTCTCTGCTTAATTGTGCCTCTCGAGCCCAAGCACCATTAAGGTGCAACCAGTCATAATCTTCATTTGGTAAGTCTAGATTCAAACTCATCAAACGATGAATGGAAATGGGTCTAACACCAGTATTTTCTAATCTTGCCTGTCTTGTCAAAACGGCTTCATCAAGATAGAGTGAATAGGTTAGATAGAGGTAAAGATCTGAATAGCGGTCCTTCAACTTAACCTCTAGTTGCTCTACTTGATTACTGTCACCAAAGGTGCCTGGCAAGGTTCCTTCGACTGATTTTCCATTTATTATCCGATAGGAATGATATTGAAATTGACTGATTCGATCACCAGATTCATATTCAATTTCAATCGCAGGATAACGAAAGTCTGTAGTGCCAAAGCTCGGAACTTCTTGTTTGATATGTTCCAGGGAGGTCAATTGACTCCCTTCAACCAAATTATTGGATGGGCGAATCTCCCGTTCAATTAGAAAACGATAATCCTCTTGATGCGGAATCCGCTCTCCAAAGTATAGCTGCTCTAACACCCCAGTATCTTCCATCACTCGGAAAATATAGCTTATGTGTTCATTCTGTAAATGAAATAGTTTTTGATTGTCATCGACAAAAATCATGTCGCACTCCTCTTTTCGAGTTTTTGATAAAATTGGATTGTCTTGAAATACAATCCCGGAAGTATCATCCAGCCAATAATATTTTGAGTTAAAGAGTACCAGAATAAAAGTAGCAAACAGAGAAGAAGACCTAGAGCAAAGATCCAATTACGACGGAACCAAGTTAAGGTTCGTTCTCCATTATTCTCTTCAAATTGGCTATAAATGCTTCCTATGATAAAGCAGATAGCCCAAAATATTGTCGATCCGAGAAAAAGAATTCGGGACACATCTCCCATCCTCTGGATAAACAATAACCAAGAAGCAAGACTGAGAGTCCAACTGGTTGATAGGAGGAAAGAGAAAAATCGATCTGAGCCTGAAGCCGGTACTTTTTGTTTGAGAACCTTTAATAAAGAATGTTCTGTTGATGAAGTAGACTCTACATACGAAAAGGTTAATTTCATTGCAGGGATCCAAGCATAGACAAATCCCCTTTTAAAGAGCGTCATCCAAAATACTAACGATGCCTGGGCAACCAACAAACAAGTATCTGCAAACAGCTTGAGCTTCGATTTTTTCTCTGTCATCTAATTCACTCCTTCTGATTATTTGACTGCACCAGATACTCCATTGTAGATGTATTTTTGAAGTGTCAAGAAGACAATCAAAATAGGTAAAATTACAATCACAACACCTGCCAAAATAACTGGCCAGTTTGTCCCATAAGGCCCTTTAAAGGCAAAGAGGGCTGTTGAAATAACTTTCAAATTTCTATCTGGCATATAAAGGAAGGGACTATAAAAGTCATTATAGACACCAACCCCTGAAATGATGAGCATAGTTACAATAGGAGCCTTCAAGTTTGGCAAAATGATACGCCAGAAGATCCCAAAATAGCCTGCACCGTCAAGAAAGGCTGATTCATCTAAGGAAACTGGAATTTCATCTAGATACTGCAAGAAAACATATACCGAGATAACATCTGTCCCTAAGTTTAGCAAGATGACAGACCAAATCTTATTAAATAAACCAAGAGAGTTGATGATTTGGAATGTTGCCACCTGGCTTGTAATTCCTGGAATTAGCATAGCTAATACAAAAAGGGTTAGGATTGGCTTTTTCAAACGAAAATCAAATCGACTCATCGCATAGGCGAACATAGAAGCCAAGGTTAACTTCCCTAACATACTCACTACAAAAATGATGAGAGTATTTTTAAACCCAAGTAGCATTTGACCATTAATAAAGGCTGTTTTATAATTTGAAAAATCAAGCGACTTAGGTAATTCCAATACTCCACTAGTCAAAAATTCTTGACTTGATTTGAAAGAGCCAATGAATACCACCAAGATAGGTAATAAAGCAACGATTGCCCCAGCTATTAAGACAAGGTATTGAAAACATTTTCCTACCGTGATTTTTTTGCTTTTCATGCTTTCCGTTTCCTTTCTTGTGTAGCATATTTTTGGACCAATGAAACAACAATCACAATCACAAGTAAGATGATTGCCATTGCAGAGGCTAAACCAACTTTATTGTATTTAAAGGCTGTATCAATTGTTTGGATAACAAATGTGGTTGTACCATTTGAACCACCCGTCATGATATAAGGAATATCAAAGACGCTAAGGGAACCACTAACTCCCAAAATAATATTTAAAAAGATGATGTTTCGGATACTTGGCATAATGATGTATCGGAACTGATTCCATCTATTAGCACCGTCAATCTCAGCTGCCTCATATACCTCAGGGTTGATAGACTGGATCGCTCCTAGGAAGACTAGAAAGTTAAACCCAGTATAGCGCCAAACAGATGTAAAGGCAAGGGAAATATTATTAATCGAGCGGTCTCCCAGCCATAAATGAATCTGATCTCCAAGACCGATTGCTTTCAAGACTGTATCAAGTGTTCCATCCCCTTTAAAGAAGTATAGAAAAATGAAACCAATGGCAACTCCATTCAGCAAATAAGGGAAGAATAAGATCCCTTTCCAAAAATTGGCAAATTTCACTTTGAATGAAAGGATGGTCGCAAATAGCAATGCTAGAGCCAACTGTAAGAAGGTCGCTAGGAAATAATAGAGACTTGTTTTAAAAACTGTAAAGTAGTTTGGATTTGTCAATACAGTTTTGTAGTTTTCAAGACCTACAAATTTGGGATTTGTACTATAGCCATTCCAGTCTTGTAAACTATACTGAAACATTTTTAATAAAGGGTAGTAAGAAAAAGTTAAAATTAGTAAAACTGGAATAATAGTGAAGCAAAAAATCACAAGATTCTTTTCGAAATTCTTCCCAAATGATTTTCTCACCATACGGATCCTCCTTCAATAGATAAGGGAGCGGAATGCTCAGTATCATCCTTTAGTTTCCACTCCCATATTTGATTAGTTTGTTGCTATTTTTGAAATTGCGTCAGACCAACGTTGGTTGAAATCTTTCATGATATCTTCAAAGCTTTCTTTTGAATTACCAAGCGCAGCATCAATAATACGTTGTTTTTCTTTATCAGTTGTACCGATACCAAGTTGAGATTCGTTATTCAAGTCACTAAAGAGTGATTCTTTTCCTTTTGGTGCTTGATTTTCTTCTACAATTTGGACGCCTGCTTTTTGACTAGACTTAAGTGAATCTGGATATTCTGCACCTTTAAGTGTAGGAATTCCACCATTATCTTTTGCATAGTCTGATTCATTGACCAACCAATCAAGCAACTTGCGAGCAGCTTCTTTATGTTTGCTGTGAACATTAATACCGTAGTTATAGTCACCAGCTACAGTCATGTATTGTTTACCATCTGCCGCTGTAGTTGGAAATGCTTGAAATTGAATATTTTTAGCATTATCAGGGTTTGCTTGTTGAACTTGTGGAACAGCCCAGCTTCCCAAAACCATTACAGCGATTTTACCATTTGCAAGATCCACTTTAGATTGTTCCCAATCTGATGTTGTTGGATCTGCTTCGACTAATTTATCTTTGGTTACTGTATAAAGCAAGTTGTAGATGGTATTTAATGGTTTTCCAGAGTCGAATGGAGATTTGTCTGATGTCATTTTGAAACTGTAGTCCATGTCACCTGCAACGCCCGCCTTAACAAAGTCCCAATTTGACAAGGTCCAACCTGCCGCATAGTTTGTATAGAGAGGTGTCACTTCTGGATTCTTTTCTTTGATTGTTTTCAAAGCTTTCACAAAATCGTCTGGAGTTTTAGGAAACTCTTTGATCCCTGCATCTTCAAAAACTTTCATATTGACAACCATACCAGTCGCATTTAACTGGCTTGGGATACCATAGCTAACACCTTCGTAAGAACGATCATTCAATGAAAGGTATCTTTCTGATAGTTCTGATTTTTGCCCTAGAGGTTCAAAGAAATTCGCATAGTCTTGAGCCTTAATATCACCAGGAATCATTAACAAGTCACCGTAATCATCACTGTTCATACGAGTTTTAACTTGTCCAGCATAATCAGTAATAGTTTGAATTTCCACTTTAATGTCTGGATTCTTTTCATTGAATTTTTTGATGTATTCATCCCATTTACCGCTTGTTTCCCAGTCTGTTCGATGGTTGATAAAGGTGATAGTTTCCTTTCCATCTTTCGCCTCTTGAGATCCTCCGTTTGAGCATCCTACCAAGATCATTGAAGCCAGAGTCACCACGCCAATACCTATCAAACTTTTTTTCATCAGATTTTCCTCCGTTGTTGTGTGTTTTTGTTTTAAAGATATCTTTTAATAAGATTATAGCACAATATTTTTCAAAAGTATATACTTTTCTTAAAAAAGTATATACTTTTTTAAAAACTAGATAGGCACTTGTTTTCTTTTTATAGCAGAGAAATGAATAGAACGAGCTGAATAACAAAAAAGACCAGAATATCTGGCCTTTCAGCTTTCTTCATATACATTACAACAACCAATAATAAATAAGCAGTAAGAGAAGCACCAATATAACTGGTTTCAAAGATTGACACAACAGGACAAACTTGAGTTAGCATTACTTGTCTCATCTTCTTTCAAAAAGCATTCTAATCTACTAAACGATTAATGATGGATCATGTAACTTTCGATTCTCATCCTTATATATTAAAATTTCTCAATGACTGCTTCCAAATTTTGAAACACCTCTTATTGAAACGACGTTTACGAATATCTTACCACACTTTATTTCTGGTGTATTATACAAGATACAGTTGAGTCTAGTATTAATAGGAATGATTCATTCCCTTCCTCTTTAATCTATGTTAAATCAAAGCCGTAATAGCCGTTACCAGTCCAAAAACGATACCCGGTGCATTAGCAGCCGCAAGGGGGATATCTCTTTCTTTCTTGAAAAGACCGTAGTAAACCCAAAGACTACAGTTGATGGCTGCGACTAAGGGTTGGATGAAGTTGCCTTTTTGACCAGCCAGGTTGTTCATGATTTGTGGGAAGTAAGAGACATACATCATAACAGACATAAAGGTCGCTACCCAACCCAAAATTTTCATTTGTTTTTCAGACATTTTCAAAACCTCTTTCATTTTTATGAATCATATTTTATAATCTTTTTTCAAAACAATCAAGACTTTGAAACTTTTGTTATGAAGATTTAAACTATCACAATCTTGTGATAAGAAAGGGGAAACAGAAAAAGACCGGATTGCTCCGATCTTTTAATAATTCACATTCTCAATTTCTGTTTTAAAAATAGCTAAGGTTAACGTCAAATGATTAAGCGCTCTACTTCATACGATAAAAATCAATCACTAGACCAGCAGGACCTTTAACTAGTAGCGATTCCGTTCCCCAATCAGTTACAGCCGGACCGTGTAAAATCTCGACACCAAGCTCTTTCAATCGTTGGTAGTTCTGATCTACATTCTCAACCTCGATATGAAGAATGATTCCTGACTGAAAGTTTTCCAATGGAACCAGATGATTTTCTGACAACATAAGACAATGACTGCCAATCGTGAACTGAGCAAAACTGTCATCAACATAATCGGACTTTTTATCCAAAATACGCTCCAAGTCAGCACAGACTTGAGGAACATCTGAAACGATGATATCTAATTGATTTAAATTCATTTACTATCCTCCAGAAAAAGACCGGATTGCTCCGATCTTTTCAAGTTCGACTCTTGAAAATCAAAGAATAAAATCTTCAATGTTTACATTTGATTTTCGACGAGAAGAATTATTTGATTGCGCGTGATTGCAAACCTTCTTCTTCCAAGAAGAGGCGGAATGGTACGAGTTCTTCTGCTTCGTATTTTTCCTTGAAGGCTTTGATGGCTTCTTCTGAGTGAAGTTTTGGATCGAGTTCAAGCACTTCTACTGGAAGTGGACGGTGTTGCGTGATGCGGGCATCAATGACAACAGTTTTACCTTCTTTATTGAGTTTCACAGCTTCTGCAACAACTGCGTCGATGTCTTCGATACGATCAACTGTAAATCCAACAGCTCCTTGAGCTTCAGCGATTTTCGCATAGTCAGCATTAGGGAAGTCACAACCAAACAAGTGTTTGTTTGTGTCCTCGTATTTGTCCTTGATGAAGGCATATTTACCATTTGAGAAGACAACGTTGATAACTGGAAGGTCGTATTGAACGTTTGTGATAACGTCTGGGTAGCACATGTTGAATGCACCGTCACCCATGATGTTCCATACTTGGCGATCTGGATTGTCTTTCTTAGCAGCGATACCACCAGGAAGGGCAATACCCATTGTCGCAAAGAGTGGAGATGTACGCCACATGTTCTTAGGTGTCATGTGAAGGTGACGAGTAGATGTTTGAGTAGTGTCACCTACGTCGATTGAGTAGATAGCGTCTTGGTCAGCATGTTTGTTGATTGCATTGTAAACTTGATATAATTGCAATTCACCCTCAGTTTTACCTTCGAGTTTATTCATGTAATCACGCCAGTTTTGGTTGTTCTTAACGTTTGCACGCCACCATGGAGTAGATTCTACTGGGTTTACTTTATCAAGGATTGCTTTCGCTGCTTGACCTGCGTCACCAAGGATTGAAGCGTCAAGGGCATGACGTTTACCAAGTTTGTAAGGGTCGATATCGACTTGGATGAATTTTTCAGTGTTCTTGAAGGCTTCGTAAACTTCAGCAAATGGGAAGTTTGAACCAAGGAAAAGAACTGTGTCTGCTTCAAAGACCACTTCGTTGGCTGGTTTCCAACCAACACGGTAAGCAGAACCTGTCAAACCTTCATAGTTCCATTCAAAGGCTTCAAAGTTTTTACCAGTTGTGATGATTGGTGCTTTGATTTTACGTGACAATTCAGTAATCACTTCACCAGCTTTAACACCACCGTAACCAGCGTAGATAACTGGGCGTTCAGCATTGTTCAAGATTTCAACTGCTTTGTCGATTTCAACTTCGTTCAAAGCAGGAGCGATGAATGAACGTTCGTACGAACCTGAACCGTAGTATGAGTTTTCGTCGATTTCTTGGAAACCGAAGTTTACTGGGATTTCAACAACAGCTGGACCTTTTTTAGAAACTGCAGCGCGACAAGCTTCGTCGATTACTTTTGGCAATTGCTCAGCGTAAGCGACACGTTTGTTGTATACAGCAATACCGTTGTACATTGGGTTTTGGTTCAATTCTTGGAAGGCATCCATGTTGAGTTCGTTAACTGGACGTGATCCAAGGATAGCAAGGAATGGAGTGTTATCCATAGCTGCATCGTAAACACCGTTAATCAAGTGAGTCGCACCTGGACCACCTGAACCAACTGCAACCCCGATTGAGCCACCGAATTTAGCTTGCATGACCGCTGCAAGAGCACCTGTTTCTTCGTGGCGAACTTGCAAGAAGCGGATATCTTTGTCTTCAGCCAAAGCGTCCATCAATGAGCTGAGTGTTCCTGATGGGATACCGTAGATTGTGTCTACGCCCCATGTTTTCAATACGTTGAGCATTGCTGTAGATGCAGTAATTTTCCCTTGAGTCATAATGATAACTCTCCTTCAAATATTTTTAAAACTTGATAAATCCGTTTTCATATACTAATTGGAAACGTTTCAGCAAATTTTTACTCTACTACTTTACCACATTTGTTTTGGGTCTCCTAAGAATGTGCTCAGAAGTTTTTATTCTCTATTACAGTACAGTTTGAAAACGTTTTATATAACTGTTTTATAATAAAAAGCGAGCAAGCTCGCTTTTAGTCTATTTTACTAAAGTTTAGCATGAGTGAACTGGTTAAAACAGATACAGAACTAAAGGCCATGGCTAGACCAGCCAGTTCTGGATTGAGAACGAGACCAATTCCTGAAAAGACTCCTGCTGCAATCGGAATTCCGATAACATTGTAGATAAAGGCCCAGAAGAGGTTGAGAAGAATTCGATTGAAGGTTTTCTTGCTCATATCAAAGGCACGAACAACTCCTGTCAAATCATTGTGAGTAAGAACAATCCCTGCCGACTCAATGGCAATATCGGTTCCTGCACCCATGGCAATCCCCACATCCGCTACACTGAGGGCTGGCGCATCATTGATACCATCTCCGATAAAGGCTACTTTACCAGCCTGTTCTAGTTGATGGATTTCATGGGCTTTCTCTTCTGGCAAGACACCCGCAATAACCTCCTCAATGCCGATCTGGTCTGCAATAGCACGCGCCACGCCATCATTATCTCCTGTCAGCATAACTGTTCGGAGACCACGTTTTTTCAGCTGACTGATGGCGAGCTTGGCATTTTCCTTGGGAATATCTTGCAAGGCAAGCAAGCCTTTGATTTCATTGTCAACAGCCAAGTACACAACTGTTTTAGCTTCTTTTTCAAGTTCTTCAAGTTTTTCCTGATAAGCACTAGAAATATCCATTCCATCTAGCATTTTGGCATTTCCAAGCAAGACTTGTTTCCCATTGATTTGCCCTGAAACACCTTTTCCGTGCATAGCTTGGAAATTTTCTACAGTATGAAGCTCAAGTTCTGCTTCACTCGCTCGCTTGACAATAGCTTGAGCCAATGGGTGTTGAGAGGCTTCTTCTAAAGAGGCAGCTAAGCCAAGTACTTCTGCCTCGTCGCCAATGATATCAGTGACTACTGGTTTTCCTTCCGTCAAAGTTCCTGTCTTATCAAAGACGAGAGTTTTGACTTTCTGGATTTCCTGTAAGACGGTTCCATTCTTGAGGAGAACGCCCATTTTGGCACTACGACCAGTCCCCACCATGAGGGCTGTTGGTGTTGCAAGTCCCAAGGCACAAGGACAGGCGATAATCAACACTGCTACCCCATAAAGTAGAGAGGCCACAAAGCTAGCCCCAAGCAAGACAAACCAAATCCAAAAAGTTAAAATCGCTAAAATGACAACTGCTGGGACAAAAATCCCTGAAATCTTATCTGTCAAATCCTGAATCGGTGCGCGGCTAGTTTGGGCTTTCTTCACAAAGTCCACAATCTGTGCCAAGACAGTCTCTGAACCAACTTTTTCTGCTTTAAAAACCAGTGTTCCACTATTATTGATGGTGGAGCCAATGACGGTATCTCCAACTGTTTTGTCTACCGGCAGACTCTCACCTGTTACCATGGATTCGTCAATACTGGACATACCTTCCACTACAACACCATCAACCGCAATCTTTTCACCAGGACGCACTCGAATCAGATCACCTACCTTGACTTGCTCCAAGGGGACTTGAACATAGAGGTCATCACGCAAGACTTCTGCTGTTTTAGCTTGCAAGTCCAGTAGTTTCTCTACAGCTTGGGAAGTATTTTTCCGCATTTTTTCCTCAAAAACGGCTCCCAAAAGAACGAAGAAGAGGATAAATCCAGCACTTTCAAAGTAAACAGGGAGACCAGCAAAGAGAGCAACTAGGCTATAGAGATAGGCTACTAGAGTTCCAAGTGCCACCAAGGTATCCATATTTGCATTGTGCTTTTTAAAGCTGGCCCAAGCGCTCTGAATATAAGGACCACCTGCTACCAGCATAATAGGCGTTGTGGCTAAAAAGGTGCCCCAATGCATGACTGGATGACTAATCGTCCCTGTCAACATCCCAATCATGAGAATCACAAGAGGCACAGTAAAGATACTAGTAATCCAAAAACGTTGCAAGAGGGATAGAGATTTTCGAGTCTTCTCAACTACGGTATAGCTTCCCTTTTGCATCTTCATACCACATGAGAATTCATGCTCACCCAACTCTTGAGGTATAAAACGAATTGTCTTCTCTTCATCTACGCCGATTGGTTCCAAGATGCCTTCTTCTTCAAACAGAATTTCCTTATAACAGTTTGAAGGAGTTGTACGATGAAAGGTAATTTCAGCGGGAATTCCTTTTTGAAGCTGGATATGGGCTGGATGGTAGCCTTTGTCTGCCGTGATACGGATTTTTTGAACACCATTTTCAAGACTTGCTTTTACAATTTCAGTCATATCATTCTCCTATTCTACAATCATCTTACCGTGCATCATATTCATGCCACAAGAGAAACCATACTCTCCAGCCTGTTCAGGTGTGATTTCCACTACATACTCTTCACCCATAGGCAAGTCCGCATGCACTCCAAAATCTGGGAAAACAATCTGATCTAGGCAGGGTGAAGGGTCCTTGCGGTCAAAGACAATACGGGCTGGAACTGATTTCTTAAGAATAATCAACTCAGGCGTATAGCCTCCCATGACTTCCACTCGAATCTCTTGGTAGCCCTTTTTTTGCTGGGCCTTTTGTCCAGATTTTTCAGGCTTTTTGAAAAACCAAAATAAGATAAACGCGATAAGGGCAATACAAATAATGGTTACAATGCTATTTAACATGACGTCTCCTTTACATACAATTACATTTTACTTCAGCAACTGCGCTAGCTTTTTTCTCAGAAATCACAGCTTCCAAGTCTGCCAAATCAGCCTGAGTGAAATCACATTCCGCAATCAAGTCAGCCACCAACTGCTTCATCCTACGAGAACAAACCTTGTCCTTGATATCTCGGACAAGCAGGTCTCGGCTTTGATCCAGAGTTAAAAGGGCTGAATAGACAAAGGACTTGCCCTCTTTTTTCCTAGTCAGGCACTCTTTCTCTACTAAGCGAGCTAAAAGAGTCTGAACTGTAGACTTGGACCAGTCAAACCGCTCCGCCAGAACCCTGATCAAATCCGTGCTGGTCTGTTCTCCCTGCATCCAAACAATCTTCATAACCTGCCATTCTGCATCTGAAATCTGCATTAGCACACCTCCAAAATCTACATTTGTCAATTACAATTATCAGTATACCTCCAAAATCTACATTTGTCAATTATAAAATTACATATTTCTTAAAAAAGTACTTTAACCATTTGATGAGAGATTTGCAGTCAAATTTTACTATATAAACTATAAAAATATGCTATACTGTAGAAAAAAGAAAACAACCACTAGGGGTGCGTAAAGCTGAGATTAACGACTGTTAGATCCCTTTGACTCAATCTAGGTAATGCTGACTGATGGAAGTGGAAATGATAATGAGGACTACTTGTCTTCTATTGCTTTCCTGAAACAGACTAGCTTGTTCTTAAGAATACAAACTTCAGTTGGTTGGGAGGTTTTAGATGACTTATTTACCCGTTGCTCTAACCATTGCAGGAACTGACCCTAGTGGCGGTGCTGGCATTATGGCTGACTTAAAGTCGTTCCAAGCGAGAGATGTCTATGGAATGGCCGTTGTGACCAGTCTTGTCGCTCAAAATACCAGAGGTGTTCAGCTAATCGAGCACGTCTCCACCCAAATGCTGGAAGCTCAACTGGAGAGCGTCTTTTCGGATATCAAGCCTCAGGCTGTAAAAACTGGGATGTTGGCAACTACTGAAATCATGGAAATCATCCAACCCTATCTTAAAAAGCTGGACTGTCCCTATGTGCTTGATCCTGTTATGGTCGCTACGAGTGGGGACACCCTGATTGATTCCAGTGCCAGAGACTACCTAAAAACAAATCTGCTTCCCCTTGCAACCATTATCACTCCGAATCTTCCTGAGGCAGAAGAGATTGTTGGTTTTTCGATTCATGATCCAGAAGACATGCAGCGTGCTGGTCGCCTGATTATAAAAGAATTTGGTCCTCAGTCCGTTGTTATCAAAGGTGGCCATCTGGAAGGTGGTGCCAAAGATTTCCTCTTTACCAAGGATGAACAATTTGTCTGGGAAAGTCCACGAATTCAAACCTGTCACACCCATGGTACCGGATGTACCTTTGCAGCTGTGATTACGGCTGAACTAGCCAAGGGCAGAAGTCTTTATCAGGCAGTTGATAAGGCCAAGGCCTTTATCACAAAAGCCATCCAAGACGCTCCTCAACTCGGTCATGGTTCTGGCCCAGTCAACCATACAAGCTTTAAAGATTAAGAAAAAAACTCTCTAGTTCCCGCAATAAGGAAATTAGAGAGTTTTTGATTAGGAAATCATGTTATCCAGCTTTGTTAAAAAGGCTTGCGCTTTTGCTTCAATATCTTCTGCCTGCATCAGATCACGTACTACAGCTACTCCAGCTATACCCGTGTCGATAAGTTGGTCAATATTCTCTGACGTCAAGCCTCCGATAGCAACTACTGGAATGGCGACCGTTTGGCAAATTGTTTTCAAGGTTGAAATCAGGGTGATGGGAGCATTCTCCTTGGTCGTAGTCGGGAAAATGGCTCCTGTTCCCAAGTAATCTGCACCTCCTTCTTCTGCTTCGAGGGCTCTTTTAACCGTTTTAGCAGTGACACCGAGGATTTTTTTAGAACCCAAGACTTGGCGGGCAACCGAAACTGGTAGTTCATCGTCGCCGATATGCAGACCTGCAGCATCGACTGCAAGACAGATATCCAACCGATCATCGATTATCAAGGGTATCTGATAGGCATCTGTTATTTCCTTGACTTGTTTTGCCAGATGATAGTATTGATTGGTGGTGAGATTTTTTTCTCGCAGTTGGATGATGGTAACACCTGAACGGCAGGCCGTCTCGATTTTTTCAAGAAAGCTTTCCAAGGAATCTTGGTAGCGATTGGTTACTAGATACAGTCTAAGTGCTTCTCTATTCATAAAAGTCTCCTTTGATGGCTTCTAGCCAGTTTTCATCTCTTTTTAGGAGAGAGAGTTGATTGAGAACTTGGTAACGAAAATCTTCCAATCCCATTCCTTGAACAAGTATTCTCTCAGCAGCGATATTGAGATAAGAAACTGCTAGGCAAGAAGCTTCAAATGCAGTCTTTCCTTGGCTGAGAAAAACGGCAGTCAAGGCTCCAACCAGGTCTCCTGTCCCTGTTATCCAGTCTAATTCGTCACAGCCATTTCCCAATATTGCAACCTGATTCTCCGAAACGATGAGATCCTTGGGGCCAGTGACTAGGAACGACATACCAGGATAGGTCTGACACCAGTCTTTCAAAACTTGAAGCAAATCCTCAGTTTCTTGGTCTTTAGCACTAGCATCTACTCCAACTCCGTGGTGTTTTAAGCCAACAAGACTTCGGATTTCTGACATATTTCCTTTAAGGACCGTGGGCTTGTATTCTAAAAGATCTGCGACTAGATCCTTACGAATGGGTGACGCCGCTACGCCAACCGCATCTACTACCATTGGGAGACAAGCTTGAGCTGCATAAGTAGCTGTCATGCGGATTGCTTTCTCCTTCTCAGCTGACAAATGCCCCAAATTGATGAAGAGAGCCTGACTTTGCTTAGTAAAATCAAGAACCTCACGAGGGTCATCTGCCATGACAGGTTTAGATCCCAAAGCCAAAATGCCATTAGCCAGCATCTCACAGGAAATCTCATTGGTGATGCAGTGAATCAAGGAGCTGGAGGTTAGAGGAAAGGGATTTGTAAATTCCTGCATCAGTCTATCCTTTCGCCAAAGAAATATCCTTGCACTTTTTTAAAGAATTCCTGCTTGATTAAAAATCGAAAGGCGAGAAAAGCTATGGCTGTACCGATCAAGGTCGCTCCGAAAAATCTCGGAGTGTAGATAAACCAGCTAAGCTTGGCCGCAGATCCCGTAAAGAGAACCATGACAGGATAGGAAACAATGGAACCGATAATCCCTGTTCCCAAAATCTCTCCTAGGGCAGAATAATGAAATTTTCGACCGTACTTATAAAAGAGACCTGCAAGGAGGGCTCCAAAAGTAGCCCCAGTGAGGGCCAAGGGCGGAATACCTTGAGTAGACATACGGATAAAGGCTGTAACTGTTGCCATGACCAAGGCATAAACAGGCCCCATCAAGATTCCTGCAAGAATGTTGACTACACTAGACATTGGTGCCATTCCCTCGATTCGGAAGATGGGTGTAAGAACTACGTCAAGGGCAATCATCATGGATAAAATGGTTAATTTGTGAACTTGTAGTTGGTGGTTTCTCATTTTCTATTTCTTCTCTTTTTCTAAGGACTGCAAATCACTCGTCCATGTTTGGTGTTGGTAAGCCATCTCCCAAAACTTGGCTTCCATGTGGACACTTCTGTGGAAGGCCTCTAGCATTTTTTGTTTGTCTGTCTCGTCGCTTTCTCGATAGAGTTGATTGACCAGGGCTTCTTCCTCTTTAATCTGCTGTTCTAACTCATCGGTGATATAGGTTTCAATCCACTGTTGATAAAGAGGATTCGGGGATGGTTTGCGATTAAGTGCCTTACCCAAATCATGGTATAACCAAGGACATGGGAGCAAACTAGCAAAAGCAATGCCCAAGTTTGGCTCTGCAAACTGTCGATAAATATGAGAAATGTAATGATAACAGGTTGGAGCGATTGGGTGTTGCTCCATTTCCTGGTCGCTGATTCCCAATTCCTTGAAAAATTGTTGGCGGATAAACAATTCACCCTCCACTAGACTCTGAGCATTTTGTTTCAAGAGTCTTTTCATCTCTTGATTCGAAGTCTTATCAGCCAAGAGGTGATAGGCTTCTGAAAAAGACTTCAGATAGTAAGCATCCTGAATTAGGTAATAGCGGAAAATAGAAGGTTCTAACGTTCCCTCTTGTAACTGTAAAACAAAGGGATGGTTAAAGGAAGCCTGCCAAGCTTCCCTGGATAATTCCATCGCAATATCTGTAAATTCCATAATAACTCCTTTATAGAAATAAACTGGTTTGAAGCAATAAAAAGAAAAGTAGGTAGATCAATTTTGTCCTTTGAGAAATATAAAAAGTTCGATAGCGATTCTCCAACTGTGCATGTTCGTCATATCCGTGCGCAGATAGAGCTCTCAGGTAAAGATGGCGCCACCTAAAGACTGTCATCAGAACCTTACTGTAAATCAGGGGAGACCAAACATGCAATTTTTGACCACGCAATAAGCAAGCTTCCTTGAGGGATTTGATTTCTTGCTGAATGAGGGGAAAGGAATTGAATACCACAATCAAGGCACAGGCCCAAGACCGTGATAGCCCCTTTTGAGCCAAGTACAAGAAAAGCTCTTTTAAGGAAATACTGGAAACAAAGACAAGACCGATACAAACCGTCACAAAGGCCCTCGTTCCAAGTATCACTGCCTGCGAAGCATCCCCATGTAACTGAATTGCCCAGTAATTAGCCAAAGATGGTAAAATGGCGAGCACAATCATCCAAGCCAACATTTTAAATCGACGATAATAGAGCATAAAGAGGATGCAAAATGCGACTACCGAAAGATTCAGAGCAATCGAAGGAATGAAGGATGTTTCCAAGGATAGAATTAGAAAGAAGATGCTGATAACTGGTGTCTTGGTTGCTACTTTGATCATACTACCTCACCTCCCCTAGAGTATCATTGTTCAGAGATGGGAGAGGTTTGCTGATGATCACGTCTTGGAGATGACTGAGCCCCTCACTAGTCATCTCAATCCAATAATCGACCACAGAAATCAAGGGATCTAAACGATGGCTAATGATCAGAAAACTTCTTCCTTGATTTCTCTCCTCCACAATCCACTGACAAAAATAATGGCAAGCTCTATCATCCAAACCTGCAAATGGTTCATCTAGCAAGATCACAGAAGCCTTGCTGGTCAAGATGGTCAATAGCTGAAGAATCTTTTGCTGACCACCACTTAATTGATAGGGACTCTTATCAAGCGCCTGCTCCAGATTAAAATATCGTAAAGCTTGGAATACCCGCTGATTTCTTTCAGAGTCTGGACTATCTAATTGCAGTTCCTCTCGCAGACTGACTCGGATAAATTGCTTCTCAGCTTCCTGAACAACACCCGTCAGATCACGGTACAAACTCTTTTTCTTTTTCAGGATTTTCCCCTTCCAAGTAATGCGCCCTTTATACTTCTGAAATTGAAGAATAGAGCGAAATAGGGTTGATTTCCCGACACCATTATCACCCAAGATACAGGAAATTCCTTGGTAGAATGTAAAATCCGCAATGGAAAAGAGGGGACGCTTATCCAGCTCACAAGTCGTTCTATCCATATGGAACAATTCCGGGCTAGAAGCAACATTCTTTGAAGAAACCTGTGTCATCTCAGAGCAAGGGATTTGAAACACCTCCCTTAACTGGCCGTCTCTTAGCTCCACCATATGGTCGATATAGGCTCCATAGTCTGATAAATCATGGTCGCACAGGATGACTGCCTTCCCTTTAGAGGCTAACTCTTTTAGAATCTCCAATATCTCGATTCTGCTCTTGCGATCAATGGAAGCGAAGGGCTCATCCAAGAGATAGACCCTAGGATTCATAGCAAAGAGAACAGCCAGCGCAGCCTTTTGCTTTTCCCCACCTGATAGGTGATGAATGGGACGGTTCAAGATTGCCTTACAGCGACATTCCCGGACCACCTCTGCTATTTTAGCATCAATCTCTTGAAGGGGATGGCCGATATTCTCCAAGGTAAAAATCAGCTCCTCAAACAAGTTCTCCATGGTGAATTGATGATTGGGATTTTGAAAGAGAATACCAACCGTCTGGACACGTTCGACGATAGAAAGCTGACTGACCGGGCTCCCATCTATCAGGACTTGACCACTATAAGGTAAGGAAGTGACTTGAGCAATGATTTGAAAGAGGCTGGATTTTCCTGAACCACTACTCCCAACTAACAAGGTAAAAGCTTGCGCATGAAAAGTAAAATCAATCGGTTCCGAAAAGATTGGAGACTGAATCCCTCTTAATTCCAGGCCCATCTATGCCTTTCCTCCAGCCGCAAACTGATGATAGAGTTTGACAATGGCACGAACCAAGATGGCACAGAAGAAAAAGACGGAAATAAACCGCACCACAAGCAAGGAAAGGACAAAAGGAAGGGAGAAGGCGTAATAACCTAACTTAATGTATTCATAGATAAAGCTAACAAGCGTAATCCCAATACTATTGGCAGTTAGAGAGAGCCAACTTTCATAGCGATTCTTGGTTACGATAAAACCAAGTTCACTTCCCAAACCTTGAACCAAGCCAGACAAAAGAGCGCCTAGACCGAATTGGCTACCATAAAGAACTTCAGCAAGTGCAGCTAACACTTCTCCAATCGTCGCACTTCCCACTCTTGGAACAAAGATAGCAGCAATAGGCGCAGCCATACACCAGAGACCAAAGAGGATTTCATTAGCAAAGGCCTGCAAACCAAGAGGGGCTAAAATCAGAGTGAGGATATCAAACAGATAGCCAGATCCCACAAAAACGCCACCAAAAAAGATAGACAAGAAAGCAAGTAAGATAACATCTTTTAATTGCCATTTTTTCAACATAAAAAACTCCTTTTTTAAAGAAAAGTGGGGCATTCAAGAAGAGCTACCAAAAGGCTTGCCGTCAAGCCTATCCTCTTTTGATAAACAAAAAAACTCCAATTACAAACGAGAATTAGAGTTTACCTTACAAGATTAGACAGTTCTTTTCGACATACGAAAAAAACCTTTTCACATTTCCCTTCGCCAGTATTAACTGTATCAGGTTCAATGGGTATCATCTCAGCCTAAAGCACCCCAAATGTCTTTATTATTTTATTACTGGACCAGTATAACAGAAACTGAAAGCCCTAGCAAGATATTTG
>NZ_ALKH01000012.1:0-117993 GCF_000286475.1 Streptococcus sp. BS35b
CTCTAGAGTACGATACAATTTAAAGAAGAGACTTGGGCGAATACTATCTGTTCCACCAGTCCAGACTTTATTAGCAGTTACTTTTGTTTTTGGAACCTCATAAGTGTTGGTTACTTGTGTCTTGTCTGCATTGTAAGAGACGACGTAGTTATGATCGTTAGATGCGACTTTCTCTCCTTCTTTCAAAGGAAGTTCAGTAGTATCTTGAAGCTCACGAACAGAATAGATTAGTTTTGTTCCATCAACATCATACTTAGGAAGTTGTTTCGCCCACTTGTAAGTATAAACACCATTGGATTCTGTCACTTCTGGAGTATAGCTACCAGAAACAGGTTTAGAATCCTCAATAGTCTGTCCTTCTTTATGGACATACAAGCCGAGCTTAACTTTCTTATAATCTGTAGATTTCCCACCTACCCAAGTCTTAGTAGCTTCAAAGTCAACTGTCTCACGTTTGTTAGAGATGTTTAGAGGAACACCCTCTTTTTTCATCTCTACTTCAAACTCTTGACTATTAACGATGTAACCCGACTTCGTTTTCTTTTCTTTGACAATATACTTGCCATCATTGAGGGCCTTTGAGAGAGCAACTCCGTTTTCATCCGTTACTACGGTCTCAACTACTTGATTCTTTGCTTTATCAATAATATCAAACTCAACACCCTTTAGCTTAACCTCTGCATCAGCTTCATCGAATTTTGTGATTTTAATTTTACCAGCAATATCAGCTGTGACTGACGCACCTGCAGCCTTAACCGTTTTCAGCGTTACAGCACTCTCTTTACTTGTATTAATCTTATCACCCCATTTTTTCCACGTTAACTGGGGCTCATTATCAATCAAAAATTGTGCTGAATTCTTAATCTCAGAGGTATCAGCTGGTGAAGTTGTCGCATATTCAAGAAAGAAACTCTTCTTTCCCATATTAGTTGGCATCAGCAATTTAAAACTACGCTTACCATTTGTCAGTGTAAGCAAAGCTGTATTATCAGAGTCCTTTTTATATTCTTCAGGATCAGTCGTTATTTTATAGGGTTTAATTTTCCGTTTAAGATTGGCAAAATTCGTATTTGTTGTATCAAACTCCGCTTCATTTAGTGCAAAACTACCATCTATATAAGAAGCAAATGCCCCTAAACTAATATCATCAGTTATTTCAATGGTTTTATTCTTTAAATCCTGTTGAGATCGGTTAATCCGTACATAATAACCTGCTTTTGCAAGACTTCCGTGATTCCAGCCGCCTTTGTAAATGACCTCTCCTTCAACAGGAGCCTGTTGCGTTTTCAAAGTCTTGAATGTAATTATTTGCGTTTTACCTCCCGGCAAAACGTAGGTAACTATCTTATCTTCTTTTGTGACTGTCTCTTTTGCACTAGCAAAGAAATCCCCACGAATATTCTGTTTATCCTCTACTTCACTATTAAAAGTGAACACCAATCGATGTTTGGCACTCTCTACCCTCACATTCCCTATAGTCTTTCCTGATATTTTATCTTCCAACTTGAGGGTTCTATCCTCTAAACTCAGATTAGAAGGAGCTTCTACTATAAAAAAATCTCCCTCCTTAATCTCATTTGCTGTTACGTTTGGAAATGAAAATTCTCCCGAATACTTTAATGCAACTGTAGTATCATTTTCACCATGATAACCCGTTGACTCATCTCCAGTAGAGGCAATCGCTAATTTCAAGTTCTTAAGTATTACCTTATTTGTAATATCAGTTGCCGCATGTGCTTCACTCGCTGGGAAAAGCATCATCAAGAGGAAAAGAGGGAACACTAGAAAACCGAGATATTTTTTTATCTTATCCATTATGACAAACCTTTCTATTTGTATATCGATAAAAAATTAAGTATTCAATTCTACGTACGCAACACCTCCACAATATAGTGACGTATCCATAATAACACCATGCTCTATTCTTGATAAAATTATATTCACTTACAGCACATAATATAATAGAACTTATCAGGTTTATTATATCATATATATTTTAATTAATTTATTTCATTACTAAAGAATTTATTTACGAAATGTCAACTTCAAAGAATTCATTCCTTTGATATTTCTACTCCCTTTCAATAAATAATGTCCCTTTATTCATAAAACTAAATATAGCCAATTTATTAATCTATATGCTGTTATAAGATTTAATATAGTAGAAATATATTAAAGCAAAAGTTTAGAACATAACAAAAAGTGAACTAAACAGAATTCTGATTGCCCCAGAATAGTTTGGTTCACTTTTTATTTAATCTATTAGATTTTCAAAATTCATAATGAAGAGTTTTTAAAATATAAATCTATTTTGTCCCCATCTCTTCATATCGTAGAAATTCTAATCCTCTTTTTTGCCTTTAGTGGCTACTAGTCCTGCACTCAAACCAAGAAGAGCTAAGCCTGCTGCTAGGGCTGCTTGACTTTCTGCACTTCCTGTATTTGGTAACTGTTCTTTTTGAGCTTGACTAGCTGCATTTGAAGCAATTTCTTTTGTATCTGCTTTTTCTGATACTTGTGGTTTTGTAGATTCTTGAGGTACTGGTTTAGTTGTTTCACCAGCCGTACCCACTTCTACGATGCGATCCTGAGCCATGACTTTATCATAGCTTTCTTTTTCAGTTCGTTTGCCATTTTCAACTTCAATCAAGTGAACACAGATACCTTTTTGACCTTCTTGGAGAACACGGGTTTGACCCGCTGGAAGTTTATCGTTCTTTTGTTCCTGAACCTTGAAGTCAATTGTTTCTTCTTCGATTACAAGTTCTGGTCTGTTAAGGACAAGGTTCTTCACTTCATCTTCTGGAAGGGAGGTTCCTAGTTTCGTTCCAATCAAGACGATGCGGTCTGTCGGAGCTTCTACCACTTCACGAAGTTTTTCTTCCTTACTTCCATCAGGATTAATCGCTGTGAAGATCCGTTCTTTACCAACTTTTCCTTCTTGTTCTACACGAGTTTCACCTAGATACAGTGTTGAATCCTTTTTCTCAACTGTCTTGTAGGCCAAATCTTTTTCAACAAATTCGAGTTTTGGAAGATCTTCTTGTACAGCAGCAACTGTCTTCTCAGAAACTGGTTTTTCCTTAGTCAACTGAATACGGTATTCCTTGACTTGTTTTCCACTTTCTGAAACAAGGCGAACAAGTACTGGAAGGCTATCATCTCCGCTATCTACAACTGTTGAAGCTACTTGATTACTTTCTTCGACTGAGACTTTTGGACGTTGACCTTTATAGGTGATTTGGTAGTCTTGACGATCTTCAGCGAAGTCAGGAAGTTCTTTTCCATCTACAAAAATCTTCGATTGGGTACTTTCTTGAGGCAATTCACTCGGTGCAAGGAAGGTCATCTCAATCATCGCAACACCGCTCTTGTCTGCTTTACGCTCCATACGCCATCTCATGGCTTTGGCTTTGACTGCTTTAAATGTTACATTGATTTCATCACCGGCTTCAATGTCTTTATCCGCACGATAAGGCACAGCTTCCCAATTTTCTGGATTGTTGAATGGATGGGCTGCATCATAGGCTTGGTAATTCGAATAGTAGGTAGGCACTTCAAACTCTGGGCCAATATAGCGTTCCAAAACGAGTTTAGATGGTGCATCCGTACCACTATCTGCAAAGAAATGAAGTTTGGCTTGCGCAACAGTCCGTTCTACAATCTTACCATTTTCACGGAAGATCACACCTGCTGATACTTCTGGATTAGAAGATGGTGTTGGAGACCAGTTTGTCCAACGACGATTTTCTGAATGATCTCCATCATTGATATAGTCTACACGGTCATGTGAACTTGGATCAATATCATTAGTTGCGGAAGCAAAGGCCTGGTTACTGTTTTCATCATAGTCAGGGTTATTTGAGAGTGCTTCACCAAGTTTGTCTGTCACTCGTACAGTGAACTCAGCAACAAGATCACTACCAAGGACACGGCCTCGAACAGTAAATTGACCTGCTTTTGTCAGATTTTCTGCTGGAACTTCTTCCCATTCAACTGCCAAGTCTTTTGTTTCGTAACCGTCTTTACCTGTGAAGTAAACAGGAACCTTAGTTGGCAATTCAAGCGGTTGCCCTACTTGTAGCAAGCGAGCTTGTTTGACCGCGGCAACTGGTTTACGAGAGAGCAAATCTTTATTGCTTGTAAAGTGTAGACGGTATTCTCCTAGGATGTCGCCATTTTCAGCCTTCGCGATAACACGAACTGGCTCACCTTCACGAACGCTTGGAACGACGGTAGCGAGACCATTGTTGCTAACACTTGCTGTTACTGCAGGAACTTTTCCATCTACAGACTCAAGATAGTAGTCTGTCAAATCTGGGTTAAAGTTTGCTAAGTCTTTACCGTCAACTTGGATTTTCGTTTGCCCTTGTTTGGCTGCTGCGACTTGTTTTGCAAAGATTTGTACTTCTGTGATAGAAGTTCCTTTCTTGCTATCAAGTCGAACCATACGAATGCGAACCGCATAGGTCTCAACTTTATCAAAGCTGAAATGATTCATTTCTCCAGCTTTTAATTGAGCTGGTGCTTTGAGATTGCTTACCTCTTTCCAGTTTGCAGGATCGTTAAAGGCATGGTTTTCCTCACCTACAAAGCTAGGGTTTTTAGGCGCTGTTGGAACGGTCTTACCGACATAATATTCAATCACATAAGACTTCGGTACACCAACTCCGTGGTCTTCGTGGAATCCGACACTTAGATTATCAACTGAACGTTTGCTCAAAATACCTGAATCTCCGAATAGGACACCAACTGAAGCTTCTGGATTAGTACGGTTCCAGTTTGTCCAACGGTTGGCTGGTCGGTCGTTAAAGGAGATCAATTTATCGTTGACGTTTGAAACAGGATCAGTTGGATTTGAGTCTGAAGCAAAGGCAAGTGGCAATTCTGAACCGGTCCATTGGTCAGAAATGTTTGCACCTTTCTCGGTTTGAGCAGATACGCGAACATGAAGTTTAGTTGTTAATTGCGTACCTTCTAGGTGGCCATTAACTGTAAAGACACCTTCCTTGGCGTATTGGTCTGGACGAATCGTATCCCAAGTAACCTTAGCTGATGAAATGTGGCCATTTGAATCGTAGGTACGAACGCTTTCTGGTAATTGTGGTGCTTCTGCGATTGGTGTTGTCACACTAACTTCTTCAACTGAAACGATACCTTCTACAGAGACTTTTGCACGCGCCTCAAGGTCAAGTCCTTCAACTTTACCTAGAACTTCAAAGGTTTGATAGTGGTCGAGTTTTTCTTTTGGAATGGCTTGCCAAGTGACTTTGTGGGCTTTAGGGAAACCTTTGTCATACTCAACTGTTACTGTTGATGGAAGACTTGGTTCCTGATGCAAATCTGTGACTATATTTACTGGACGGATAGATTGCGCAACCTTCTTCTCAGTATTGGCCTGGATCGTGAGAGCGATTTGACCTGTAGCCCCCTCATATTCTGCTTTGAGAGTGACTGTTCCTGGCTTATGCAACTCAAGCATTCCTTTACGAACTGCGACTTCCCCTTCACCACTTGTAGAGAAGTTCACCTTATCTGCTGGTAATACAGCTTGCGTTCCATCTTGATAGTGTGCAAGGACAGATAATTTTACAGTTTGGTCTTCTTTGAGGCTGTTAGCTTGTTCCACTTGTAGGCTCAAATGGTCAATTTTTGGCGCTTCTTCAAGGAATTGAATTGCATACATTTGAAGAGGGCCACCATCATTTGGTTGAACAAAGATGCTTGCACGCATACCGTTTGCTACGCTTGCTTGCAGCACTGTAACAGAAGCATTTTCAGCACTTGCTGTTACTTTTGGCAACTTAGCTCCATAAGCAAGAGTGCGGTATTGCATTGGTTTTTGAGTAGTAAGACCTGTGACAGCTTCATCACCAACCGTTACAGTTGGTACTGCAGGTGCCGCAGGATCACCTTCTTCTACCACAAGGGTAGCGTGAACAGTCTCACCACCCAGTTGACCAGTCATTTGAATACGTGATCCTGCAACTGACAGTTTAGCTTTATCTGCTTCCGAAATCTCCCACTTATCAACTTCGTATTCTTGTACGCTTCCATCCGTAACAGCAATAGAAACGTATTTATCAACAGCGCTCAAGTCTGTTCCTGGAGCAACACGCTTAACAGTTGGAAGCTCATTTGCGATTGCTAGAATTTCGACACGGGCCTCAACTTCGCGTCCGTCTGCCATACCTTTAACAGTCACAACTCCTGCTTGGCTCACATCAACTGAAGGCCAAGTGACTGGACGTTTTTCACGACTGCCATCACTGTAGATAAAACCGACTGTCTTCGGCATTTTTGGCTCTTTCTCAATAACAGTACGTACTTTTGGTACTTCTGTCCCGAGAACAGTCTTTTCTTGTCCTTCTTTCTTACCTGTGAAGACAGTGACTTGGTCTGATTTCAAGAGATCAGAGTGGGCAGTAAGGGTGAATTTACCTGCTTGTTCAGTTGATTTAACAATGGCAACCCCTTTACCGTTAAAGGCTCTACGGATCCAAGAACCATCTGGTTGCGCCTTGTAGCGTTCACGGCTGGCTTGTTCCCCATTATCGACACCGACCAGTTGACCTTGTCCATGCAATTGGAAACGAACCAAATTATTGGCAGTTGGTACCACATTTCCTTCACTATCTACGATTTCGTAGTAGATGTATGTCAAGTCTTTTCCATCTGCTGCGATTGCGTGTTCTTCCTTGACGAGGCGAACACCTGCTGGTTGGCCTGCAGTCGTGATCTTATCACGTGCAATTTCGTTTCCAGCTTCATCGCGAGCTACAGCTTCTAAAGTACCTGGTTGGTACGCAACCTTCCATTCAAGATAGAGTTCCTTAGCATTGGCACCTTCTTGGTAAGTGCGGCCATCACTGGTTTGTTTTTTGTTAAACTTCTTAACTCCGAGAGATTGACCGTTCAAGAACAATTCTACGCTTGCAGCGTTTGAGTAGGCACGAACTGGAATTTTACCTTCTGAGTCAGCAACATTCGCTTTTAGACTAGGGTCTTCCCAGTTCCAGTGAGGAAGAAGGTGAACCATTGGTTTCTTCTTGGCAGAAACCCATTGGCTTTGGTAGAGATAAAAGTCATGTTTTGGAATACCGGCTGTATCTACGATACCAAAGTAAGAGCTCTTAACAGGAGTTTGGTTTTGGTTGTGCCATGGTGTAGGCTCACCGATATAGTCCGTACCTGTCCAGATAAACTGTCCAGCATAGCCAGCGTTGTCACGGTCAAAGGTCCATGAAGCGGTTGCCGTTTTACCCCAACCCACACGATCATTTCCATAATCTGACTGTTCATAGTTACGATAAGCTTGGTTGCTATGTACCAATTCTTGTTCAGGACGATAATAGCTACCACGTGTACGGGTTGCTGAAGATGTTTCTGAACCATAAATCAACCAGTTTGGATGTTTCGCACGAAGTTTCTTGTAGTTGTCTTCTGAGTAGTTGAAACCAACTGCATCCAGTTCATTAGCAATTTTCTCATGATCACCGCTACCATCACCAAAGCGGAACTTATCTGCTCCCATAGTGACATAACGTGTAGTATCAACATCTTTAATCACTTTTACTAAGCGTTTAACCGTTGCAAGAGAGTGAGGTTTACCATCGGCTTCACCGATTTCGTTTCCGATAGACCACATGAAGACAGCTGGGTTATTTTTATCTCTTTCGACCATGGTACGAAGATCGTAGTCAGACCATTTTTCACCTTTTCTAGCTTCTGGGTGAGTGGCATCTTTTTCAAAGAAACGTCCGTAGTCATATGGTTTCTTGCCACCATACCACGTATCAAAAGCCTCTTCCTGAACCAGCAAACCAAGTTCTGCTGCGATTTGCAAGGTCTGTGGACTTGCAGGGTTATGAGTTGTACGGATGGCGTTAACGCCCATCTCCTTCATTTGTTTGAGACGACGGTATTCTGCCTTATAGTTTTCTTCTGCTCCAAGCGCTCCGTGGTCATGGTGCAAGGAAACACCATGGAATTTAATGCGTTCACCATTCAAAGAGAAACCTTCATTTGGAGTCCAATGATAGTAACGGTAACCAAACAAATCTTTCTTAGCATCGACTAATTGACCATCACGGTAAACACGCGTAATCAATTCGTACAAGGCAGGTTTATCATTTAAAACTGTCCAGAGTTTTGGTTGTTCAACTTCTAAAATCGCATCAAGACTTGTTGACTCATGTGCTTTCAAGGTACGGCTAGCTGTACGAACCAAGCCTGTTACAGCCTGACCACCACGTTCAACGATTTGATACTCTGCCACCAGTTCATGGTCTTTATCATCTGTATTGACGATTTTGCTAGCTACATGAGTTTCAACCTTGCCATGTTGCTGTTCTTCAAGTTTTGGTGTTAAGATAGTTGTTCCATTTTTCTCAACATGGACCTTATCTGTCACTTGCAAGGTCACATCACGGTAGATACCACTACCTGAGTACCAACGGCTACTTGGTTGTTTGTTAACCGCATGGACAGCAATCACATTCTCACGACCATCTTTGTGGAGGTATTTAGTAATATCGTATGAGAACTGGTTATAACCATTTGGATAATGCCCCACTAACTGGCCATTGACATAGACTTGAGAGTCCATGTAGACACCATCAAAGGTCACACGAACATTTTTCTTGAGATCTTTTTCATCAAGTTTAAAGGTCTTGCGATACCAAGCTTCACCACCATTGAGCTGTCCACCCTCGTTTTGGGCAGGTGACTGATGGTCAAAATCGTTAAAGATACTCCAGTCGTGTGGGAGATCCAATTTTTGCCATGTTGATACGTCTGCATCTGATTTCACAGCTTCTTTAGGATTCGCATTGAGTTTAAAGTGCCAATTTTGATTAAAATTCACTTTTCTATCTTCAATCATTTGATTCACTTCTTCATTTGTCGCAGCTTTCAAATCTTCCTTAACAGGTTTTTCTTGACTTGAAGCTTGAGATTCTACCTTTGGAGCTGTTTCTTCAGGTTTTAGTGACGCTTTCTCCTCTTTTGGAGCTACAGGTTCATCTTCTTTCTTCTCGGGTTTGCTTGCTTCAATTTGAGTAGCTTGACTTTGATCTACACTTACAGCCTCGTTATTCTCTACTACTGCTTGATCATGTTTTTCCTCCACTGCTGGACTTTCCTCTTTTGGTTGTTCTACATTGCGCGCAATAGGAGTTTCATCCGCAAAAACTGGTGATTCTCCAACAACACTTCCTCCAAATAGAACCGCACAGGTTCCAATCATGACAGAGCAAGCTCCTACGGCAAACTTACGAATGCTGTAGACTCTTTTACGATTCCAATGGCCTTTTTCCATAAAATCCTCCTTTAGTAACCGCTTCCATTTTCTTGTAAACGTATTACTTTTTCATAGCCTTTTACCCTTATTCTATAAAATAATATAGGAAATTTCAATACCCTAAACACAAAAAATCATATTTTTGATTGTTTTTTCTATAATTTGTAGAAAAGTTTAAAAATCTGAATGTAGATTTAGTGAATGGTTTTACTAAAAAAGGCGGTGGGACAGAAATCGATAGACAAAGTCTCGATTTCGTAGTCCCAGCCTCGCGAGGATGATTAGGAGCTTTTTGGAGTCTAAAAGACGAACAAAAAGTTCAATCAGCTACCGCGTCAAAGTTTGATTGCTAAAAAAGTGAGGTCGGGATCTTTTGTCCCAACCTCTTTTACGGACTATCAAACTGGGATTTCCTTATAGATTATTGACTAGATTTTCCCTTTTCCAAAAGATTGACCATCTCATTTTTACGCTCTTCTAGCTCGGCAATTTGCTGGAGTAAAAGTCCTGAAAAATCACAATTAAGCTCTTCAGTTTCGCCACTATTATACCAATCCAAAGCTACTATGTGATTGTCCTTATCAAAGCAGAAAATTACATCTCCATCACCGATGATAGACAGAAATGAAATATAATCCTCAAAGCCCAGAGCGTGTAATTCCTTGGTTTTAATTCGAATATCTAAGAAATCTGGGATGCCATTTGCAATTCCCAAGACCTTAATACCTCGACAGAAGGTCCAAAATGGTGCTACATCGTAAGCCTTGGCTCTTGGCCATAGCTCTTCTCTGACTTCCATAAAGAGACCTCCCAGAGATGACATGGTGAATTCCCTGAAATCTTCTGGCAGACGAATGCCGTATTGATTTTCAAAATCCTGAACATCTTCTTCCGATGGTTCATTGCCCATGCAGGCGACAACCTGATAAGTTTCCTTATCATAGTGACGAAAATACTCATAAACTTCCTTGAGTGCCATTATTTTAATCCTTTTTACTCAGAAATAGTAACTACAAATCCATCTGGCAATATGACTTGCTGACCATCTTCAAACTGGCAATGACTCGCTAAATCAACTGAATCTCTGTCCAAGATAACATTCTCCTTAGACTGATTAAAGATAGCCTGAACTTCTTTTCCTTCGTAGGTCCATTTCAAGGAAAGAACATATGGTTTCACTTCTTGCAAGCTATAGGAACCATGCTGAATAATGCTTGCAACTTCTTTACGGACTTGGATTAATTTCTTCATGAAATTTAGCATATCATTGTCCTCAGACACACGGTCCCAAGGCATGACACGACGGCAATCAGGGTCTGGTCCACCAATTAGTGCTAGCTCTGTTCCGTAATAGATACAAGGAGTCCCTTTTTGAAGGTAGAGGAAGGTTAAAGCAGCCTTGACATGTTGGAGATTTCCTTTGGCAGTTGTAAGAATACGCTCTGTATCGTGAGAATCCAGGAGATTTAACATAACCTCTGAGATTTGTTGCTTGTAGTACATTGACTGGCTATTGATTTCTGAAATGAACTGCTCTGTCTTTTTATGCTGACGCAAGAAATAATCCTTGATACTTTCAGAGAGCGGGTAGTTCATGACTGCATGGAACTCATCTCCTTTTAGCCAAGGCTGAGACGTATGCCAGATTTCACCTAAAATATACAAATCAGGCTTTTTAGCGAGAACTACCTTTCTAAAATCTTTCCAGAACTGATGGTCAATTTCATTGGCAACGTCCAAGCGCCAAGCATCGATATCAAAATTCTCAATCCAGTAAGTTGCAACACTGAGAAGATAGTCTTTGACTTCAGGATTTGCTGTATTTAACTTAGGCATATAGCTAGCAAAGGCAAAGGTATGATAAGGGAGTTCTCTTGGATTCTGAAGTTTATCCTCTGTAATTGGAAACTCTTGAATATGGAACCAATCTTTATAAGGGGAATTTTCTCCATTTTTTAGAACATCCTGCCATTGGGCAGACTGGTAGCCGATATGATTGAAAACAGCATCTAGCATAATCTTAATGCCACGTTTATGAGCTTCCTTGACTAAATTAGCAAAGACTTCTTTGTCTCCAAAGTGACGGTCAATTTCAAAATAATCCGTCGTATCGTACTTGTGATTGGTCGTTGCTTCAAAAATCGGACATAGATAAAGTCCAGTGATTCCCAAATCTTTTAGATAGTCTAGATGGTCGATAATCCCTTGTAAATCTCCACCAAAAAAGTCATCCCTATTAGGTGCAATGGCAGCATCCCACTCTCGAGCTCCATCTGGAGTCAAATTAGGATTTCCATTAGCAAATCGTTCTGGGAAAATCTGGTACCAAACGGTATTTGAAACCCAGCTAGGAACCTGACATCCGTCGATTTCATGAATATAGGGAAGCTTAAAGCCATTTCCTTCCGCATCCAAGTTTTCTTGAGTATGTTCCACACAACCCTTATCACCGTAGAAAATACCCTGACCTTCCTCATCAAGGAGTTCAAAGAGATACTGAATCCGTGCAAAATCAACCGATACTGTAACCTGCCAATAATCAAATAAAGCATCCGAGGTTGCTTTAGTCATTTCTTTCTTGGCTTCATACTTATCCTCGATGAAGATAAAGGGATCTCCATAATGTAAAATGACCTGCTGGACATCATTTTTCTTGGTTCTGATTCGGATATGTAGCTGACCTTCTTTGTAAAGATAAGCATACTCTGATTCTTGTCTATGATAAATGGCTGTTAATTCCATATTTTGTCTCCTAAATAATCATCATCAACAGAAACGCAAACGTTTTCACAATTGCTATTTCTAGTATACTATTTTAAGATTCGATTTGCAATACTTGGTCAAATTTGACAAGAAAACAGCTCAAAATAAATACTGTAGACTAATCAAGAAATATCAGCACCTATCTATAAAAAGCTCCCAAACTCAGCCTCACAGCCTAGTCAATCCGACAAAGGGCAAGTTCTTTTAATCCTCTGTCGTACAGGAAGGTTAAACAAAAGTTGTCTGTTATATTTTGAAGCTTGTGTTTACTCATTCCTCTAGGCAAGGCTATATCGCACAATTCTCTCGTTGCCAGAGAAAATAGCTTTTGCTTGCCCTTCCAATCATCATTCTTAAGTAGGGGGCTCAGGATAATATAAGGCGAATCCGTAAAAATTCCATTGACACCAGCTTTTTTACCTAAAGCCTTTAAATGTTCAGATTCTAATAACTTTTCGATAATACGACCATCACTAGAGATTTTAACAAGAGCATAATAGTCCATGCCCCATTTATTGACAGAGGTTTGACTTTCTCCAGAGCTAAAGGCATAGAGCTCTTGCTTCCAAGATTTCATACTATCGATTTTAGGACAAAAACTTGAGTTCGTGTCGTGGTGATTTAACTCTTTTTTATCAATATGCGAATAAGTGGTCCACTTCGCCTGCTTTTTCTCTCGATCAAATTCTAAAAGGGCAAAGTTTCTTGCCTGATTTGTATAAACTTGATTTTCAAAACACACGGGTATCTGGTCGCTATCTGATACGATTTGAAAATATCTCTCTTGTGCCTTTTTAGGAAGTATACTTTGCGGATCCTTTATGGCAATAATTTCTGGATTAGAAAAATCACCAGTATAATAGACTATTTCCTTGCCAGCCTTGATGATGCCAATATTTTGTCCATCTGTAAAGAGTAGAGGCTCTTCCTCCCAAACATGGTCACAATACCAAGCATCTATCTCCTTCACACCCAAAGGTGATACTTCAAGCAGACAGTAGAGATTGAAAGCTTCCTTCTCACTGGTCAAGACAAAGGCTCTACCATCATGTAACATGACAGAATTGAAAACACTATTGTAGTCCTTGTCTAGTTCCCATTTATTCAATAGACTTAACTTTAACTTCCCCATTTTCTCTCTCCTAATCCATCACCACTCGTTGATGGCAAATAGAATGGCTGATCTAATATTTCTTAGCAATTGATCTGAAAGTTCATCGTATACTTGACCCAGTCCCTTATCTTGTGCCAGCCATCCAGGTTCATCATTCCAGGATCCCATTCCTCCAAAAACATCCGCTGAGCTTGCAGCTCTAAGTATGCTTAGATGTTGCAGTGGAATTTGAGGTTCTGCCAGCCCTTTACCAGATTCTGGGTCTAGCAAAAAATTTCTAGCAGATTGAAAGACTTTGGCAAAGTTGTCACATTCAATTTTAATTGCTAGATTTTCTATACGAGTCAATATGTCCTTAAATTCTTCGATATTATTTTCATAGTGAGGAATGTCTTGAGAAGACCTTTCCCATTCATACTCGGTGTAGGTAACATCCCAGCCTCTGCCTGGGGAAGCAGATTTCCAATTTGGTAGGAAATAACTTGCCTTCCCATCTTTATCAAAACAGAGAATTGAACTCTGTGTTGTATTGGAGAAGCCTAAAATACCTCTGTCTTCAACTGAAATAGGACAAAATAATTGTAAGTCCTTCAAACCTTTTTCCTTAAGATCTTCAAACCAATCAGATACAGAAAGTTCTGTAGCTTCCCCATTTTTTGACGGCAAAATTTGAAAGCAAATCTTATTGATATATTGGTCAGGATGATACAAGATTGCCTGATCAGTTTTTAAAGCCTTCCTAGCTGCTGCCACGATACAGGCTATTTGGTACATTTGTCCATTCATATGATCTCATCCATTATCCCTTCAATCAGATTTGTAAGGCTTTCAGCCGCATAGATCACCTGGTCAGGATCATGGATGTAGCAAATAACCTGACCTTCCTGAGCCTCCTGGTCTGGATCAAAATCCAGCATAAGATAACAAGAGTCACAATACTGAGCAAAAGGAAGCCATTTTTTATTAAAAAGATAGGGCTTAATTCTACTATCATGCATGTTTTCTAGGTCTTGACTAGAAAAATAGTCGGGAAATTCGGTTAACAGAGCATCTCTATTTTGAAAGTACTTTTTACAAGTCTCAATTTCCTGTAGACTCATGAGAGAAAAAGTAAAATCTCTCTGGTCAATTACACAAGGTAAAATAGAGAGGTATTTACTCCCATTTTTATAGCTATAAAGCTCTTTGAAGTCACTAGGTAGACGAATGCCAAATATTTCCTCAAAGGCTTGAAGCTCTTCCTCAGAAGCACCAGAAATGCCCTGATAATCTTCCAGATATCCTTCCTCTACAGGATCATCCAAATCCCAGTCTTCAAAACACTCACAAATATAAGTTTCTATTTTTTTAACTTGGTCAATTAGTTGCATCATTTCACCATGATTTCTTTATTTTATCTGTCTTCCAATGCTTTTTACCGCTTATAACTTGTTTTTTCTAGGAGAAGGGGTTCAGGATTTTGCTTAATCCAAGCAATAGCTAGCTGACACAGGCGGTCTAGGCGAGGCTCGTCATCAAAATCTTTCCCATGAACTTGAGCAATAAGCTCTTTAGTCTCTTCTAATTCCTGATCTGAAAGGGGGATTCCTAGAGACAAGTATTGAGGGAGAGCTTGAAGCATTTTTCTATAGTCCCTGTCCCAGTTGCCCCCACCATTGCGATCCAGTTCATCTCGAACTCGACCTGGTATACGAATAACTTCTCCCTGAACAGTTTTGGCTGCTCCACTTGAAGGAATCAAGAAAGACCATAGTTCCTCATATTGCTCCTCCCAGCTACCTTCTTTTACGAGAATCGGAGAAACTCCATCGTGGGTTATTCGTTTGGCTACCGGCTTGACATCAAACAAAGCATAAAGTTTTTCTAGACCCTGATCTGCTGCTTCTAGATAGTCGGGATTGATCCCTTCTCTATGAAATTCAAAATCTTTACCGATATTTTCGACCTTTTCTTTCATAGCAGATGTTTTCTTAGCACCTGCATCTAACAGCATAGAGGCAATTTCAGCTATTTGGGCAATATAGATTCCCCGACAGACAGTGAGAACGGAGTCTAGTGGAGTCTGTCCCCTATCATTTTTAGGGTTAACATTTGCTCCCTTTTCTATGAGAAGTGCAACGGTCTTAGGATGAAAAAACTCAGCTGCCATATGCAGAGGTGTATTTCCATAAGTATTGCTTTTTTCAATATCTGCCCCCAATTCGAGCAAGAGTTTTACAGTCTCTCTTCCCATGGTTGCCTGACGGTACAAAGGAGTCGCTCCATAATAATCAGGGATATTGATATCCAAGCCCTGTTCAACAAGCCAGATAACCAATTCATCCGGGACTCCTCCCATATGCAGAGGTGTACATAAGCTAAATCTTCCATCATGAGCGGTTAATTCACAACGGTCATAGACTGCTTTAAGGGCTTCAATATTTCCTTCATCCATTAAATCCTTAAACTCTTTTGGTAATGTAACTCTTTTCTTTGCCATTTTTAGTTTCTTTCTTCTGATTCAGCATCTAGGGCAAGCCAATGAAGTTTGTCAACCGTTTTCAAAGTCAGGACTTGTCCATCATAATCATTTTTCAACTCAAGACCGTTTTGCTCAATAGATATATGATTGTACCAGTGGTCTAGGCTGGCGTATTCCCCCGTATGAATGTTGATGAGCATGCTCGTTATGGGATTCCAAGTCCCTTTCTTAACTGTTTCTGCTAAGAGGTAGTAAGCATCTAAAAATATGAGATTTCTCCCATAGATCCAAAAGGGTAGATCAAGTCCCAACAAAGGCAACTTGGCAGAAAAAATCTCATCACCGTGTGGTGGCACGGTTTCATAATGAAATTCTATCTCACTGCCATAATAGGCAATCAAGGCTCCCTGACATCCGATATTTTGAGGGATTCCCTCCTCAGCTACTATAAATTCCATGACCTGCTCCTTCTATTTTCAATCATAAAATCCGACCAGACTCTGCCAGAATATCAAACTGGACTCATGGCCTTTTCTAGTCATCAAGTGGATGAAGTCACTTTCACAACCCTTCCAAACTGCAGATTGAGCCGTTCCCATGGCTCTAACAAATGCTAGAAAATCTGGTGTCAGCCATATTTTTTCATCATAGGTCATCTCTGCATCAACAGCATAGACTGCCCCAGATTGACAATCCAGCAAAATAGTGTAGGGATCTCCATTTGCAATGATGATCAAGCCTCTTTCTTGTAGAGTCGAGTAATCGTGGTATTCCAAATTGCGATTGATCAGCCAAGTAAGACTAGTGTCGTCCCCATATCCAAACTGGTAACTTAAAAAACCGACCTGCCCCCAGTTATAGGCCAAAATATACTTCCTAAAAATCGGATCCAAATCTTGTATTTGCAGTTGTTTTTTCAAACGATCCAGTTCAGACACAGACACTTCAGTATGGCTCAGGACAATTCCTTCTCTTATCTCAGGGTCAAGCCCTTGTATTGCTTCCTCAATAATGGAAATAATTTGGTCAATTGTCAATAATTCCATTGTCAACCTCCGGCTATACATAGGGCATTATCTAGGGTAAGCTAGCTAGTTTGGGACTTCATTTATCTAATGAACTTTCTTATCTCAATTATACTCCAAAACTATCAAATAGAGATAAACTACCAGTATTTTCAGGGATTATTTTTGATCAACAACTCCTCCTTATTAAAGCAAAAAGCCATTCCTCAAGGGAACAGCTTTCTCACTTATAATTAAAGATTCCCCCTGCCAACTTATCAGCTAGCTTAGGAAAGAGAGTATAAAACTTATGGGCTAGGTTCAATAAAACTGGGAGATTGAGTTCCCGTTTGTTTTTTCCTATGGTTTTGACAATCTTTCTAGCGACTGCATCTGGTTCTAAGAGAAAGCGGTCAACCGACTTGAGGTAGGTCCCATCTGGGTCTGCCTGGTCAAAAAAGGCAGTACGAATCGGTCCTGGATTAACCGTCGTGACATAGACACCGTAAGGCATGAGTTCGAGGCGCAGAGCATTTGAAAAACCAATGGCCGCAAACTTGGTTGCCGAGTAAAGGCTGGACTTGCTAGTCGCTATCAAGCCTGCCATACTGACGATATTGATGATATGGCCTTTTCGGCTTTCTTTCATACGAGCTGCAAGACGACGAGACAGATTCATCAGGGCAAAGGTATTAACCTCAAACATCTGATGAATGTCCTTGTCAGAGATCCGGTCGAAATCTTCAAATATTCCATATCCAGCGTTGTTGATCAAAACATCAATCTTTCCATAACGGAGATAGAGGTCAGCTACCAGAGCTTCTAGGGCTGAGTCATCAATAATATCGATTTCAATCAATTCCACATTAGAATGATTTCCATATAGTTGGGCTAGTTTTTCTTTGTTTCTACCTAGTAAGATGAGTTGGTCATTTGGCAAGAGTTTGACCATTTCTTGGGCTAAGCCACCGCTAGCACCTGTAATGAGAATTGTAGACATATTTATCCTTTCTCAATCTTCTAAATTTCCACTTCTTCCAAGTCTTTAACCACATGGACATTCTCAAAAACAGTTGCTGCATCTTTCTTGAGCTGGCTGATATCTTTTGAGAGGAAACGAGCACTGATATGGTTGAGCAAGAGGCGTTTGGCACCTGCTTCTGCTGCTACTTGTGCTGCCTGCATATTGGTTGAGTGACCGTGATTGCGAGCAATTTTTTCATCTCCTTTGCCATAAGTCGACTCGTGAACCAAGATATCGGCATTGACAGCTAGACGCACACTGGCATTGGTTTTTCGGGTATCACCCAGAATGGTGATAATTTTGCCCGGACGTGGCGCTGAGATATAGTCAGCTGCCTTGATTTCAGTTCCGTCTTCTAAAACAACGTCCTGGCCGTTTTTGATTTTTCCAAAAAGTGGACCAAATGGGACACCAGCAGCCTTAAGTTTTTCAGCATCCAAGGTCCCTTCTAGATCCTTTTGCATGACACGATAGCCAACACAGAAAATAGTGTGGTCCAGCTCCTCTGCATACACAGTGAATTTATCGGTCTCAAGGATTTTTCCTAGAGAATTTTGGTCAAACTCATGGAAATGAATGCGGTAAGGCAGACGAGAACCTGACACACGAAGACTGGTTAAGACAAAGGACTTGATCCCTTGAGGTCCGTAGATGTCCAAATCTGTCTGCTCCTCATTAGCCTGAAAAGCACGGCTAGAGAGAAATCCTGGCAAGCCAAAGATGTGATCTCCGTGCAAGTGGGTGATAAAGATTTTGCTGATCTTACGTGGTCGAATCGTGGTTTCCAGAATACGATTTTGCGTTCCTTCTCCACAGTCAAAGAGCCAGACTTCGTTAATCTCGTCCAAGAGTTTTAATGCGAGACTTGAAACGTTGCGGGCTTTAGAGGGCTGACCAGCCCCCGTTCCTAAAAATTGAATATCCATTCGATACTTTCTAATTAATCAATATATAACATGGCTGTGCGATTTTCCGATCGGAAATAACGCTTGCCAGAAAAAGCAGCAGCTTCTTGCAGTAAATCCTCTTGGCTGTAGCCTTTGAGACGTTTACGACCATCCGCCAAGCTTTCCAAATCAGTCAAAGCTGTGAGACTCTCCACACTAACAACTTCCTCTTCTCCGGCATCCTTCATGTAAATCTTTCCAGATTCTTCAAAGACGAGTTGATGAGGGAAAATTTGTGCAATCTCAAAGAGCAAGTCATCCGAGATTTCCTCTTCATTTTCAGAGAAGATTCGCCCCAAGCCCTCACTCTCATAGCAAAAGCCAAAGGATTTGCCAGATAAATTAAGACGAATAAAAGGCTTATTTTCAAAGGTGAAACTTGGCTCAACATTGTAGAGGTTCAGTTCATGACTGAGTTCTGAAAAATAATCCGTCGCAGCTTCAGGACTCTTTTTCTGGTAAAGTTCAGCAAAGTAGGCATTGACTACACTCGGAGGAGGTGTGATGAGAGCCAACTGCTCTTGCTCTGTTTTGCCAGCTAGAAGTTGATCTAGATAGACCTTATCCAGACTTGTATAACCTCCATACTTTAGAGCCAAAGTTTTAATATCAGTCATAAAATTCTTCTAACCTCCATTTATTTTTCTCGGAAATGTAGCCTGTAATCACTTCTCCATCATCTTGGTAGTCACGTTCTTCAAGAATCGCCACACTTTCTAGATCATGTATCTTGTAAGACTTAGAAAAAGGCACGCGCAGGGTAAAGACTTCAAAAATCTCCTTGATCTTCTCCAAAAACAATGCTTGCAAGTTCTCACGACTATCCTCAGACTTGGCAGAAATGAGGGCATACGGCGTTTGAGTAGGCGTGAAATTCTCCACCAAATCCGCTTTATTATAAAGGGTCAGACGAGGAATATCCTCCATATCCAAGTCTTTCATGATAGACAGAACCGTTTTTTCATGCTCCTCGTGATAAGGATTGCTGGCATCGATGACATGAACCAGAAGGTCTACATGCTTGCTTTCTTCCAAAGTCGACTTGAAACTGGATACCAATTCAGTCGGTAAATCTTGGATAAAGCCAACCGTATCAGTTAAAGTCACCTGTAGATTGCCTCCCAGATGGATGCTTTTAGTTGTCGCATCCAGGGTCGCAAACAATTCATCAGCCTCATACTGGGTCTTGCTGGTCAAGGTGTTCATGATGGTTGATTTCCCAGCATTGGTGTAACCAATCAAACCAATCTTAAAGGTACTCGACTCCAGACGCTTTTCTCTGACTGTCGCCCGATTTTTCTCAACCACCTTGAGCTGGCGCTCGATATCTGTGATTTGATTGCGAACACTACGACGGTTCAGTTCCAGCTGGCTTTCACCAGGTCCACGGGAACCAATTCCCCCAGCCTGACGGCTGAGCATAATCCCCTGACCAACCAAGCGAGGCAAGAGATACTTGAGCTGGGCCAGGTGGACTTGGAGCTTCCCTTCATGGCTTCGAGCCCGCATAGCAAAGATATCCAAAATCAACTGCATACGGTCAATGACCTTAACACCCAGAACTTCCTCTAGATTGACATTTTGCCGTGGTGTCAGACGGTTGTTGACAATGACAGTGGTAATTTCTTCTGCATCCACCATCCGCGCAATCTCTTCCAACTTACCAGAGCCGACGAAAGTCTTGGAGTCATACTTTTCCCGTTTTTGCCTGTAGCTATCTACAACGACTGCCCCAGCTGTCTTAGCCAGACTAGCCAATTCTTCCATAGAGAGGTCAAAATTGTCCATGCCCTGTAATTCCACACCAATGAGTAGGACGCGTTCCTCTTTTTTCTCCGTTTCAATCATCTAAAAACTCCTCTATCTGGCTTAAAATGCGGTCCTGCACGCCAGGCTCTCCTATCTGATAAAAGGTGACCTGCATGCGATTACGGAACCAGGTCAGCTGACGCTTGGCAAAACGACGCGTCGCCCGCTTGAGACTCTCGCTCGCTTCCTCAAGAGTTTGCTCCCCACGGAAATAAGGAAAGAGTTCCTTGTAGCCAATGCCTTTAGCAGCCTGCACATCCGGGTAATGATCAAAGAGCCACTTGGCCTCATCCAAAAGACCAGCCTCAAACATCAGATCCACTCGGTGGTTGATACGCTCATAAAGCTGACTGCGTTCATCATCCAAGCAGATAATCAATGGTTCATAAGGACTTTCCTGATTTTCCAAATCCTGATTAGAATGGGCGATTTCTAAGGCACGCATAGCACGACGACGGTTAAACTGGGGAATTTCAAGTCCTGCTTGCTCCACAAGATGGGCTAATTCATCATTTGTAAAAGCATCCAAACTAGCTCGATAGGCTAAAATCTCCTCACGAGGTGTTTCTCCACCTAGATGATAGCCTTCCAGCAAACTCTGGATATAAAGCCCTGTACCACCCGCGATAATCGCTAGCTTACCACGGTTATGAATATCCTCAATAGCCTTCTTAGCTTCCGAAACAAAATCAAAAGCCGAGTAAGACTCGGTCACCTCTCTGACATCAATCAAATGATGAGGAACAGCAGCTTGCTCCTCTGGGCTAGCCTTGGCCGTCCCAATATCCAACCCTCTGTATACTTGCTGACTGTCACCGCTGATCACCTCTCCACCAAAGCGCTTGGCCACTTCAATAGCAAGGGCTGTCTTCCCAACAGCAGTCGGTCCAACAATCACAATTATTTTTGTTTTCATCTTTTTTCCTTGAAAAATTCCCATTTTTTCGTTACTATTATTATATCACAAAAAGGTCAGTCAGAAAAATGCTACCTCTTGAGGAGCCTGACTGTTCGGGAAGATAAAGGAGGAAGACTCATGGCTAAAGGATTCGCTAAAGGTCTTGTAACAGGTGTCGCAGGCACTGTCGCTGCCGTTGCAGGTGCAGTATACGCAATTAAAAAGAAAGTGATTGAGCCAGAAGAGCAAAAAGCAGCTTTCATCGAAGAAAACCGCAAAAAAGCAGCTCGCCGTCGCGTATCACATTAAAATACAAAAGAAGTTGAGAAATCTCAACTTCTTTTGTATTTTCTTAAATAGCTAGGTCAAACTTCAGCTGTGGCTTAACCGGATCATAGTCAACTAACTCAAAGTCCTCCGCTTTGATGTCAAAGAAATTGGTCCCATCTGGTACATTCAAGACCAAACGTGGTTGGCAGTTTGACGGCTCACGGCGGAGCAATTCCTCTGCTTGTTCAAACTGATTATCATAGATATGAAGGTTGTTGATAAAATAGAAAAACTTCCCAACCTTCCAGCCGAAATGCTTGGCAATCATCATCTGCAAAGCTACGTACTGCATAGCGTTAATGTGGTGGGCCACTAGCATGTCATTAGAACGCTGAGTCAAGGTCGCATCTAGATAGATTTCCCCATCAACGCGACGGACATCAAACATGGTCTGAAAGGCGCATGGAAGGAGGCCGTCCGTCTCCTCAAAAGCTTGGTAATCCCAGAGAGAGATGATATTGCGACGGTTCCAAGGATTGGCTTCCAACTGCTTGAGAATCTTGTTGATGATATCGTGTTTCTTAACGACCGCACCATAGCGCTCACCGATGGTTCCCGTATCTCCCACTTCCCAGTCATTCCAGTAGTGAACATTGTACTTATCATTGAGAACATCTAGGCTATTTGACTGATCTTGGTAAATCCAAAGTACTTCCTTGATGGCTGATTTAATCGCAATGGGACGCAAGGTTGTGATGGGGAATTCCCCCTTAGACAAATCATACTCCGCAAAGGCACCCGTTACGTACTTGGAATTAGCAACTGTCCCATCCTTGTACTTGGGACGAGCCTGCTCAGAAAAGACACCGTCTTTGAGGATTCGTTCAATATTCTCTTTAAAAATCGTATCTGCTTTTGTCATTTACTCTCACCTCATTTATTGTCCTAACTAGTATAGCATAAAAAAAGAAAGGAGGAAAATCACTGGCTTTAAAGTAGTGTTTTTCTCCTTTTATAATCTTATTGCAATACAAGTGATGCCGCTCCGATAACTCCAGCGTCATTTCCTAGAGTTGCAAGAGCCAATTTTGTAGATGTGCGTACTTGTGGGAAGGTATTTTCGTCGTAGACTTTCTGAACACCTTGGAGAAGGAATTCTCCGGCAGCTGATACCCCACCACCGATAACGATTGTTGATGGGTTTAGGATGGAGCCGATATTAGCACACGCGATACCCAAGTAACGTGAGAAGTTACGGTAAACGATTAAGGCAAGGTCGTCTCCTTCTTTTGCAAGGTCAAAGACAGTTTTAGCTGTTACTTCTTCGCCGTCATCAATCAAACGTTTCAAGGCTGCATCACCTTCGTATTCATCTGCATAACGACGAGTCAAGTTGACAATCCCTGTTGCTGAAGCAACTGTCTCAAGACAGCCTTTTTTACCACAGGTACATGCGATTGGTTGGTCAAAGTCAACAGTGATATGACCAAGCTCTCCTGCAGCACCAGCAACACCGTGGAGCAATTTGCCTTCTGCAACGATACCGCCACCAACACCTGTACCAAGTGTCATAAAGACAACGTCCGGTTGGTTTTCACCAGCGCCCATCCAGCGCTCACCAAGAGCAGCTACGTTGGCATCATTATCGATGAAGAATGGAATGCCCAAGGCTTTTTCGATTTTTTCTTTAATTGGTTGAAGAGTTTTCCAGTTCAGGTTGTAGGCACCGATAACAGTTCCTTTCTCACGGTCAACCACACCAGGTGATCCCATTCCAATCCCTCGGAAATCCGTAGCTGACAATCCAAGCAAGTCCAAACGATGCTGAATAGACTCAATCATATCATCTACGATATGGCTTCCTTCGTCCAAAATGTTAGTCTTGATAGACCATTTTTCTTGGATTTCTCCCTCTTGAGTTAAAATTGCGAACTTGATGGATGTTCCACCAAGGTCAATCCCAATAATCTTTTGACTCATCGTCTTCTCCTTTTTAATTGAAAATGCTTACAGATATAGTATAACAGAATCGTCTGTTTTGTGCAAAGGTTTGCATTATTTCCCTAGAATTTGTTTGCTTTATGGTTTCCACAAACCAGAAGCATCCACATAGTAGCGACCACCATCAACCCGCTCATTCTTTGCCATTTTACCATCTGATTTCAAATAGTAATTTCCTTGCCAAGTATTACGAGCGTATGAACCATCTGATTTCAAGTAGTACCAGGATTGATAAGAAGAGTCATATATCCACTCACCTTGTGCCATTTTACCGTTCGCTTTAAGATAAAAAGCGCCTTGCCAAGCATTTTGGGCATAGGATCCATCTGATTTCAAATAATACCAAGCTTGGTATGATGAATCATAAATCCATTCACTTTGAGCCATCTTTCCGTTTGCTTTAAGGTAGTAACTTCCTATCCATGTATTTCGTGCATACGAACCATCCGATTTGAGATAATACCATCCTTTGTAATATGAGTCATATATCCACTCACTCTGAGCCATTGTCCCATCTGATTTGAGATAGTAATCTCCTTTCCAAGAATTTGTTACTGGATTACCATTGTCAGAATAATAATACCAATATCCATCCTGCTTAACCCATCCTCTAGAAGAAACTCTATTCTGTGGATTAGACTGGCGTGGTTTAAAGACTCCCCGAGGTGCATTTGCACGTTCACAAGCTATCCCATCACCATCACGATCTAGTTTAGATGAGTATCCAGGCTCTCCTCTATGAATATCAGAATAGCCATTTTCCCACGCTTCTGTACAATTTGAAAAGTGAATTGTATCATTAGCAAAAGTCGGTTGAGCGAGCATCATCAACGCAGAAAAGCTAGCTAGACCAGCTTTAAAAAGAACTGTTTTTTTCATCATTTCCTCCCATAAAATGATATCGTTTTCCTCTTATTTTATCAAACTTAATTCAACAATTCAACATATCCATTATGTTTTTTAGTTTATGAAGTTTATTTAGAATTCACTTCCAACTCATACAAACCTCTGACTGCGTTACAGCCATAGACAGCTTCTGCTTGGTTCAAGTCTGCCAAAGTCAAGACTTTTTCATCTACCTGTCCTGTTTCCAGCAGATACTGGCGGTAAATCCCTGGCAAAATTCCTAGACTGGTAGGCGGTGTGTAGAGTTTACCATTAATTTTTAAGACCAGATTTCCAATAGAGGTCTCAAGTAGTTCTCCTGACTTATTGTGGTAAATTTTCTCTTGCTCTCCTAGGCTTAAATGTGGTCTATGAGTTGTTTTAAAGTAGGTAAATGATTGATTCAAATCTGCTTCTTGCAGACAAAGTTTGGCTTTGCAGAAACTTGGACTGAGGGGTGTTAAGATTTGGCGACTGAGTTCCATCTCTCCAGACTTGCTGATAGTAATTCGCAAACGATAGTCTTGGTGAGAATCACAAGCTTGACACTCTTCCTCTATCTTTTGTCTCAGTTCTTCTGGGCCAAAAGGAAAGGAAAAATAACGACTCGCCTTTGTCAATCTTTTCAGATGTTGATCTTCAAATAGCAAACGTTTCTGGCTGATTTTCCCTGTAGTAATCAATTTGAAACGAGCTTGTTTACGATAGAGAACAGCCGCCTTTTGATGCACTTCACGGTATTCAGACTCCCAGGTGCTATCCCAAGTAATCCCGCCTCCAACTCCATAAATGGCTTGGCCCTTGTGAAGTTGAATGGTCCGAATGGCGACATTGAAAATTCGTCGCCCATTTGGAAGCAAGAGACCAATCGTTCCACAGTAGACTCCACGCGGTTTAGGCTCCAAGTCCTTGATGATTTCCATGGTCGCAATTTTCGGAGCTCCCGTTATTGATCCACAAGGAAAGAGAGAGCGAAAAATGGCAACCAAGTCCACATCCTCTCGCAACTGACTCTTGATGGTAGAAGTCATCTGCCAAACAGTCGAATACTGCTCCACTTGGCACAGACGCTCCACATGCTCACTACCCACTTCAGAAATACGGTTCATATCATTGCGCAAGAGATCCACAATCATCATATTTTCAGAGCGATTTTTAGGATCTTGCTCCAACCAAGCTGCTTCTTTCAAATCTTCATCGTCAGTCAACCCACGCTTAGTCGTTCCCTTCATTGGACGAGTCGTTAATTCTCGGTCATTTTGTTCAAAAAATAGCTCTGGGCTCATGGAAATCACTGCCATCTCATCATGTTCCACATAGGCATTGTAGCCCGCTTCCTGCTCTACCACCATACGATTGTAGATGGCAAAAGGATTGGCACTCAAGTCTTGCTTGAGTTGGACGGTGTAGTTGACCTGATAGGTGTCTCCCTGACGCAAATGATGGTGAATCTGGGCAATCGCCTTTTCATAGTCTGCTGCAGACGTTACTTCCTGCCAATCATAAGGCAAATTAACTTCATCATAAGTCAGAGGAATAAGCGATGTTTCCACCCTATCATGAACTGTAAAATATAACAGATACTCTGCCAGTAAAGGAGTTTTATGAACTGCTAATTTCTCCTCAAATGCAGGTGCAGCCTCATAACTGACGTAGCCCACTACATAGTAGCCTTGCTCTTGGTAGCTTTCCACTTGTGCCATCAAGTCCACCACTTCTGCTAAATCTCTCGTTTTTAACTCTTTAATCGGCTGGGTAAAAGTGTATCTCTCCCCCAAAACCCTAAAATCAATCACTGTTTTTCTATGCATATCTTAAGTATAGCACAAAAAAGCCAACCTAGAACAGCTAAATCCAGCTTTGTTTACTGATTTCTATAACGAAAAAAATTCTCTACCTTACTTTTTCTACTTTTGGCAATTCTCCATCAGATAGCACCCCTTCTTCTTGTAAAAAAATGGTCTTATTTGGAGTACTTTACACAAAAATTCAACAAAAAAGAACAGAGGAAGTCATGGTATCTATACCATTTTTCCTCTGTCTTTTGCTTTTCTTCTGTTACTATCGAATGATTTTATGACTTTCTGATAGAATCTTCTGGATACTGCGCACGCGCACCTCCGATTAGTTTGGGACGACTAGCTAGAGCCGTTACATGGGCATGCCCAATTTCTCTCAAAAGAGGGCGAATCGGAACCTGAACATGCTTAACATGCATGCCAATCGCAGTATCTCCGATATCCAATCCAGCATGGGCCTTGATAAATTCAATCTCAACTGGATCCCGCATAAACTTGAAGGCTGCCAACTGACCCGAACCTCCTGCATGAAGTGTAGGAAGGACACTGACGATTTCCAGACCAAACTGCTCTGCCACCTGACGTTCAACAACGAGGGCTCGATTGACATGTTCACAACCTTGAACAGCTAGATGAATTCCTTTTTCCTCTAGGATATCTAGGATGGTTTTCACGATGATTTCCCCAATTTCTTGACTGGATTCCTTGCCAATCTGACCACCTATCACCTCACTAGAAGAAAGGCCCAAAACAAAGATGGCTCCTTGCTTCAAATTAGCCTTGTCTATTACATCTTCTACAATCTGGCTTGTTGCTCTTTGAATGTCTTTTTCCTTCATACTTGATACCTCTTTTGTCACTATCTATCATATCTTTTTTTACTGATTTTATCAAGGCCAACTAATCATTCTGATTTTTAAAAGTAAAACTCCCAGAATAGACTGGGAGTTAGCTAATTACTATTTTATTAATGTATATTTCAACTGTCGTCCCTTTTTCGGATGCAGAATTGATCTTCATCTGGTAATTGTCTCCAAAATGAAGTTTGAGTCGTTGGTTGACATTTTGTAGGCCAACTCCCCCACGTTTGAGCTGACTTTGACTACTATCGTCAGGATTTTGGAAACCAACACCATCATCCTCAATGCGGATGACAAGCCCTGTATCCTTTTTCTGAACAGAAACTTTAATATGGCCCTGACCTTCCTTCTCCTTAATGCCATGGTAAAGAGCATTTTCTACAAGAGGTTGCAACACCAGCTTGGGCAAGACTAGGTTACCAAAAGCAGGATCTTCATCAATCTCATACTCCAGCTTATCACCATAGCGTTGTTTCTGGATAAAGAGGTACTGGCGGACATGATTGATTTCATCAGAAAGAGAAATCAAATCCTTTCCTTGATTGAGCGCCAAGCGGAAATAGGTTGCCAAAGACTTGGTCACCTGAACCACTCGCTGACTATCCTGAAATTCAGCCATCCAGATGATAGTGTCCAAAGTATTGTAGAGGAAATGGGGGTTAATCTGACTTGATAGGGCTTGAAGTTCATACTGCCGGGTCGCTTCTTCCTGCCTGCGCACATCTGCCATCAGCTGATCAATCTGATCCAACATGGCATTAAACTGGCGAGTCACTTCTCTCAGTTCATAGGCACCAGCTTCTTTGGCTCGAAGATTTTGTGTACCAGAAGCAATTTCCAGCATGGTTTCTCTCAGATCCTTCAAAGGGGCAATCCAGCGTTTGAGACTGAACCACACCAAGCAGAGACAGGCAAGAAGAGATAAGGCACTGGCCCCAAGCAAGGTCCACATGAGTTGACTCCGAACCTGGTCTAACTTCTCCAACGAAGATACGCCTATAACCGTCCAATCAGTACCTGGAATCTGTTCCTGACTGACGTAGGATTGGTGATCTAACGTATAGCCCTGCCCCGTCTCGATGTAGGGTTTCATGGCCTCCATTTCACTCGCTGAGCTATAGACAGTACGTTTAGGATGGTAGACAAATTCATGGTTTTCATTGATGATAAAGGCAAAGCCCTGCTGGCCCAACTGGAGTTGGTTGAGATAGGCTTCCAGAGTTTCATAGGAAATATCCAAACGAAGTACGCCAAGATTGGCTCCCTTTGTATCGACAAGTTCCTGAGTGACAGAAATGACCCACTGACTGTCTGATTTACGAGCTGGTGTCAAAACTGGCTTAGCTCCCTGATGAATAGCTTTTTGGTACCAATCCTCAGCCATCATATCTGAGGAAGTTTTCATCTGCACACTATCATCTGTAGAAATAACCTGACCGGATTTGGTGACCAGTACCACCGTTTTCAAGTCCTGGTCTGCCTTTAAGATCGTCAAAAACAGATCTCGGATTCCCTTGACTTGGTCTTGGTTAGGATTCTCAGCATAGGCCAACACATCCTTCTGCTGGGTCAAACTGGTAGAGGTAGTTTCTAATTTTTTGATATAAGACTGAATAAAGTGGCTAGTTTGGCTAATGGTCGTTTGACTATTGCCCTCAATAGTGGCCTCAATAGCTGATGAACTAGATTGATAGTAGAAAGTCCCAACCAGAGCTAGGAGAATAAGAAATACCAGAAAGATGGAAATAACCATTCTGACTAAAAGAGAAGAACGCTTCATCGACCTTCTCCCTTCTTAAACTGACGAGGTGTCACACCTGCAATCTGTTTAAAACGTTGGGTAAAGTAGTTCATATCCTCAAAACCAACCTTTTCGGCTATCTGGTAAATCTTTAAATCTGTGGTCAAAAGCAAGAGCTTGGCTTGTTTGACACGCTCTCTCACCAGGTAATCCTGAAAAGGCAACCCCAACTCTTTCTTAATCAAGGAGCTCAAATAAGTCGGACTAAAGCCCAATTCACTGGCTAAAGACTTTAAACTAAATTGACTATCAGCCAGATGAGACTGGATCTTCTGAGCAATATTTCCCTCAAACTGATCAGTCAATAAATCTTGTAACTGCTCTTCCTTTTCTTCCTTGTCTAGTTTTTGCTTGATTTTCCCTAACATTTCCTCAATATCCTGACGAGAAAAGGGTTTGAGCAGGTAATCATCTACACCGAGTTTGACAGCAGACAAGGCATAATCAAAATCATCGTAACCTGTTAAAAAGACCAAATGCACTTGTGGATAGGTTTCTCGTACCAGACTGGCCAACTGGATGCCATTTAGCTGAGGCATGTTGATATCGGTTAAAATGATATCTGGCACCTGCTTTTGAATCAAGTCCCAAGCCTGTCTTCCATTTTCAGCCTGACCGATGATTTCCATATCGTAGGCTGCTACATTGACTAGCTTGGTCAAGCCTTGTCTTACCAGATACTCATCTTCTACGATTAAGATTGTGTAGGTCATGCTCCGCTCCTTTACCACTTACTAGTATCAGTATAGCAAAATTCTCCTCTAACTGCTTAGGAAAGACTTCTTAATCAACATAATCTAGTAAATAGGCATAGCCTTTTTCTGCCATTTGGTCTTTGGGAATAAAGCGGATAGAGAGACTATTGATACAGTAGCGCAAGCCCCCCTTGTCCTGTGGTCCATCCGTAAAGACATGGCCAAGGTGAGAATCCCCAACTCGACTTCTCACTTCCATGCGCGTCATATTGTAGGACTTATCTTCCTTGTAGGTAGCAACATCTGGACTGATTGGTTGGGTGAAACTAGGCCAACCACAACCAGACTCAAACTTGTCCTTTGATGAAAAGAGAGGTTCGCCAGTGGCCACATCTACATAGATACCGGATTCAAATTTATCCCAATAGCGGTTTGAAAAAGCTCGTTCTGTTTGATTTTTCTGGGTAACGGCGTACTCCTCAGGTGACAAGGTCTTTTTCAATTCCTCATCACTTGGTTTAGGATATTTGCTGGCATCAATGACAGGATAGGCAGCTTGATTGACATTGATATGACAGTAGCCATTTGGATTTTTCTTGAGGTAGTCTTGGTGATAATCTTCCGCCACCACAAAATTCTTCAAGTTTTCCTTTTCAACTGCCAGAGGTTGGTCATATTTTTTAGCAACTTCATCAAAGACTTGGTTGATTACTTCCAAATCCTTATCATCTGTGTAATAAACACCAGTACGATACTGGGTCCCCACATCATTTCCTTGTTTATTTTTGCTGGTTGGATTAATGATGCGGAAGTAATGAAGCAGAATTTCCTTGAGGGAAATTTGATTGGCATCATAGGTGACATGGACAGTCTCTGCATGTCCTGTTTGGTTAATCAATTCGTATTTGGTTGTTTCCCCTCTACCGTTTGCATAGCCTGAAACGGCATCGGTTACTCCAGGCACGCGTGAGAAGTATTCCTCCACTCCCCAGAAACATCCCCCAGCTAGATAAATTTCGTGCAAGTCTGCGTCTTTACTCACTTCTGTTTTTTTCACTGTTTTTCCTCCTTGGCTAACGGACGCTTTCTCAATTTGCGAGCTATCTGTTTGCCCTGCATTTCGCATCAATAGAAAATAGAAACCGGTTATGGCTAGGAGAATGACCCCTGCCAAGACAAAAAGTTTTACTTTATCATTCATAGCCTTTCTCTACCCCATTTCTTTCAATTCTTTCAAAATCATATCCTTATCCATAAAACCTGGTTGCGTTTTGACCAGCTTGCCTTCCTTGTCTATAAAGGCTTGAGTCGGGTAAGAACGGACACCATAACTTTCCAAGAGTTTACCTGATGGATCAATTAAAACTGGGAAATTTTTATAATCCAAGCCCTTGTACCAGTTCTTAAAGTCTGCTTCAGATTGCTCCCCCTTGTGTCCAGGAGACACCACTGTCAAGACCACATAGTCATCACCAGCTTCTTTAGCAATTTCATCCGTATCTGGAAGGCTGGCTAGACAGATGGAACACCAAGAAGCCCAGAATTTGAGATAGACTTTCTTGCCCTTGTAATCAGACAAACGATAGGTCTTGCCATCTACTCCCATCAGTTCAAAATCAGCAACCGCCTGACCTTTAGTCGCAGTTTGCGAACTGACTTGTTCTGTTTTCGTTTGCTCCTTCATAGTAGACTCGTCTGCCATATTTTTAGCCGAACAGGCTGCCAAGCAACAGATTGAGCCTACTCCAACGAGACATGTTTGCCATTTTTTCATTTCTTTTTCCTCTCTATTCAAATAATGTAGTCAAAATGGAAGCATTTCCCAAAAGCACCAAGATTCCCATCACGATAATGAGGAAACCACCCACTTTTTTGAGGATTCCGAGGTAAGGATGCAGTTTTCGGAAATGTTTCAAAACATAGCTGGAGGCGAGAGCTAGGACTAAAAATGGTAGCGCCAATCCCAGCGTGTAAACCAACATGAGACCAGCTCCCTGCCAAGCTCCTGAACCACCTGAAGCCGCCAAAGCCAAAACAGACCCCAGAACTGGCCCCACACACGGCGTCCAAGCAAAACTAAAGGTCAACCCCAGTAAAAATGCCTGACTATAGCCGTTACCCTTTTGCCCCTGTCTCTTTAATTGTAGCCTTCTTTCCTTGTAGAGTCCCTGCAAATGTAAAACTTCCATCTGGTGCAAGCCCAAGAGAATGATAATCGTACCCGTCACATACTGAAACCAAGAAGCATACAGCAAATTGCCTAAAAAACCAGCTCCATAACCCAGTAAGATAAAGATAAAAGAAATCCCCGCTATAAAGGCCAGAGTTCGCAATAAACTTACAACTGAGATTGAAAATTTTCCACTAGAATCCTGAGCACCATCTTTGTCATCAAGTAAGACCCCCGCATAGACAGGTAACAAGGGTAAGATACAAGGAGAAAAGAAGGAAAGAATTCCAGCAAGAAAAACACTGATAAAAAAGATTACATTGTCCATTGCCTTCCTCCATTCTTTGATTTGATAGGACTATTATAGCTCCAAAACTCCAGAAAAAACAGGGACAATGATAGGGAAAAATAGGAATTTAATCAGTTTATTTAGAAATATGGCACAAAAAAAGCCAGACAAGGTCTGACTTTGGTAGAAACAGAAAAGAGAATCACCTGTCCTCCCTACTTATCTGATAATAAATAAGGTCCGCAACGTAGTCTTTTCTCTCCACACCATTGGCAATGGTTTTTAGATAGGACATTCCAGCCTTCTCCATCACACGGCCTGAAGCTGAGTTAAGACTGGCGTAACGAGCTCTGACTTTTTGAAAACCTGCTTGATTAAAACAGAAGTCTAACACAGCTTTCAGGGCCTCCGTCATCATACCACGCCCCCAATAGTTTTTTCCTAAAACATAGCCAATTTCACAACAAGAATCAGTATCATTCATCTCAACGATGCTGATATCTCCTATCACATGCTCTGGGTTTTCTTTGAGACAAATGGCCCATTTGTAATAGTTGGGATTGGTATAGGATGCAACCCAATTTCGAATCGAGTTCCGAGTCACCTCAACATCAGGATGAGGATCCCAAGAGACATAGATTAGATTCTCAGCAGACGAAGCCCAATTTTGAAACATGGCTTCCGCATCACTCTCCACAAATCTTCTCAAGATTAAACGTTCCGTCTCTAACATTTGCGTACCGATTGCTTTCATAATGTTACCTCGCTTTCTAAGCTTAAGGCTCAGGGTAAAAAGACTATACTCAGTAGTAGCTAGGAAACAAGTGTTTTATCTAATCCCTTGACGCAGTCGCTGTCTGGTTTGAAATGCGCTTTACCAAGCTTTTTCAAACCTAGTCATCGTTGCGGGGGTGAGACAACGAAATCGAACTCTTAGAGTTACCGATTTCTGTCTCACTCCCAAAAGTCATCAAATACGGTGATTGGTAGGTGGCGTTTGTGTTGGCCTTTGTGCCACCAGTTTTCGATAGTCGCTTGGGCTTCTGGACTGATGGTTTTGCCTTCGAGGTAATCATCAATTTCATTGTAAGTGACTCCGAGGGCGACTTCGTCTGCAAGTCCAGGTTTGTCTTCTTCCAAATCTGCTGTTGGGATTTTTTCATAAAGGGCTGGGTCTGCACCAAGCTCCTTCAAGAGTTGTTTTCCTTGGCGTTTATTGAGGCGGTAAAGAGGGAGAATATCCGCACCACCGTCACCAAACTTGGTAAAGAAACCTGTGATATTTTCCGCAGCATGGTCTGTTCCAATGACCGCTCCGCTATGGGCACCCGCAAGGGCATATTGAGCAATCATACGACTACGCGCCTTGATATTTCCCTTGTTGAAGTCTGAAACAGTGCTTCCTGTCGCTTCGACTGCAGCTGTCATGGCATCAGCTGATTCCTTGATATTCACCACCAAGCTGACATCTGGCTGGATGAAAGCAAGAGCTTTTTGAGCATCTGCCTCATCAGCTTGCACGCCATATGGCAGGCGGACAGCGATAAATTGGTAGCTGTCATCTCCTGTCTCTGCTCGCATTTCTTCCATCGCTAATTGCGCTAAGCGCCCTGCTAAGGTTGAGTCCTGACCTCCAGAAATTCCTAGTACAAAAGTTTTAAGGAAGGGGTGTTTTTTCAAGTATCTCTTTAAGAAATCAATCGAACGACGGATTTCTTCCTGAGCGTCAATCACTGGCTTGACACCCAGTTGCTGGATAATGGTCTCTTGCAAACTCATTCTTCTTCTCCTTCACCAAGAGCTTCCTTGCGCATCTTATCAATCAAATCCATCTTATCTTGCCAAATATCACGCGCCAAGTCTACTGGATAGTGCTGTGGATTGAGCACGCGTTTATACTCATCCCAAAGCTTGTCAAATTCTTTGCGAGCATAAGCCTGAATCTCAGTCAAACTAGGCAAGTTGTAAACTAATGTTCCTGCTTTGAAAATATCCACCAAGAGAGGAACGGCATCAAAATTACGAACGGTTTTTTTGATATAGGTATAGGTCGGATGGAACATCTTGATTTCAGTCATGCCGCTCACATCCACACCATCATAAGTGATGTAGTCACCTTCTGACTTGCCTTTTTCACGACTGGTAATGCGCCATACCTGCTTCTTACCTGGCGTAGACACTTTTTCCGCATTATTAGACAGTTTGATGGTATTGCGCATCTGACCATTCTCATCTTCAATAGCTACAATCTTATAAACTGCCCCAAGAGCTGGCTGATCATAAGCTGTAATCAGCTTGGTTCCCACACCCCAGACATCAATCTTGGCCTTTTGCATCTTGAGATTGAGGATGGTATTTTCATCTAGGTCATTAGAAGCATAGATCTTAGCCTCTGTGAATCCAGCCTCGTCCAGTTGCTGACGGACTTTCTTAGAAATGTAGGCAATATCTCCAGAGTCAATCCGTACACCCATAAAGTTAATCTGGTCACCCAGCTCACGCGCCACCTGAATAGCAGCTGGCACGCCGATGCGAAGGGTGTCATAGGTATCCACAAGAAAGACACAATCACGATGGGTTGCCGCATAGGCCTTGAAGGCTTCATAGTCGTTTCCATAAACCTGTACCAAGGCATGGGCATGAGTCCCCAAGACTGGAATATCAAAGAGCTTACCAGCACGCACGTTGCTGGTTCCATTGGCACCACCAATCACAGCTGCGCGTGTTCCCCAAATAGCTGCATCCATTTCTTGCGCACGACGTGTCCCGAACTCCATCAAGGGTTCATCTTCAATGACCGAACGAATACGTGCTGCCTTGGTCGCTATCAAGGTTTGAAAGTTAACGATGTTTAAGAGAGCCGTTTCAACCAATTGACATTGAGCTAGAGGACCTTCCACCTGTACAATCGGTTCATTAGCAAAAATCAAGTCCCCTTCCTGAGCAGAACGAACCGTCAACTCCAACTTGAAATTGCGGAGGTAGTCTAAGAACGCCCCATGATAGCCAAGCGACTCCAAGTAGGCAATATCGCTATCTGAAAAGCGTAAGTCTTTAAGATAATGTACAATTCTTTCCAAGCCAGCGAAAACTGCATAACCGTTGTTAAAAGGTTGCTGGCGGAAATAAACTTCAAAGACCGCCTTTTTATTGTGAATTCCTTGGTCAAAGTAAACTTGCATCATATTGATCTGGTACAAGTCCGTGTGCAATGTCAAACTATCATCTGGATACATCTGTTTTCCTTCTTCCTACTTTACAAAGGTATGAACGTATTCTACCACTTTCACACCGTCCGATAAATTAGTACTATTATAACACATTTTACCGAGATTGATAAAAAGATAACAAGCTATTCTCCACTCTCCAGTTCATCCATATCTCGCTCAAACTTTTTTTGGGCCCATTCGCCATAACTTTTAAGGCCGAGATTGCCGATAAAAACCCAAGGAAGGTAAATCAGATAAGTAATACCCCAAGCAGACAAGTATTTAACGTTCAAAGGATTGTACTGATAAATTTCGATATTGAATTGATAATTCTGTAACATCAAGAGAGTCGTAATAGCAAGAGTTACCAGCAAACACCCTCCAATCGTAAAATGAAAACGACTATAGTAGGTCACTCCAAGTTGTCGTGCACGATTGAAAAAGAAGAAAATTCCTAAAAGAAGAGTAACTAGAAGAATATTAGGATTAAAAAGAGCAGGTGCTAATACAACCACCAAATAACTTAACAAAATGAGCCCGATAAACATATAAAAAGACTCTGTCCCAGCTTTGTTAATCAGTTGTTCTTCCCTTTCGTCTAATAATTGATAATAAAAAAATCTATTTTTCATCTTCTTCCTCCCAAAATAATTGATCTAAAGTTTTGCCTAAACATCTGCAAATGGACTGACAGAGGGAGAGACTAGGATTGTATTTCCCAGCTTCAATCAAGCCTATAGTCTGCCTAGTAACACCCACAGCTTCTGCCAAATCCCCTTGTGTTAAATCACGCTCCACCCGAGCTAATTTTAATTTTAAATTTTTAGCCACTAGCGTCCTCCTTCACATTTTTAAAAAGTTGCGCTTCTTTTAAAAACATTATACCATATATCTAACTTAATGCAATATATAAATGTCATTTTGTAAGATTTTGTTAACAAAAACTCTCTATCACAAAAAATAGAGAGTGTTACCTTTAAATGTAGGATTTCAAAATATCGACGACATCACTTCTTTTCTTGACCTGATAGGCCCTAATGCCCAATTTCTCAGCTGCGTTTGTATTGTCCTCAATATCGTCTAGAAAGACACAGTTTACGGGATCTAGCTGATATTTATCGAGAATCCCCTTAAACATTGCCAAATCAGGCTTTATAGCTTTTATATCACAGGATAGGACAAAGCCATCTAAAAGTTCTTTTAAGGGAGACAGTTGCTCTTCTAGCAAGTCATAAAATACCTTTGAGGTATTGGACAAGACAAAGATGTGATGCCCCTTTTTCTTTAGTTCTGACAAGACAGGAAAGACTTCCCTATAAATATCAATGTAGCTAGGCCAATTCCAGATAACTTCTTCAACCTTCTTTTGATAGCCCCTTCCAATCATCGACACAACTTTTAGCACCAACTCCTCTCTCGTCATGGTCCCAAGATCTAATCTTAACCAGAGCCCCGACTGAAAAATAGCTTTATCTAAAACCAAATATTCTTCCTTCGTATCCGAAACGCCTTGCAAAATCTTATCCTTGTTCCATTCTAACAAGACGTTACCCATATCTAGTATGATATCCATTAGCCCACCTCCATAGTGATGTGAAGATTTCCTCTTTGCTTTATACTTTCATATTCAGCTTACAAATCCTTTTGGTAATAAAATCTTTGACCTGTATAGGGATAGTTTTGCAAGGTAAAGACTTCCTTGTAGCCATGGCTTAGATAAAAATCTGGCGCTTGAAACTGGTAAGTATTGACGAAAGCAAACTGACAGTTTCGATTCTTAGCTTCATTTTCAGCTTGCTCCAATAGTTTTGAACCGATTCCCTGTCCTCGCAATTCCTCTTTCACAAACAAATACTCGATTTCCAGCCAATTTCCGAAAGTCTCTGCTACTAAGCCTGCCAAGAGATTACCCTTTTCGTCTTCGACATAAAGATTCAGTGGCTCGCTTTCAGACTCTTCTCTTTTGGAACGATTATAAGCACGAATCAAATTCCCTATTTCTTGCGCTTTCTGGGACGCTTTATTTTCCAATCTAACGTGCATCCAAACCTCCTAATAAACTACTACAGCTTGATTATAATCCTATTTCAATAGACTGTCAAACTAGAAAAAAACTCACCAAGCAGAGTTGATGAGTCCATGAGTTATTTTCTAAATTTCCACTGGCTATAAATTCCGAAAACGATAATCCATATAGCTGAACCAATTGCTCCCATAAAGGTAGATTCTTGTAAAAAGAGGGTTACAAAGACAAAGATAAAGAAGAGCATGGTTAAAGGATTTAGAAAACGATAATGGGGCATGAGGTAGCCATCCGCCATGAAGTCTTGTGACTTGCGGTATTTTAGATGAGCCACCATAATCAAGATATAAATCGCGATGTAAACACCTGATGAGGATGCTGTTATCAAAGCAAAGGCATCTGAAACACCTGGTAGCACGTTGATAAAGGCAGCCAGAGCAATCAAGATCGCTGAGGCGATGATGGCATTTTGAGGTACATTGTGGCGAGAAAGGGTATCGACCTTGATGGCCTTTAAGAAACGATTTGGCGAATCATGGGCAATCTGATATAAGTGTCTCCCTGTTGAGTAGAGAGTTGAGTTAAGAGCAGACGCCGCTGATGTCAAGACAACAAAGTTGATTAGAGCCGCCGCCCACTTGATCCCCGCCAGTTCAAAGACCGTTACAAATGGAGAATCTGAAGAATTAAGATAAGACCAAGGAATAATGGCCATAATCGCAATGAGAGCTCCCCCGTAGAAGAAGATAATTCTGAGAGGAATTTCCTTAACAGCTTTGGGCAAGACCTGACGAGGGTTCTTTGTTTCAGAAGTTGTCACCCCGATAAACTCAATCATCAGATAGGCAAAAAATACCATTTGAAAGGCCATGACAAAGTTCATAACTCCGTTTGGAAAAAGAGAGAACTGGTCGCTGATATTTGCCAAGCTTGCAACACCATGCGGTGTCTTAAAGCCTGTCAAAACCATAAATACCCCAGTGGCAATCATGGCTAAAATCGCCACAATCTTGACCATAGCAAACCAAAACTCGACTTCTCCAAAGAGCTTAACCGCAATCAGATTGACCAAAGCCAAAATCGTTAAAAAGACAAGCTGAATCATCCAGCTAGGCCATGTGGGAAACCAGAAGCGGACATAGTCTGAGATAGCAGTGATTTCTGCCATACCGATAAAGACAACTGACAACCAATAAGACCAAACTGAGAAATATCCCCAGCCTTTCCCCAAATGACGGGTGATAAAGTTGATAAAGGTATGTTGTTCTGGATCCTGATACAGCATCTCTCCAACAGCCCTCATCATCAAAAACATAAAGGCTCCTGTGATCATATAAATCAGGATGATAGAAGGTCCTGTAAGGCTGATAGAGCGACCAGCACCTAGGAAAAGTCCTGTTCCGATTGTTCCCGCAATGGCCATCACCTGAACATGGCGATTGGTTAAACCACGCTCCATTTTATTTTTTTTCTTATTTGAACTCATATAGTCTCCTATTTATTCAAAAAATCAAAAAGGAGTTGAGCAAGTCAAGACCTCCACTACTCCATTTTCATTCTATTTAGGCTGTTTTCTCAACCTTTAAAATTTTGACATCGTAACTACCAACAGGTGTCTCAATCGTAACAATATCGCCTGTTTTTTTGCCGATCAAAGCTTGTCCAATCGGACTTTCATTTGATACCTTCCCAGCGAAAGCATCCGCACCTGCAGAACCGACGATGATGTAGACTTCCTCTTCCTCTTCACCGATTTCTTGGATGGTTACGGTCTTACCGATAGCTACCTCATCTTGGGCAACTGCATCGCTATTAACAATTTCAGCATAGCGAATTTTGGTTTCTAGACTTGAAATTTGTCCTTCAACAAAAGCTTGTTCATCCTTAGCTGCTTCGTACTCGCTATTTTCTGAAAGATCCCCGTACGAACGAGCAATTTTGATACGCTCTACTACTTCGGGGCGACGAACGAGTTTCAATTCTTCTAATTCTTTTTCTAACTTTTTCTTTTCTTCAAGGGTCATTGGGTAAGTTTTTTCTGCCATTTTTTCAACTTTCTTTTCTATTACTTTTTTAAAACAAAATTATGTGGAAAACCACATAATTTTAGTTTGAACTACTTGATTGTGTTAATTTACTATTGATATGTTCTGCAACGTTTTGGTCATGCTCTTCTTTTGTCGTTGCAAAGTACACTTTACCGTCTTCAACATTTGCTACAAAGTATAAGTACTCACTCTTTGTCTGATTTACACTTGCTTCAATCGCATCGAGGCTTGGACTATCAACTGGTCCGGGCATGAGGCCAAGATGTGTATAAACATTATAAGGTGAATCAATCGTAGTATCAATTGCAGTATCATCAGCCAAGCTAATCTTTTGGCCAAGTTTTCCTTCAGCATACAAGATAGCAATGTTGCTTTGAAGTGGCATACCAAGATTCAAGCGGTTATAGAAGACTCCCGCAATCAATTTACGATCTTCGGTCTTAGCACCTTCTTTTTCGACAAGAGAAGCAATACTGAGCAATTCATTAACTGTCAGATTCTTTTCTTTGATCGTAGTGTAATACGGTGACATGGCCTTGTCCATAGCTGCTAACATATCATCAATCAAGCTTTCAACTGTGGTGCTGTCTTTGATAGTGTAGGTTGCTGGGAAAAGGTAACCTTCAAGGCGATAACGAACGCCACTGTCTTTTGTTGGAAGACTTCCAAGAAGGTTTGGATACTTGGCTACTAGTTGGGAGATGAAGGTTTCATCTTGAGCTTTTGCCATGAAAGCATCCGCTGTAAGAGGTTCTTTAAAATCACCTTGGAGTTGACCTACTGTCTGAGCAATTTGCTCTAAGGTGTAACCTTCCGGAATAGTTAAGTTTGCAAGCACTGGTTCTTGAGGTTCAGGAGTTCCACCTTTTTGCAATTCCTGAATCAAGTCATCCGTACTCATGCTCTTCTTCAAATTGTAATAACCTGACTTCAAGTCTGAACCCTTATACTTAGCATAAATACTAAAGATAAGTCCATGTTTGACTAAACCAGATTTTTCCAAAGTGCTCCCAATTTGTTGCACATTTGATCCTTCTGGAATTTGAACTGTCATATACTCCTTAGAGCTCGCATCAACAGGTTTCAAAGAGTCTTGAACATAACCGTACCCAAAGTATCCACCAGCAGCCACAAGCACCAAGAGAACTAAAAAGGTTACTAGGAAACCTTTGGCTTTTGATTTTTTCTTTTTCTTGGTTGTTTTTTTACCTTTACGGCGACGGTTACGACGTGATTCCTCCGTTAATCTGTCTGAGGATCCAGTTGAAGCTAGCGCTTCAGCTTTATTCTCAGAAGAAGCAACTGATGTATTGGCCTCTTCTGTCTTATAAGTCACATCTATCTTGGTCGGAGTATCGTTAAATTCTTTTTCTTCAGGTTCAAGTTCAACTGGTTCCACCTTAGGTTGAACGGACTCCACTACAGGTTCTTCAGCTGGATGAATCGGTTCTACTAGAGGTTCCTCAGATTCTACAACTTCAATCTTGTCAATGACAGGCTGTCTAATCTCTTTCTCTTCTTTTTCATCCGTTTTATCAGCTTCAGCACTCGAAAGTGGAGGAACACTCGGCGCATTCTTTAGAATTTTATCGACAACAGATAGGGAATCAGCCATCAACTCTTCTGTCGAAGTATCAGATTCAGGATTTGCAGGAGTTACTGAACTAGCTTGAGATGATGAAGCTGTCAGATTTGGAATGTCTACTTCTTTCTCTCTTTTATCTTGTTCTTTTACTCTCTCTAAATCACGTAGAATCTGCTCTTTAAAGCTTAATTTTTCTTCTTCTCTTGATTTTTCAGTCAAAAGCATTACCTCCTTGTTGACAATCCATAATATTATATCTTAAAAGTTACAGAAAAGCAACAAAACATCCCTTTCTATAGCTATGATTCTCATTTTTTAAGGTTGCCAAACCATATCATACCAACTTTCACCCGCAAAGCTTGACTGGGATACCCCTTCATTCACAAATCCATTTTTTTCATAATAAGGGATGAGATAGTCATGACAGGTCAAATTGATACCTTCTCGTTCATGTTCTAAAGCGACTTCTTTCAGAGCCCTTAACAGTCTTTTTCCCACGCCCAAGGCTTGTGCCTCCTTAGCTATGGAGAGACAGGTCACAGAGATATAGCCTCCAGGTCGATGGCTATAGTCTTTTATCTCTTCTGTAAAGGACTGATCTTGTAGATGACGATGTGGGACGACTGGACCTTCGATATACCCAAGGATACGTCCCTCCTTTTCAGCTACGAGAAAACTGGTCTGAATTTCACGTAAGTGCGCCTCAAAGACCGAACGAGGAATGGCTTCTTCAAGGGAAAAATTCTCCAGCTCTATCTCTAAAATTTGATCTAAATCCGAAAATCTTGCGTGTCTGATTTTCATACTTCCTCCTGATAAAAAGGATTGGCCCAAATCAGATTCCATCCCGAAAATCTTGCGCATGAAGCTTCTGGCGCTTCTTCCTCAACAAAGCCATTCATCTCAAAATAAGAGAACAAGTCATCAGGACAAGTCAAACGAAGATACTCATACCCTCCTTCCACTGTCACTTGTTTCAAGCTAGCAAGAAGAAGGGTCCCCAAACCTTGCCTGCGATGGTCAGGATGAATAGCAAATGATCTTATTTCTATCCATGTGGGATGAAGAGACTGAGACTCTCCTAAAACATAGCCCACGAGCTGGTTTTCATCTCTAGCTACAAGAAAGGTATCCGCAATCTTACGGATACTCTCTTCTAAAAACTCGTAGCTTACTATTTCTTCTGAGGATAAACAAGATTCTTCAATTGCTACAATTTCTTCTAAATCCGATAAAGTAGCCCGTCCTATGGTGATTGGAATTTCCATTCTTTTTTCTTATTGGACGTTACTTGTCAAATTAGACAAGAGACGTTCGAATGAGTACTCATAGGTTTGGATATCTCCTGCTCCCATAAAGACATAGACTGCATTATCATGCTCAAGGAGTGGTGATACATTTTCAACTGTGATGACTTGGCTTTTCTTCTTAATTTTATCTGCTAGGTCTTCTACCTTGACGTCACCATGGTCCACCTCACGGGCTGATCCATAGATTTTCGCCAAATAAACAGCATCTGCCTGGCTCAAAGCTTTAGCAAAGTCGTCTAATAGGGCAATGGTTCTAGTGAAAGTATGTGGTTGGAAGATTGCAACAATTTCCTTGCTTGGGTATTTCTGACGAGCCGCATCTAAGGTCGCAATGATTTCCGTTGGATGGTGGGCGAAATCATCAATAATAATGGTACCATTGACAACCTTTTCAGTGAAACGACGCTTGACACCAGCAAATGTTTTCAAGTGTTCACGTACCAAGTTCAAGTCAAACCCTGCTGTATAAAGTAAACCAATAACGGCTGTCGCATTCATGATATTGTGACGACCAAAGGTTGGAATGTGGAATTGACCCAACTCTTGTCCGCGGAAATGAACTGTGAAGGTCGAACCAGTTGTAGAACGTAGAAGGTCGCTAGCTACAAAGTCATTTCCCTCAGCATCAAAGCCATAGTAATAGATTGGCGCATTGGCTGTAATCTTACGCAACTCAGCATCCTCACCGTAGACGAATAAACCTTTGGTAATTTGTTTAGCATAGTCATTAAAGGCATTGAATACATCCTCTAGACTCGTAAAGTAGTCTGGATGGTCAAAGTCAATATTGGTGATAATAGAGTATTCTGGGTGGTAAGGCATGAAATGACGCTCATATTCGTCAGATTCAAAAACAAAATACTTAGCATTTTCAGAACCTCGACCCGTTCCATCCCCAATCAAGAAGCTAGTGTCTGTGATGTGAGACAAAACGTGAGACAGCATCCCAGTCGTTGATGTCTTACCATGCGCTCCTGCAACCCCCATGCTGACAAAGTCACGCATAAAGCTACCTAGGAATTCATGGTAACGTTTGTAGCTGATACCATTTTTGTCGGCATAGGCGATTTCAACATTGTTATCTGGACGAAAGGCATTTCCAGCAATAATTTCAAGATCCCCTTGCAGGTTCTTTTCATCAAAAGGAAGAATCGTAATTCCTGCCTGCTCTAGTCCACGTTGAGTAAAGTAGTATTTTTCAACGTCTGAACCTTGAACCTTGTGTCCCATTTGATGCAACATCAAGGCTAGGGCACTCATCCCTGATCCCTTGATTCCAATAAAATGATATGTTTTTGACATGCTTTTCTCCCTTACTCAGTAATTCTTGTCAGATTCAACTCTTGGGCAACCTGACGTTCCTGTTCCGTTTGCTTATTCTTTTTATTATAGATTTGACTTTTCTTTAGAAAATCATAGTTGTTCTTTTTAGCCTTTTCCGTTTGAGATTTCGGAGTTGGAGTCACTACCTGGCCAGCTTCCTCGGCTAGAATATAGTGGGACTGGCTCAAGTTTTTACTAAACTTGGCAAGCTCACCTGGATTTTCCTTTTGAAATGGTGCTGTTGGTTGGTTTCCTTGACGAACAAGTGTTGAACCATTGTGTCGTCTAGTATGACTAACATCCTGAGTCAAATACTTGGCCGAACGTTTCTTCTTCAGATCCGCACGCGCCTCTTCTCGAGCCAATTCAGCATACGTTTTTTCAACTTTTTTAGGTTCTGGGCCTGGTTTTGGTTCCTTGCTAGCTACCGAAGGAGTTACAGCCTGTTCCTCATTGATAGGAGACCATTCCAAATAGTTCTTATCGCGGTAATCACCTTTGATATTGCTAATAAAGTCTGACTCATCGTACAAGTCCATGACTGGCATTTTGGTCAGCATGATCTCATCATCTGACACCAGTGGAAATCGATCTTGTTTCATTTTGTATTTCCTTTCAACACTTCATTATAGCGTATTGTCTTGATTTTTCAAGTGCTGGCTTCAGAAATTCCTAAAATTTCTCGAATTTCTGCCAGACTAAGACTCGCACGCGATTCCGTCCCATCCAAAACTTGGGAAACCAGGTGTTTCTTCTGTTCTTGGAGTTCTTGAATCTTTTCTTCAATGGTTCCTCTAGTAATCAAACGGTAAACCTCTACCTTCCGCTCCTGTCCCATTCGGTGAGCTCGTCCGATAGCCTGAGCCTCGACAGCAGGATTCCACCAGAGGTCCACTAGGATGACGGTGTCAGCTCCTGTCAGATTGAGACCGACACCACCTGCCTTAAGGGAGATGAGAAAGATATCCCTTTCCCCTTGGTTAAATATTTTAGTCATCTCTTGTCTGTCTTGAGCAGGAGTTGAGCCCGTAATTTTAAAGGAAGTCAAGCCCAAATTCGGGAGCTCTTGCTCGATTTTTTCCAACATTCCTTTGAACTGCGAGAAAATCAAGACCCGATGCCCACCATCTGCCACTTGTAGCAATAAATCTCGAAGGCTATCCAATTTACCACTGGCTCCATGGTAATCGTCCATGAAGAGAGCTGGCGTATCACAGATTTGACGCAAACGCATGAGACCAGATAAAATTTCTACCCGACTTCTCTGGAATTCTTGGTCTGTCACTTGGGCTAGACGGTCTCGCATCTGTTGCAACTGAGCCAGATAGATGGCCTTCTGCTGATCTTCCAGTTCATTTTTATAGACGACTTCGATCAGATCAGGCAGTTCTGTAAGAACTTCTTCTTTCTTACGCCTCATGACAAAGGGCTTGATAAACTGCGCGACTCGGTCAGCCGGTAATTTCATAAACTCCTTTTTACTTGGTAAGAGCCCCGGTAGCACAATTTGAAAGATAGACCACAACTCTCCTAAATGATTTTCGATGGGCGTACCCGACAAAGCAAAGACTGCCGGCACCACAAACTGGCGCAAACTCTGAGCAATCTTAGTCTGGGCATTTTTCATGACCTGGGCTTCATCTAAGAAGAGAAAATCAAAAGCCATCTCTTGATAAAGCTCGCTGTCTTGACGAAAGGTTGCATAGCTAGTCACATAGATTTGGTGATTTTCAGAAAGAATCGCTTCTCGATTCGCTTTCAAACCATGAACGACAGCCAAATCCAACTGTGGTGCAAATTTTCTAAATTCATCTGCCCAATTGTAGATCAAACCTGACGGTGCTAAAATCAAGACCCGACTTTCTTCGGTCACCTGACTGGTCAAAAAAGCAATAGTTTGCAGTGTTTTTCCCAGTCCCATATCATCGGCTAGGATGCCACCAAAGCCATAGCGGTGAAGCATCTGAAGCCAACGGACACCCTTTTCCTGATAGTCTCTCAAACTCGCCTGCACCTGTATATCTCCCAAAGGAAAGTCCTCTGGATGGGTCAAATCATGAGCCAAATGCTGAAATTCCTCTGTGAAGGAGATCCTATCTCGACCTTCAAAAAGCTGAGACAGACTGTAAGCTAAGGATTTCCGAGCCTGAAAAGAACCATCTTTTAGCTCAACCCCCAATTCCTGTAAATTTTGACGAATCTGCTTGGTTTCCTCATCAAAAAAGTACACTTGGTCAGAAGAACTGATATAGAAATCCTGATTGCTGGTCAGGGCTTTGAGAGCTTGATCAATCTCTTCTTGGGCAATCCCTTGGAAATCAAATTGGATTTCCAACAGTCCTCCCTTGGACTCAATCTGAACCTGAGGAGCTTGGACGCTGTAGAGCTGATTCATCTCATCAGATAAGAAGACCTGACCCAACTTCTCAAAAGCTGGAATCGTATGGTGAAAGAAAGAATAAACTGCCTCTGGCTTCAAAGCCTGTCTCCAAGACTGAAAATCAGCCTCAAAACCAGCCCCTAAACAGACTTGAAATAGCTGGTTTTCCAAGACAGCATCACTTGAAAAAGGTAATTGTTCCAGCTGTTGACGACTAGTTACCTTAACCTCTCCATAGTCAAACTGGATATTCAAGCGGATGCGGCCGTCATCCTCCCTATCAAAGTAAAAGATTGGTGAAAAGGGTCTGATTTGTAAGCGCTCAGGAGCAGAAACTGTGCCCAGCTGTCCAAACAAAGGCAGACAGGCAGCCAGACGGTCACGATCACTGTTGTCAAACTGGAGGCATTTTCTCCCTCTCTCCTCCTGAGAAAGCTCCTTGATTTCCTTTAGGAGGCTGATTTGCTTAGGATTTAAGAGATAAAGATTCCCCTTACGAAATAGAACTGCCCCTCCATAGAATACGTTAACTCGCTCACTTTCAGAAATCTCCATTTCAAAATAATCGGGATACTCCTGCACTGAAAAAGAGAACAGTTTCGCATCGGGATCTAAATCATGAAAGAGAAGATTTTCATAACTATCGATCTGGTGTTCAAAATGAAAATCCTCCAAATTTATCAGCAACTCCACTCCCTGCTCAAAAAAGGTCAGAGGGAAAAAGAGGTGACGACCTTGATTGGGGAAAAAGAGGTCTTGACTCAGTCCCTCCTCAATCAAGCCACATAAAAAAGTAAGAACTTCTTGACTAGCTGTATCAAAAGCATCCCAAGACAAGTCATTTTCATAGTGTTTCCCAATCATATATGGCTTTCGATGGACTAAGACCTTCAAAAAGAGAGGGATGTCACGAATGACATAATATTTTTGACTATCAACTAAACCGATTCGGAGAGTCCAAAGGAGACGATTGGTTCCAGCTTCCACCTGACCTTGAGCTGACAAAGTGTAGATTTTCTCTCTCTTCTGAGGTTGGATACGCTCCAAAAAACTACCACCAAAACTAACCTTGGTTTCGACCTCTTCTTGCTCTTCATGTCCTTTTTCTAAGGCTTGTAAAATCACCTGGCCTTCTTCATCATTTTTCAGATAATGCTCAAGCGCTGCGAGGTGAACACAGTAACCTCTTTTTTGAAAAAAATCACAAGCACAAAAAACCAGATCATCCTCTAAACTGTAGCGCAAGTCTTCTCCCGCCACACGAGTATAGAGGCGATTCCCTTTTTCCTTGATAATCTCAATGTTGCCCGTTTCATAGAGAGTAACACCCTCCATGCGCAACTTTCCTGGAATCAATTTAGCCATAGTTACCCCTTTATCTTATCTTTTCATTATACCACATTTTCCCCTACGAAAATAGCCTTCTAGGAAGACTTTTCTCCTAGAAGGCTGGATTTTTAAAGTGTAGAAAAAGTGGTCACGATGCGTTGGCAAACCTCTTCCAGTACTGACTTCGGCATAGCTACATTGAGGCGGGCATGAAGAGCTCCCTCCTCCCCAAAGTCCAAACCTCGGTTCAAGATAACCTTGGCTTCATTTCTCAAAAGCTCTTGCAAGCGGTCATCCGTTAGATCATAGGCTGAAAAATCAAGCCAAATCAAGTAGGTACCTTGCGGTTTCATGACCTTAATCTTGGTTTCGTTGCCCAAAACATCCACTACATAGTTAATGTGGTCCTCAATGACTTCTTTTAACTCTCCTAACCAGTCCTTGCCATAACGGTAGGCAGCTTCTGTTGCCAAATACCCCAAGCCTGAGATTTCATGCTGGTTATTGGCCAACTGGCGTTTCTGGAAAGCAACTCGAAGCTTTGGATTTTCAATAATTGCATAGGAATTCTTGGTCCCCGCAATATTAAAGGTCTTAGTGGCACTGCTCAAGATAAGGGCAAAGTCTTTAAAGGCGGGATCAATGGTGTTGAATGACTGATGTTTGTGACCAAAGAGAGCCAAATCTTGGTGAATCTCATCTGAAACCAACAAAACACTATGTTTTTGGCAGAGATGACCAATCTTTTCTAACACTTCCTTTTCCCAAACACGTCCACCAGGATTGTGAGGATTGCAAAGGATATAAAGCTTCACATCCTCTTCCACCAAATCCTTCTCCAACTGGTCAAAGTCAATCTCAAACAGACCATTCTTTTCCACCAAAGAATTGGTAATCAATCGGCGATTGTTCAGTTTGACACTGCGAGCAAAAGGTGGATAGACCGGTGTGTTAATCAGAACCGCTTCGCCTTCTTTTGTGAAGGCTTGAATAGCTGTTGAAATAGCTGGTACTACTCCCTCGATAAAGACGAGAGAATCCTTGTCAAAGTGATACCCGTGTTGTGTGGCTTCCCAGTCCTGAACCGATTCAATCAAAGCATCGCTAGCATAGGTATAGCCATAGACCAACTGATCTGCGTAGGCTTGTACAGCTTGTCGAACTTCAGGCAAAACCACAAAGTCCATATCTGCTATCCAGGCTGGTAGAACTTCTCGATCAGCTTCCGCTTCTTTCCATTTATAGGTATGATGCCCAAAACGATTGGGCAGACTTGTAAAATCATATTTCCCCATATCTGTCTTATCCTTCCAAAGCTTGGCGCAAGTCCGCAATCAAATCCCTAGCATCTTCAATCCCGATTGACAAGCGCAGGAGGTCATCTGTTAAGCCATAGGAATGGCGCACTTCTGCTGGAATATCCGCATGAGTCTGAGTTGTCGGATAGGTAATCAGACTCTCTACCCCACCCAAACTTTCTGCAAATGAGAAGACCTTTAAGCTATTTAAAATATGAGGAATACGCTTTTCATCCACTACTTTAAAGGAAATCATCCCCCCACGTCCTGTATAGAGAACTTCCTTGACAGCAGGTGAATCCTTCAAAAAAGCAACCACTTCTTGGGCATTGGCTGTAGAACGCTCCATACGAAGAGGTAGAGTTTTAAGACCACGAATCAACTGATAACTATCAAACGGTGATAGGACGGCACCTGTCGTATTCAAATTGTAGAAAAGTTGCTCATATAGTTCTAAACTATTAGTCACAACCACCCCAGCTAAGACATCATTGTGCCCTGCTAAATACTTGGTGGCAGAATGAAGAACGATATCCGCACCTTCTTCAATCGGACGTTGGTAAATCGGACTGTAGAAGGTATTGTCTACCACTACCTTGGAACCCTTGGCATGAGCTAGTTTGGCTAGTTTTGCAATATCAAATTCCAACATCAAGGGATTGGTTGGTGTTTCGATATAGAGAACATCCACATCTTTCTCCAACTCAGCGATCAGCTCTTCTTCTGTATTGGCATAGGTAAAATGGAACCGGCCTTCTTGCTCCACTTGGTTGAACCAACGGAAAGAACCCCCATAAAGATCTCGCACAGCCAAGACTTTACTCCCTACTGGAAAAACACTAAAGGCCAGTACAATCGCAGCCATACCTGAGCTCGTTGCTAGGGCATAGTCCGCTGATTCGATTGCAGCCAAAACCTCCTCCGCCTTACTGCGAGTTGGGTTTTTAGTACGGGTATAGTCAAATCCCGTAGACTGACCGAACTCTGGATGCTGATAAGTGGTTGAAAAATGAAGCGGCGTCACCAAGGCACCTGTTGCCTCATCTGACTTGATCCCTGCCTGGGCCAGAATTGTGTTGATGTGTAGTTCTTTGCTCATACAATACCTCCAAATCTATAGTAACTATTGTACCACTTATTTTCACTAACTTATTTTCTTGTTTTCAAGAGCTAGTTATAGTTTCAAACTATATAAAAACGATAGCTTCCTGAGAAACTATCGTTTTTCCTGTTGAATAGACCGGTTATTTAACGTGTTTTGCCAGTTCTTCTTGGGCTTTTTTATTTGATTCTTCTTTTTCTTTCAGCCATTTTTCTTTAGCTTTTTCATACTCATCAGCCGTTACAGTCTTATCTTGCAACTTGAGGTACTTGTATGATTCGACACCCTTATTTCCAGCTTGTGAGAATGGCGATGAGAATGGAACTGTCTTTCTCAAGGTCGGTGTTCCACCTTGAGAAACGTTTGGAATAGCAAGGGCGCTATCAACGAGCCAAGCTTGAACTTCAGCATATTTTTCATAACGTTTTGCTGGTTCTTGCTCCTTGTTCGCTTCTTCTAGCATTTGAGTGTAAGTATCCAGACCAACTGCCTTAGCCTTGTCATTGACCTCACCTGGTTCTAGACCAAGGTTTTGCAACATACCACCGTTATTGACATTTAGGATATCTAGATAGCTTGATGGATCCAAGTAGTCAGCACTCCAACCGCCATTATAGATATCAAAGTCTTTTTGAGCTGCCGTTTGAGCGAGGTAGCTAGAATTATCGTAGTCATCTGTTGATAATTGTTGGATATCGATAACCACATTTTCAGCTCCTAGGACAGATTCGATGGATTGTTTCAAAGAGCTTGCTTCAAGTACCCCTTTTTTAGCTGATTGATCTACAGATACATCCAAGTGGATTGGGAATTGCACCCCCTTAGCTTCCAATTCTTTCTTAGCTTCTGCAAATTTAGCTTTAGCCTTGTCAGGATTGTAGTATGGATCTTGAGCGTCTGCAAAGTTGATTCCTTGCCATTCTTGGCCATAGTTGACCATCTTTTCTGAAACAACATCGCCAAAGTCTTTCCCGTTGATACTTACAAATGTTGGAGGTACAACCAAGTTACGAATAATCTTTGTTGCTCCGTCTTCACCTTGAGATTGTGCTCCATAGGCTGTACGGTTATAAGCATAGTTGAAGGCTTGACGGAAGTTTTTATTCAGAACTGCTTCTTGGGTTGATTTCTTTTCGATATCTGAGGACTTAGAAGTGAAGTTATAAGATTTTCTGTCCAAGTTGAAGTTCAAGTAATAAGAAGTTGCGGTTTGCATACTATAGATGATGTTATCCTTGTTCTTCTCTTTAATGCCTTCAAAGCTTGAGCTATTTGGATAGAGACGTGCGTAGCTGTATACTCCTTCTACAAAGTTACGAGCTAGGGCATCTTGGTCACTACCATCATAGTAAGTCAATTTCACATCGTCCACAAAGACATTTTTAGCATCCCAGTAATTTGGATTTTTCTTGTATTCGATAACAGATTTTGAAACAAACGATTTCATCAAGAAAGGTCCACTGTACAAAATACTAGAAGGATCTACCTTACCAAAATCATCTCCTTTTGATTTCAGGAAGTCTGCATTGACAGGGAAGAGAATGGTTGAAGTTGTTTTAGAGTTCCAATAAGATTCTGGACGTGTCAAAGTGTACTGAACTGTTTGGTCATCAATCGCCTTAACACCGACAGTTGAAAAGTCAGTTGTTTTCCCGTTGATATAGTCATCCAAACCTGCTACAGAGTCTTGAACTAGGTACAAGGCTTCGGATTTTTTATCAGCAGCATATTTCAACCCAGTGACAAAATCTTGGGCCGTTACAGGGGCGTATTCTTCACCCTCATAGGTATACCATTTTGCATCCTTACGCAATTTGTAAGTATAGGTCAAACCGTCCTGAGAAACAGTCCAATCCTCTGCCAACGATGGAACATAGTTACCGTATTGGTCATTTTCCATCAATCCATCTACCAAATTGGTCACGATGTCATTGGTTGTTGCACGGTTTTCTGCAAAATAGTTCAAACTAGATGGATCGCTCGAATAAACATAGTTATATGTTTTAGAAGCGCTACTTGAGTTTCCACATGCGCTCAGTAAGATACCTGCGCTTAACACGACACTTGCAAGTGTCAGATACTTGGCCTTAGACTTTTTCATTTCCAGAACCTCCTGTTTAAAAGTTTTGTCTTATTATACAGCTTTGGTTTTATTTAGTCAAGTAATTTCTGAAGAAAAACTTAAAAAACATATTTTTCTACTCTTAATTTTAGAAAAAGTTCTCCTTTTTTAAGAAAAATGTACTATAAAAACCTTTCTATTAAAGAAAGGTTAATTCATTGCTTTTATTTATAAATCTTCTTACGATATTTTCAATCGTGTCCGTAGTCGGTCCGCTTGGGCTTTACCTATTATCTTGTCTAAGAGTCGTGTTCGTAGGCTCATCAGACCATACAGACATCCTCCAAGCCCTCCGATGAGAGCTACGTAAAGGAAACTCCAGAAACGTCCACTTGGTTGGAAGACAAAACCGAGCAGCCACTGCAAGAAGCCAACTAGGATGAACATGACAAGGGTTAAGATGGTAATCAAAATGGTTCGCTTCAAGATTATCTTTCGACGAGTACCCGTTACCTGGCAGATGTCTCGGTACATCAAGACATTCGGAATAATTAGTCCGATGGTCGTTGAAATCAAAGGACCGTAGCTGTGGAAAACAGCAATGGTTGGCAATTGCAAGACGATCTTAGCAATGGAACCATAGACAAAATAAAGAACTGCCTTGCGATTTCGGAACATGGCCTGAAGCATAGGGGACAAGACCATATACAAACCTAGGATGGTAGACTGCAAAACTGCAAAGACAAACAAGCCCATGGCCAGACTATCTGGCTTACCGTAAAAGACTGTGTAGAGCGGTTCTCCTACCATAACAACCCCAACCGTTGCTGGTAGCAAGAATAAGAAGAGCATGGTGAGGCTATCTTGGACTAAGCGAGCCGCTGCCCGCAAGTCGCCTTTTACATAGTTTTCCGTCAACAGTGGCAAGCCGACACTCCCAATCGAAACTCCCACAGAGATTAAAATCATGGTAATTTTATTAGGATTGGCAGAGAAATAAGAAAACATGACAACCAAGTCTTCGTTGCTATAGTTGGTAAACCACTTCATACTATTGATAAAAGTCATCTGGTCTAAAATCTGAAAGAGTTGAATGGCAGACCCTGTCAGGATAAAAGGAATGGCTTCCTTGATGGTATCAACTAGGAGTCGCTTACTATTGATCTTATCTCGTGTTTCAAAGACTCTTTTAAGCAAACCTTCTTGGGCAAGGAAATAAATCAAAACTGCAAAACTTGCCACCATCCCCACAAAGGCCGCAAAGGTCGATTGGGTAACGGCTGATAGGTAGTCACCAGAACCCATCTTCATAATGAAGAAGGTTGCCATCAACATCCAGATAACACGGATCACCTGCTCAGCGATTTGGCTCATAGCATAGGGTTTCAGATTGTTCATCCCTTGGAAGAAGCCCCGGATGACACTCATAGACGGGAAAATCAAGACCGCCCAAGCCAAACTCTGCATGATAGGAATCAGGTCTTTCCCCACACCTGACAAATCTGCTAACCAAGGAGAAAAGAGATACAAGACCAAAGCAAAGACTAAGCCCAAGCCCGTCATAAAGCTTAGGAAACTCCGAATCAAGGCAAAGCTGTGCTCTTCTTCTCGCATGGTATTGTACTTAGCCACTTGTTTAGCGACCGCAACGGGGATACCCGCTGTCGAAATCAGCAAGAACCAGGCGTAAATATTATACCCCATGGTAAAGAGTCCATTTGCCTTGGCAGCATAGGTCCCCATCCAGATATACCAGGGAATAATGTAGATTGCCCCAAGGAGGCGACTAATAAAGTTACTAGCTGTTAGCCAAGCAGTCCCTCGCAACATCTGGGCTTGCTGGTGATTGTTTTCGTTAGACATAGCTTCCTCATTCAATTTTAATAACTAGGAAATTTTCCTCATCTTCCATTATAAACTTTTCCTTGTTACTTGTAAAATTCAGACTTTCGGTTTACAATAGAAAGTATGATAAAGATTGAAACCGTATTAGATATATTAAAGAAAGATGATCTCTTCCGCGAGATTATCGACCAAGGACACTACCACTATAACTACAACGAAGTTGTTTTTGATAGCATCAGTTACGACAGCCGAAAAGTAAAAGAAGGCTCTCTTTTTTTTGCAAAAGGCGCTGCCTTTAAAAAAGAATACCTTCTTTCTGCTATAACTCAGGGCTTAGCCTGGTATGTTGCCGAAAAGGACTACGAGGTTGGTATCCCTGTCATCGTTGTGAACGATATCAAGAAAGCCATGAGTTTGATTGCTATGGAATTTTATGGTAATCCGCAAGAGAAACTAAAAATTCTTGCTTTCACAGGGACAAAAGGAAAGACAACATCTGCCTACTTTGCTTACCACATCCTATCTCAACGCTACCCAACAGCTCTCTTGTCAACTATGAATACAACTCTAGATGGCAAGACCTTCTTTAAATCTTCCTTCTCAACGCCTGAAAATATCGATCTTTTCGACATGATGGCTCAGGCTGTTAAAAATGGAAGAACCCATCTTGTAATGGAAGTCTCTAGCCAAGCCTATCTTGTTCATCGAGTCTATGGCCTGACCTTTGATGTAGGAGTCTTTCTCAACATCACACCTGACCATATCGGACCGATTGAGCATCCTAGCTTTGAAGATTACTTCTACCACAAACGTCTCTTGATGAAAAATAGCCGAGCAGTTGTCATTAACAGCGACATGAACCACTTTTCTGTACTGAGAGAACAAGTGGAACATCAAGAACATGACTTCTATGGTAGCCAGTCAAGCAATCAAATCGAGAACTCCAAAGCCTTTAGCTTTTCAGCTACCGGTAAACTCGCTGGTGATTATGATATTCAACTCATTGGCCACTTCAATCAAGAAAATGCTGTTGCTGCAGGACTTGCCTGTCTTCGTCTAGGTGCCAGTCTAGAGGACATCAAAAAAGGGATCGCTGCAACCCGCGTTCCTGGACGTATGGAAGTTCTCACTCAGAAAAATGGAGCCAAGGTCTTCATCGACTATGCCCACAATGGTGATAGTCTGAAAAAACTGATTTCTGTTGTTGAAACTCATCAAACTGGAAAGATTGCTCTGGTTCTCGGTTCGACTGGAAACAAGGGTGAAAGTCGTCGCAAAGACTTTGGACTCCTGCTCAATCAACATCCTGAGATTCAAGTCTTTCTCACCGCTGATGACCCCAACTATGAGAATCCAATGGCCATTGCAGATGAAATCAGCAGCTATATCAGTCATCCTGTTGAAAAGATTGCCGATCGTGAAGAAGCCATTAAGGCAGCGATGGCCATCACAAATCAAGAACTTGATGCCGTGATTATTGCAGGTAAGGGAGCCGATTGCTACCAAATCGTCCAAGGAAAGAAAGAAGACTATCCTGGAGATGCGGCCATCGCAGAACGTTATCTATAAAAAAAATCAAGGGAAACATTCCCTTGATTTTTTTAGTCTTCTTTCTTAAATGAATTTTTAAGACCTTCAACGGCACCTTCTACAGCACCTTTAGCATCTTCAACAACTTCTTTTGCTTTCGCAACTGTTTTTTCTACAGCACCTTCTACTTCTGTCTTGCTATCGCCAGTAACTTTACCAAATTCTTCTTTGATAGCACCAGTTGCTTGATCCAATTTATTTTCAAGTGACATAGCTCTGTCTCCTTTGCTTTTAATACGATAAACGTTATCGCTTACATTCAGTTTATGCTTATTCTTTAGTAAAGTCAAACAATCTGCTCAAAATGAAGCCATTAAGACAAATAGAAAGTCAACCGTTCCTTATCAAAATCAGCAGCTAACTCATACTTTCCATCTTCGTTTTGCACAACATAGCCCAAGACGACTAGACTCTCAACGAAGATATCACGGCGTTTCTGCATCAGTTGGTCTTTTTTGAGGAATTTTAACAAAAAAGTCGTCATATATTTGAGGGCATACTCAGGGTTAACATCTCCTAAAATATCATAGAGTTTCTGCTGATCTTCTGTCAGTGGATACTGGTTCTTAACTTTATAAAAATAATTAGACAAGGTCATTTTTTGCCTTGCAAAGTCCGTATGTTCGATTAAAATGGCTGCATTGGTTTGATTGCGCAATTCCGTCTCAAAAGTCTTCTCCAGCAAGCCTTGATAGACTGGACTGTCCTCTCTGATAAAAATCTCTTGATCAAGGGCTAAATCATCCGTAGATTCTAAAAAAGGGAAATTGAGTGAATAGTGTTTATTTTCCCTTAGAATCAAGCCTGCCTTTATATACTCTTCCATAAGCTTATCAACTGATACATCTGGAAACTGGGCCTTGATTTCTCGTAGAATCACATCGTCATGCTGGTCCAGATAGTCAACCAAATCTATAAAAAATAGTTGTCGAGTCAAACGGGAGGGATTAAAAATCTGAATCATGAAGATTCCTTTCTTTACATTTTAAAAGAGGGGATGCTGCTAACTGACTAGGATTGGTCCCCGGCTGGTTCAGAGGCACAGCTATTCCTAGTTCTCTATAGTATTTATTCCAGAAATCACTAATCTCCTGCTCCCCGTCCCCAAATTGCATTGGAATAGTCTCAAAAATAGGCAGGATTTTTGCGATATACTGGGAGCAATAAAAGCCATTCCCATCCGGATAAAAAGAGGCATTATAGGGTGCACCTAAATGTTTGCTAGCTCTCTCCTTTACCAAGTCAGCTTCCAGCTCTGGATAGACATAAAGGTCGTAAAGATGAGTCAGTTCAAAAAAATCAGCTGGTTCTTGACAGATAACACCAACTTCACCAGTTGCATGATAAACAAAACCGTCCAAAAAGATGGCTACATGACTATAGTTCCCAGTAGAATCCTGGATGGCCTGCCCCATATCTGAAAAATCCTTCACAAAAATCAAATCACCATTTTCTAACATCTTTCTCTCCTAGAAAAAAAGGAGTTAAAACTCCTTTCGATATAAGACAAACTAGCCTTTCCTATTTTGAACTGACACTCAGGATCTTAAGCATTAAAGCTTTCAGTCAACTGAGGCACCACTTGTTTCTTACGTGAAACAGCACCTGGAAGGAAAGCGTGGTTGTTTTCAAGTTTGAAGTTAAAGGCTGCTTCCACCTTGTCCATGTTTGATCCAAGAGCCAAAATTTCTGAGTTTGAGTTGACGATGTCTGTAATCATCAAGACAAAGTCAGAGTAGCCGTTTGCTGCATTAGCCGCTTGCATTGCTGCTTCGATTTCAGCTTGGCGTTCCAAGACTTCAGCAATATCAACTGTGTTAACCTGAGCTACACGAACCTTATTTCCGTTGAGTTCAAAAGTCTTAGCATCGATGTCAATCAATTCTTCAGCAGATTTACTAGCCAAGTTTGTACCAGCCTTGAGCATAGCAAGACCGTACTCTTCCAAGTTGACACCAGCTAATTCAGCCAATTCAGGAGCAATGACTTTGTCAGATGGGTGTGTTGTTGGTGATTTCAAAAGAAGGGTATCTGAAATCAAACCTGAAAGCATCAATCCTGCGATTCCTTTAGGAACAGCTACACCATGTTCTTTGAACATGCGGTAAACAATAGATGAAGCTGATCCAACTGGTTCCAAACGCATGTAAAGTGGGCTTGCAGTTTCAAAGTTAGCCACACGGTGGTGGTCCACAACTCCGTAAACTTCTACTTCAGCGATATCTGATACAGATTGTTGGAATTCATTGTGGTCAGTCAAGATGACTTGTTCTGCACCTTCTGCTTTAGCAGATGTGATGACGCGTGGTGCTTCTACACCAAAATAGTTCAAAACAAAGGCTGTTTCTTCATTTGGAGTACCGAGAGCTACTGCTTCCGTGTCTAATCCATAAGCCTCTTTTGCAAGATAGGCAAAGGCTACAGATGACCCGATGGCATCTGAGTCTGGATTTTGGTGACCAAATACTAGAATCTTAGACATGATAATACCTCTTTAAATTTATTCATCTTATTGTAGCACTTTTTTCCTCTTTTGACAAAAGTAAGAGGAGCCAAAGGACTCCTCGTTAGATATCAATATGGTTGACTAGATTTTTCTCTTGATTTTCGGATAGAAATCGTTTTTTCTGTGGTCTTTTCTTGCGTTTAAGGAGAGCCTCAGCAGACATGGCTTCTTCCTTGCTAGCAAAACCCTGAGCATAGATAAGTTTAACTGGCAAGCGAGCTCGGGTATACTTGGCTCCCTTACCACTATTATGAACGGCAAGGCGCCTCTTCACATCCGTTGTATAGCCTGTATAGTAAGAACCATCACGACACTCTACCACATACATATAGGCCTTATGATCCATAGTAAATCTCTTGAATTTCTGGTGTATAGGAACCATCATCATTGTGAACAATGAGTGGTGGCAAGACCTTGAAGCCACTCGTCGAGCCATCCTTGATAGCTTCGATTAAGAGCATATTGGCCTCCTTCTCACGTTTAGGATAGACAAATTGCAAGCGCTTGGGTGCCAAATTGTGGCGTTTGAGCATATCTAAGATATCCAAGAGCCGATCAGGACGATGGACCATGGCCAAACGGCCATTAGACTTGAGAATACTCTGAGCACTACGGCAAATTTCTTTCAGGTTAGTCGTAATTTCGTGTCTGGCTAGAAGGTAGTGTTCACTCTCGTTCAGATTGGAATGCGGATCCACCTTAAAATAAGGCGGATTGCACAAAATCATATCCACCTTACTTCCCTGAATGTGGGCAGGCATATTTTTCAAATCATCACAGATGACCTGCATCTGCTCTTCCAAGCCATTCAACTGAACCGAACGCTCTGCCATATCCGCCAAACGCTCCTGAATCTCTACAGATATTATCTGCGCCTGAGTACGTGAACTAGCAAAAAGTCCCACTGCACCATTTCCAGCACAAAAGTCCACAATTAAACCCCGTTTAGGGAAGCGAGGAAAGCGTGACAAGAGAACACTATCCACCGAATAGCTAAACACCTCTCTATTTTGGATGATCTTGATATCTGTCGAAAAGAGCTGGTTGATTCGCTCTCCTGGTTTTAATAATTGTTCTTCTTTCATACTTTCATTATAACAAATTATGTTAATATTACAAATGTTTTAGATAATCGTATTTACGGTTTCTTTTTTAAATGCTCTAATGCTTCACGCGTCCAAACAGGCATCATTCGGGCAAGAGGAGCAAAACCGTGCTTGATCCGATCATTTGAAAAACGTCTCCGTCTTGGCAATTGATGTTTTTCTTCCTCCAAAGTACGTATGGAAAGACTAGCCTTCCCAGTGTATTCGTCAAAATCCACTACCTGAACTTGGACTTCATCGCCAATTTTTAAAATGTCATAGATATTTTCAATAAATCCCGTCCGAATCTCCGAGATGTGAATCAGCCCTGTCGCCCCTGTCTCTAACTCAACAAAGGCACCATAGGGCTGAATTCCTGTAATACGCCCAGTTAGCTTATCACCAATTTTCATCCTAGTCCTCAATTTCAATCGTTTCAATTACTACATCTTCAACTGGTTTATCCATGGCCCCTGTCTCAACAGCTGCAATGGCATCCAAGACCGCAAACGATTCCTCGTCTACCAATTGCCCAAAAACAGTATGGCGACGGTCAAGGTGAGGAGTTCCACCTTGTTCTGCATAAATCTCAGCGATTGGTTCAGGCCAACCACCACGCGCAATCTCTTTCTTAGAATATGGCAAATGTTGGTTTTGCACGATAAAGAACTGGCTACCATTGGTATTTGGACCCGCATTGGCCATAGAAAGGGCACCACGGATATTGTAGAGTTCTTCTGAAAATTCATCCTCAAAAGAGTCACCGTAGATTGACTCTCCCCCCATACCAGTACCGGTTGGGTCCCCGCCTTGGATCATAAAGTCCTTGATAATGCGGTGGAAAATGACACCATCATAGTAACCATCTTTTGAAAGAGCAACAAAGTTAGCCACTGTTTTGGGAGCATGTTCAGGGAAGAGCTTGATACGCAAGTCTCCGTGATTTGTCTTAATGGTCGCAAGAGGACCTTCTACTGTTTCAATATTTATTTGTGGGAAATGCAATTCTTTTTCTACCATACCAAATCCTTCTAAGGCATCAAAAATGCCATCTTCTTCTACTGTTTTTGTAATATAATCTGCTTTTTCTTTAATCTTTTCATGGGAAACACCCATAGCAACACTAATGCCTGCATAATCAAAGAGTTCTAAATCGTTAAGACCATCCCCAAAGACCATGACATTCTCTGGTTTTAAGCCTAGATGTTCCACCACCTTGGCTACACCAGTTGCTTTGGATCCTGAAATCGGCACGATATCAGATGAATGTTCATGCCAACGCACCATGCGAAGTTTATCCGATAAAGACTCTGGTAAGTGCAAGCTATCCCCTTTATCTTCAAAGGTCCACATCTGGTATATATCTGCTTTTTCATGAAAGTCAGGATCCACACCCAAGTTTGGATAAATCGGATCAATAGCCTCACTGATCAGTTCTGTTCGCGTGGAGAGTTTGGCGTCATGACTGCCAACCAAGCCATATTCAATTCCCTCTCGCTTAGTCCAAGAGATATACTCTTCAACATCTGACTTGTCAATCTGATGCTGATAAATGACCTGACCTTTTTTATCTTCGATATAGGCCCCATTCAGGGTTACAAAAAAGTCCGGCTTGAGCTCACGAATCTCTGGAACGACACCGAAAATACCACGCCCAGAGGCGATTCCTGTTAAAATTCCTTTTTCATGTAACTGTTTAAAGACAGTGGGAATTGTAGCTGGAATAAAACCTGTCTTTGACGTACGCAGGGTATCATCAATATCAAAAAAGATGATTTTAATCTTCTTTGCCTTGTATTTTAATTTCGCATCCATCTCTCTACCTCTTTTTTCCATTACTCTTTCCATTATACCATAAAGCTGATGAAATTCCTTTTTTGAAAAAAGATGAAAATCCTATCAAAAAGAGAGCCAGTAAAACTAGCCCTCTCTTTTCATCCTAGAACAACTCTAGAGCAATCATAGTAATCATCGTTGCATCATAGTAGTTGTCCAAAGGTAAATTTTGTGTGAAAATGTATTTATTTTGTTGAAAGAGTTTCAGGTAACCTTCTCCCTTATCAGCTGCATAGGAAATCGGTGCCAAGAAACTACCTGCCTGGTATTGATTGAGGGCCGTTCCATTCAAGTCATAGCCAGCATAAACGCGTCGCTCCTTCATAAAGAAATTCATCATTTTTTGAACAAGTTTTTGACTTCTTTCATCTTGACTTTGAGACAAGTGATAAGGCAAGCGACAAGCGTTATAAGAGTACGCCCCATCGTATTGAGATTCGATTGTGTTGGCATCAACAAGACGTGCCCCTGACTTCTCAGCCCAGATAAAGTCTGGCAAGAGACCCGTATCAGAATGAGAACTGATTTGCTCCAATTGCTCAAGCATCTTATCCTTAACATCTAACCACTGCTTGTTTCCAGTCAGGTCATAGAAAGACTGGAAATAGTGGGGAAGGGTATCAGACGTCCGCATTAAGTAATAATAATCGGAATCCTTGTTTGCCCAGTTTCCTACTGTTAAAACACCTGTCTCTTCATTGTAATTGTATCGAAGAATATCTTCTAAGATTTTTTTAGCTTGCGCTTGGTATTCCTGCGCTTTATCTGGCCACTGCTTGGCAGCTTCAATCAAAGAATAAGCGATATAGAGATCACCATCGGTTGCGTTTTGCTTCTCAACCGTTTCGCTACCATTTGTGATCACTTGCTTCCAAGACATCAACTGCGTTCCCTCAATACGATGATTTTGATAATAGCGATAAAGATTCTCAAAATCTGCTTGTGTCGCTTGCCCTTTTTGGGCTGCTAAAACCGTTATGAGCATGCCGTAACTTTGGGCTTCAGATAGAACTGTTGTTCCCTCCGAATCACTCGTCGTACGAACATAAGACTGATCGCCTTTTGTAACAAGGAACTGTTGGCTCCATTGGCTATAAAGGCGATTGCGCATCTCGATTTTAGTCCTTCCTCTTGCCAAAAACAAGGCTAAACAAAAGATAGAAAGAATGAGCACAAACCAGACATATTTTAATTTATTCGTTTTCATAGAACCTCCTATCCTGCAAATCGCTTGGTTTTAACCCACTTGGTTTCTTTCCGTCGGAGTACTTTGTCCAGCACGATTGAAGAAATGGAATCAATGGAAACAACGATAAACATCTGTGCATAAGTGAAATAGGCAGCCAAAGCCAACCAGATTTGCTTTGTCGTCGCTTGTCCAAATTGACTGGCCAATGCTGTCATAATTTGCATCAAATAGAGACCAATCATGAGTATCCAGTTGAAGAGCATGAGCTGGGCGATGTAGATATTATCCGCATCAAAAGCAAATGGAACCCTGATATCTGGGAAGAATAGGTTCAGGCAAATTGCTAGCACATTCGCTAGGAAAATCAAATCTGATAGAACAATGGCAAAGTTAAACCAAAAGAAAACACACGAATAGTTAAAAACTTCTAATTTAACACGCCAGTTTGCTCTGCCAAATAAATGCTTAAAGTTTGAGAGAACAACTTCGTAGTTTCCTTTAGCCCATCGTTTTCGTTGCATATAGTAACTCTTTAAAGTCTCAGGTTCTTGTTGGAAAGCCTCTGAGTTATAGGCAAGGGCAATCAATTTACCACTCTGCATGATTTTGAAAGAAATATCGGTATCCTCTGTCAAGGCACCATTTTTCCAACCACCGATACTCTTTACAAAGTCGGTTTGAATGATAAAGTTGGTTCCTGGGATACGACCAATTTTAAAGAGATGCCACATCCCAACATGGTGCACCCGTTGGGTAACAACGATTTCTTGGTTGATACAACGAGTCAAGAAATTTTGATTGGCATTTCGAGTCTTGTTTCGACCGAAAGATGCCACATGGCGTTCAGGGTCTTTCATCACTTCTTTGACAAGGAAATATAGGGCATTTTTTTCAGGCATGGCATCCGCATCATAGACACAGATGTATTCACCTGTTGCCATCTTCAAAGCATCGTTTAGAACTCCTGCTTTTCCTCCCGTACCAGTACGGTCGATAATAGTAAGATTTCTTTCTGCATATTCAGGCATGGCTTGTACAGACAAACACTCTGAATAAGTGTTGTCCGAACAGTTATCCGCAAACAGGAGTAACTCCACACGATCGTGAGGATAGTTCATATCCAAGATAGCTTTTGCCGTCTGTGCAATAACCACATCCTCATTATGAGCAGGAACAACAATGGTGACCTTAGGATAATAAGGTAGCGGCGACGTATCTACACGAAAATCACTGTGTTTAAACCAAAAGTGTACTGCCGAAAAGAGAATTACCAAGCCCCAAGCTAGAGAAATCCAAATTGTAAGCAAGGTAAAAATCATTAACATTTGACTAATCATGATTCACCGCCTTAAAATTTTTGTTCACTCGATGGTAAAGAATATTGTATGCAATAAATAATATGATAAAACAAATGCCAAAGGCGAGACTGAGTGCCAAAGCAATGCCAAAAAATAGTTCGGTTAAAGTCATGTTTCCCTCCTAATATTCTACAATTACATCTGTCTCTAGTTGACGTTTGAGATGACTGGCAACATCTGCGTAGTCTTGGTATTTATCTTTATTATCAGAATTAATCACCAAATAGCCTGTTTGAAACTGAATTCCTTGATTGCCATCTTCTCCATGAAAAACTAAACTGCTCAGTTTCTCCTGCAAATCACTCAGATAGACTTCCTTTAAAGAACGCTTATTACTACTAGATAGAACGAGAAAATTACCTTCTGAAACATAATAGAGCTTATCATTGTAACTCAATTCCTGAGCAATGACCTCTTGAATGCGACTGAGCATCTGGTTATACTCTTTAGGTTTTATCTGGAAGAACAAATCTTCATGTGCCCAATGAATCAATAGAGATTGAACCGTCACATCACTTTGTGCAGTTACCATAGCCTGGTAATCTGCTCGAGCTTCGTCTTCCTGTTCTTGGACCTTTGAAGCTACCTTGAAGAAATAACAACGAACTTTAAGTAGAATCCCAATCAAAAGTGGAAAACTGATCAATAAGAACACCAGTTGAATGATTGGGATATAAACCACACCCGCAACCAAAACGATAAGTCCAAGCCCAAATGTTAAGATAAGGGTCCAAGTAAGCAAAAGGTCAGATAATACCAATACTGCAAACAAGGCTAAAGCTAAAAACAAAATTTGTTCTAAAATAATCTCTCGAGCAAAGAAAAAAGAAAGCCCTAAAAGAAGTGACTCGCACCCCAGAAAAGCGAGGAGCCAATTCCTAAATTTATTCCATTTTTTCATTACGCCTCTTCCACCTCTTTAAATTCGGATACAGATTCAGCAATACCAAAATAATGTTGTATAGCACGAACGATTCGTTCAGAGGCTTTTCCATCTCCATAAGGATTTGGTGCCTGAGACATTTGTCTATAAAGGGGTTCATCTGTTAAGAGGGCTGTCATCGCTTCTTTTACACGTGCAGGATTCGTACCAACTAACTTCAAGGTTCCTGCGCGAACCCCTTCTGGGCGTTCCGTCGTATCACGAAGGACGAGAACAGGTTTGCCGAGGGAAGGCGCCTCTTCCTGGACACCGCCAGAGTCAGTCATGATAAAATCACTTCTTGAAGCCAAATTATGAAAATCGAGTACATCTAAAGGTTCAATCAAGTGAATACGATCGTGACCAGCTAAGATATCTTTTGCTACTTCTTGCACAGCAGGGCTAAGGTGAACAGGATAAACAACTTCAATTTCCTGATGAAGATCGACCATCTCACGTAAAGCTGTAAAGACATTTCTCATTGGTTGACCTTGATTTTCACGACGGTGCATGGTTACCAATACAAGTTTCTTATTTGGATCCAATTGATCTAGAACTTCATGATAGTAATCCGATTGAACGGTTAGTTTCAAGGCATCTATGGCTGTATTTCCCGTAATGACAATAGCAGACTCAGGATGATTTTCCTTGAGGAGATTTTCCTTACTCTCACTTGTTGGAGCAAAATAAAGATCCGCAAGGTTATCAGTCATCTGACGATTCATTTCTTCTGGGAAAGGAGAATACTTATCAAATGTTCTTAGGCCGGCTTCAACGTGTCCGATACGTACCTGATTATAGAAAGCAACTAAACTCGCTGCAAAAGTTGTCGTTGTATCTCCATGAACAAGAATCATATCTGGAAGTTCTTGCTTAACAACTGGATCAAACTTTTCTAAAATTTTTCCAGTAATATCCAAGAGGGATTGATTTTTCCCCATAATATCCAAGTCATAATGTGGCTCTATGCTAAACGTTTCAAGAACTTGATCTAGCATTTGACGGTGCTGAGCTGTCACAACTGTGATCGTCTCAATACTATCACTATGTTTTTGCAATTCTAACACTAAAGGGGCCATTTTAATAGCTTCTGGTCGTGTTCCAAAAACAACCATCACTTTCAATTTCTTCATTATGGTATCCTTCTACTATAATAAAATTTGACACATCAGATTAATCTTTATATCGAATTATTGCGCAAATCAATTAATTTGATTATCTTAATTATTTTACCGCTAATTAATTTATATGTCAAATTTTTCCAAGTATATTATTGCATTTAATTTAATTTTAAATAATCGTAATATTTTTGTAACGCTGTGATTTACAGCTTGTAAACCTTATATCTTAAAGTTTCCTTAAAATTTTTTTGAGTGAAGTATTTTTTAAACATTCTAAAACTTACCATTATCTAAATATTTATTTTTTCTTAACAATCCAGATAATTATATTTTAGCGTTTCATAGAATGCATCTCATTTTCTAATACGAAAAAATCCCTCTCTAATGAAAAAGGAATTTATGACTTCTTGCTATTTTATAGTTAAACCTTATAAGATCTATCTTAAATCAAATCTTTTGACAGATATAAAACAAGATCACCGATATCTTCACAAGTAGCATCCATAGCCGGTCTGTGATTTTGATACCAAACACCCGTCCCATCTGGAATATAGCCTCGTTTGATATACAATCTCTGGGCAGGTCCATACCCTGAATGGAGCCCAACACCAAGGGTCACCTTATCCGATATGAGCCTAACTCGTTTTTCCGATTCTTCCATCAAGAGATTTCCAATACCTTGATTTTGAAAGGGCTCAAAGACATTGAAATCTGAGAGTTCTGGATAGATTTCTGCAAAAGGGCCATGTTTAGCAGAGGGCAAAATGGTAATGTAGCCCGCTACAGCACCCTCAACCTCTGCAACTAAGACTTCTCTCTCCCCACTTTCTTGCTCCTTAAAGTATCGAGTTAAAATCTCCTCTCTACCCGGCCAACCTTGATTGATAAAACCTTGGGATAGTTCTTTAACATCAGATGTTTGCATTTTTCTAATCAGACACGTTGTTTCCATAAGGTACTCCTTAAAAGTCTTCTCCCACTATTATAGCACGATAATAGTGATAAAAAGGAAAAGAAAGACCTGTCAAACTAAAAATAGAATCCTACTAGACCCCCAAATATCTACTTTTGATTGTTTACTGTAAGGGACTTAATTCGCTTTCTTGTTTTCGAGCTCATGAAAAGAGCTCCACTGGACCCAACTCGCTCTCTCATTTCCATGCTCGTGAAAAAAAGACCCACCCGGGTCTTAATTCGCTTTCTTATTTTCAAGCTCATGAAAAAGAGGTCCACTGGACCTCTTTTTTAATCTTCGTTTACGAAAGGCATCAAAGCCATTACGCGAGCGCGTTTGATAGCTGTTGTTACTTTACGTTGGTTTTTAGCTGAAGTTCCTGTTACACGACGAGGAAGGATTTTCCCACGTTCTGAAACGAAACGGCTAAGAAGCTCAGTATCTTTGTAATCAACATATTCAATTTTGTTTGCTGCGATGTAATCAACTTTTTTACGGCGTTTGAATCCGCCACGACGTTGTTGAGCCATGTTTTTTCTCCTTTATAGTATTAATTGTCCATTAGAATGGTAAATCATCATCTGAAATCTCCAATGGATTTGTTGCTCCAAATGGATTTTCAGAACGTGAAAAGTCTGGTACTGGGTTTGCAGGTGCTGATTGACCAGCAGTTGGTGCAGAATATGCGCCACCTGAATGTCCTTCACGCACTCCGCGGCTTTCCAACATTTGGAAATTATCCGCCACGACTTCTGTTACGTAAACACGTTGTCCTTGCTGGTTATCGTAACTACGAGTCTGGATACGACCTGTGATCCCGATAAGAGAGCCTTTTTTAGCCCAGTTAGCAAGATTTTCAGCCTGTTGACGCCACATAACGACATTGATGAAATCAGCCTCACGTTCGCCATTTTGACTCTTAAATGTACGGTTTACTGCAAGAGTGAAAGTCGCAACTGCTACATTTGATGAGGTATAACGCAACTCAGCGTCACGCGTCATACGCCCTACAAGTACAACATTGTTAATCATAATCTACCTTCTTACGCGCCAAGTTTGACGATCATGTGACGAAGAATGTCAGCGTTGATTTTTGAAAGACGGTCAAACTCTTTAAGAGCTACGTCATCGTTTGCTTCAACGTTAACGATGTGGTAAAGTCCTTCACGGAAATCTTGGATTTCGTATGCAAGACGACGTTTTTCCCAATCTTTTGATTCAACAACAGTTGCACCGTTGTCAGTCAAGATAGAGTCAAAACGTGCTACCAAAGCGTTTTTCGCTTCTTCTTCAATGTTTGGACGAATGATATAAAGAATTTCGTATTTAGCCATTGATATGTTCCTCCTTTTGGTCTAATGACCCCCAGTCTTTGCAAGGGGTAAGTGAGGTTCGCTCACAATAAACCATTATACTAGAAAAACTGATAGATAGCAAGTAAAAAAGATAAAAGTGAAAAAATAACTTTATTACTTAGAAATAACATCCTCTTTGAGTTCCAAAGCTCTGGCCATCTCTTTCAAAATGAAAAATAGCAAAAAGCTGGCTAGCACTAAAACGAGCCCTAAGTAAAGGAAGGATACTACAAATCCTAGATAGTCAATCAACCATCCCGTCAGAGGAAAAATGATGATCATACTTAGGCTGAACATCATAGAGTAGACACTTAGCATGGTTGCCCGTACCTCGCTTGGGAGTCGCTTTTGTAAATCATTATCAAAAATCGGCTGAAAGAGGGCATATAAGGCGTTACTGAGCCAATAAATCAAAATGTAAATCAGCGGCGTTCCGAAGTAGGAAAGCAAATAAGTTCCTCCCGTCAAGAGTACAAGAATGGGAAAGAGTTTTAAGGCTGAATACTTCTTTCCAATCTTACTTGCTAGATAAACTGCCCAGATATTCAAAATACTGCCCATCAACATGACCATCGAAATCTGCCACCCTTCTAAGTCAGGAAGTTGATTTTGATAGTAAAAATAAAACATGCACATCAGTGTCCCGATGATTTGGGAAAGAATCATCCAACTAAAAAGACTGGGGTTTCTCCGCAACTCCTCTTTGACAGTCCAGATTATTTTTTTCATCGTCAAGGGCTCAGATTTTTGCGCTTTAACACTAGGCTCTTTTAGCATCCAAGTTAGGAAAAGAACGATTATAGAAGTAACAATCATGATATAGTAGGTCAAGTGCAATTGACCATGGACAAAAAATCCCGCTAAAACGGTCCCCAAAGACCGAGTCCCTTCTGCGACTCCTGACATAAAACTGGAGATAGATAAGTAGCGCTCTTTTAATCCGGCTTCCACAGCCGAATCATAAACCATGGCTGCACTCGTCCCCGAATCAAAATTATAAGACAAGGCACTCACCACCATAGCAAGTGCGTAAATCCAAAAATTACCTTGCCCTGCTAACATGAGAATAGACGAGGCAATCCCAGCTATTCGACTTAAATATAGATTGGTTTTATAGGAATAGCGGTCAGCTAACATTCCAGAGGGAATTTCACAGATGACACTGGTGGCATGAAAAATACTTTCCAATAAGCCAATCTGCCAAAGTGACATCCCATTTTGACTGAGAAATAGAATCCAAAAGCTGGTAATGCCCAGAAAGGCAAAAAATTCCACACCAGCCATGAGACCGATATTCTTCCGGTAATTTCGTTTAAACATAGTTTCTCCTTTAACAAGTGTATTTGTATCTTTGTGTTTGTCACTTGTTAAGCTGTGCTTTACATGTTCTCCACCTCTTCTTTCTTCTACTTTGAAAAAACGCCCCTAGGGCGTTTTGATTTGTTTTATGGTTTGATACGATGCAACATACGTGGGAATGGAATGGCTTCACGGATGTGTTTGGTTCCAGCTGCGAAGGTTACCATACGTTCAATACCGATACCAAATCCACCATGTGGCACTGTACCGTATTTACGAAGGTCAAGGTAGAATTCGTATTCTGTACGATCCATGCCAAGTTCTTCCATCTTAGCGACAAGGGCATCATAGTCTTCCTCACGCATAGAACCACCGATGATTTCTCCATAGCCTTCTGGTGCAAGCAAGTCTGCACAAAGCACGCGCTCTGGATTTCCAGGAACTGGTTTCATGTAGAAGGCCTTGATGGCTGCTGGGTAGTTCATGACAAAGGTTGGTACACCAAAGTGGTTTGAAATCCAAGTTTCGTGTGGTGAACCAAAGTCATCTCCATGCTCCAAATGCTCATAGTCAGCGTCTTCATCATTCTCATGCTCTTGCAAGAGGTCAATGGCTTGATCGTAAGTGATGCGTTTGAATGGCTCTGCAATGTAGCGTTTCAAAAGATCTGTATCACGTTCCAAAGTTTCCAAGGCTTGGGGAGCACGGTCAAGTACACCTTGAAGAAGGGCTTTTACGTAAGCTTCTTGCAAGTCAAGTGATTCATCGTGTGTCAAGTAGGAGTACTCAGCATCCATCATCCAGAACTCAGTCAAGTGACGGCGTGTTTTTGATTTTTCAGCACGGAATACTGGACCAAAGTCAAAGACACGGCCAAGAGCCATAGCACCTGCTTCTAGGTAAAGCTGACCTGATTGGCTCAAGTAGGCTGGTGTTCCAAAGTAGTCTGTTTCAAAGAGTTCTGTTGAGTCTTCTGCCGCATTTCCTGAAAGAATTGGGCTATCAAACTTCATGAATCCGTTCTTATCAAAGAACTCATAAGTTGCATAGATGATTGCATTACGGATTTGCATAACAGCCACTTGCTTACGAGAACGGAGCCACAAGTGACGGTTGTCCATCAAGAAGTCTGTTCCGTGTTCTTTTGGTGTGATTGGGTAGTCTTGAGATTCACCGATCACTTCGATATCTGTAATATCGAGTTCATAGCCAAACTTAGAACGTTCGTCTTCTTTGACAATCCCTGTCACATAAACAGAGGTTTCTTGGCTCAAGTGTTTGATTGTTTCAAATTTTTCAAGGCCTACCTCTTCACCAAATTTTTCAATGAAGTTTGGTTTGAAGGCGACTCCTTGGAAAAAGGCTGTTCCGTCACGCAATTGCAAAAAAGCAATTTTCCCTTTTCCTGATTTGTTGGCAACCCAGGCTCCGATGGTCACTTCTTGACCAACGTAGTCTTTTACTTCGATAATTGTTACACGTTTTGTCATAATCTATCTTCCTTTTTTCGTTTAACTTGTCCGAAGACATCATTACCCACTATTTTACCATAAATAGACTGCGATAGCTAGGTTCTACTAGAGAAAAATCGCGAGATTTTCGTTACAAAAAATCTTCGCTAAAAAGGCGAAGATTCTAAGTTTTATTTTTCCATAAATTGATGCAAACGGCGAATAGCTTCTTTCAAAGTATCCAAGTCTGTGGCATAGCTGAGACGAACATTTTCTGGTGCTCCAAATCCAGCTCCTGTAATCAAGGCCAGTCCGACTTCTTCGAGAATAGCCGTTGTAAACTCTGTCACATCGGTATACCCCTTCATCTCCATCGCTTTTTTTACATTTGGGAAGAGATAGAAGGCTCCTTGGGGCTTGACAACTTCAAAACCTGGGACTTGGCACAAGAGAGGATAAATGGTATTCAAACGTTCCTCAAATGCTTGGCGCATGGTTTCAACAGAGTCTTGCGGTCCAGTCAGCGCCTCAATCGTTGCATATTGGGATACTGCTGTCAGATTTGAGGTCGTTTGTCCTGTTAGTTTGCTCATGGCAGCGATAATCTCAGGATTTCCCACAGCATAACCTACCCGCCAACCAGTCATAGCATATGCCTTAGATACACCGTTAATCACGATGGTTTGCTTGCGAATGGCTTCTGACAGACTAGAGATTGGAACAAATTCGTTCCCGTTATAAACCAAACGGCCATAAATATCATCTGCTAGGATAAGGACATCATGCGCAACAGCCCAATTTCCGATAGCCAAGAGTTCCTCACGAGAGTATATCATACCAGTCGGATTCGATGGTGAATTGAGAACCAAGACCTTGGTCTTATCTGTTCGTGCTGCTTCTAGCTGCTCTACTGTTACTTTAAAGTGATTGTCTTCCTTGGCCTGGACAAAGACTGGCACACCTTCTGCCATCTTGACCTGGTCTCCATAGCTGACCCAGTATGGTGTAGGAATGATGACCTCATCACCTGGATTGACCACAGCCATAAAGAAGGTGTAGAGAGAGAACTTAGCACCAGTGGCAAAGGTAACCTCGTTGGCTGCAACAGAATACCCATAATAGCGTTCAAAATAGGTATTAACCGCCGCTTTTAACTCTGGTAGGCCTGAAGCAACTGTATAAAAGGAAGCTCGTCCATCTCGAATCGCTTCTACCGCTGCATCCTGAATGTTTTCAGGAGTATGAAAATCAGGCTGTCCCAAGGTTAAGAAAAGAACATCCTTTCCCTGAGCTTTTAATGCTTTGGCTCTTGCATCACTAGCTAGAGTGACGCTTTCTTCCATTTCTAGTACACGTTTGGATAGTTTCATATGCCCTCCTTATTGGATCACTGCTCCTGTTTCAAAGTCAACCAGATAGTACTGGTTTCCTGACTTAACTTCCCAAATCGGCTTGTCCTGATAACGACCAAAGGTAATCTTGTCAATGTCGCTAGCGCCTTTTCCCCTCGAAATCGTTGCTGCCTTGTCTTGAGAAATCCCCTTATCAAGCTGATAAACATAAATCTTGTGGTCATTCTTTTCAATCAGTACGGCAATGGCCTCTTGCTTTTTATTATGTCCTAAAACGCTGTAATAACCTTCTAGTCCATTATAAAAATCAACCTGATCTGCCTTTTCCAATTCTGCATACTGCTTGGCCAGTTTTTCTCCTTCAACCCTAGCATCTTGATAGGGTTTCATGCTGAGTGATATCAGATAAAGGAAGGAAGTCGTCATGACTAGTAGTACCAGAGAAATGCCGATTCCATACTGTAAAAGTAGCTTGTTTTTTGCTTTTTTCTGTCTTAGTTTCACTCGTCTATTTTACCATCTCTCCTCTTTTATTACAAGTGAAGACAGGAACATTCTAAGATTCTTTTCCTATAAAATATAAGTTCTTGTTTTTCTCTCTCATTATTGATAAAATAACCTTATGAAACAATACTTAAAAGAGAAAATTTCCGATAATCAACTAGACTTAAAAACAGCTATCGTCCTCAATAAAGCCATACGAACCTTTAAACCATATGAAGCCAAAGCCGCTAAAGAACATAGGCTAACACCCACTCAATTTTCAGTTTTGGAAACCCTCTATAGCAAGGGGGAACTACGCATTCAGGATTTGATTGAAAAAATGCTAGCCACTTCTGGAAACATGACTGTTGTCATTCGAAATATGGTTCGAGATGGATGGATTTCTAGAACTTGCGACCCCAAGGATCGTCGCTCTTTTTTCCTGAAATTAACACCTGCAGGACGCAGAAAAATCGAAGAGGTTCTTCCTGACCATATCGATTCTATCGTAGAAGCACTCAGCATCTTGGAAGATGGCGAAAAGGAAGACTTAATCCGCATTTTAAAAAAATTTAAAAATTTGTGAGCAAAATTATTGCTAATTAGTATCATTTGTTGTAACATAGATGGTAACAAAAGAGTTCGCTCTTTGAATTTTAAACTAAAGGAGACACATCATGTCTAAAAAAGTATTATTTATCGTCGGTTCACTACGCCAAGGTTCTTTCAACCACCAAATGGCCCTCGAAGCTGAAAAAGCACTTGCTGGAAAAGCAGAAGTTAGCTATCTTGATTACTCAGCTGTTCCTCTCTTCAGCCAAGATTTGGAAGTTCCAACTCATCCAGCTGTAGCTGCTGCTCGTGAAGCAGTCCTTGCTGCGGATGCTATCTGGATCTTCTCTCCAGTCTACAACTTCTCTATCCCTGGAACAGTAAAAAACTTGCTTGACTGGCTCTCTCGTGCCCTTGACTTGTCTGATACACGTAGTGCTTCTGCCCTCCAAGACAAGTTTGTTACTGTCTCATCTGTAGCCAATGCCGGTCACGATCAACTCTTTGCTATTTATAAAGACCTCTTGCCATTTATCCGTACACAAGTCGTTGGTGACTTTACTGCCGCTCGTGTCAATGACTCTGCTTGGGCAGACGGAAAATTGGTGTTAGAAGAAGCAACTGCTTCATCACTTGAAAAACAAGCTGACAACCTTCTTGCAGCCATCAACTAATCCAGCAAAAACCAGCTCATTCGAGCTGGTTTTATGCTTGTTTCACAAAGACGAGTTCTAAGTCACTTGATAAATCAGGTCGGTATTCAAAGCCGGCGAAGCGGAGCTTACGAGTTTGTTCGACTGTTTGAACTTGCCCTTCTATCAAGGCTGTCAAAAAGGCGCCACGGGCTTTTTTTGAAATGGTTGAGTGAATCTTCAGCTGACCATCCTTGCCCTCCATAAATTTGAAAGTCACCATCTTTTCTCTAATATCCTTAGAAAATACGGTTTCAAACTCTGATGATAGGAGTGAAAATATCAAATCCTCATCCTCTAGCGCCCCATCATAGGCTGACTTCCAATGAGTCTTTAAAGTCTTACCAGCTACTTTTAACTTCATCAAAAAGTCCAAACGGTGGGGAGCCATGGGCGACAAGGCGGGGACAACACCGTATAAAGCCGAGGTAATCAGGACATGATTTTCAAGATAGGTTTGTTCAGCCTCGGTTAACCCATCTCGTTTGATGTGACGATACATGAGACCATCGAATAGTTTCAAAGCTGGATAATGTTTAGCCCTGTGATCTTTTAAATCTTGAATATGAGCGTACTCTTCTTCTGCTTTCTCGGCAGATACCTTATAAAAAGTCTCTAATTCACTAGCTGAGTAATGCGCAAGTGAGTCAAGGACTGCCTGACTTTCTTCCCTCAAGGGGAGCGCTTCGATACAAGGATAGTTTGTGTTCATTTCTTTTGCTGTTGGGATTAAAATTTTCATATTGTTAGTGTAGCATATTTTTCAATCACGACCAAGAATTTCATCTTACAAACCTCGGTTCACACCGAGGTTTGTCTGTTTATTTTGGCCATCCTAACCAGATAGCTACGACAACAAGGGATGTGCCAGCTAAGCTTGTTAAGATAGATAAGAATTTATCTTTTTTCTCCTTGAACTGAGAAAACCTATTTTTATACTCAATGAAAATCAAAGAGCAAACTAGGAAGCTAGCCGCAGGCTGTACTTGAGTACGGCAAGGCGACGCTGACGTAGTTTGAATTTGATTTTCGAAGAGTATTATTGTACTTTAAAGGTCTTGAGATAATTATCTTTTCCAACTTGACCTTCAAAGGATTGGCCATTTTCGAGGTAAGGAAGGTCGTCTGACACGGAAGCCTTGACCTTGTATATCTTACCATCAACTTTAAAGAAGTAGACGGTATCCCCCTTGATGACAGCTGATTTAAGGTCTGAAACCACTCCCTTGATACTTTCTACCGTTTCATTATCCAGGTCGAGGTCGTTTTTATTGGCATACTTGCTGAGGAGTTCATCTACCGTAGTTGCTACGATGACGTTTTGGTACTCCACGGCATCGACCAATGCATACTCCTTGACCAAGCCTGCATTGTCCTTCAAGCCCATGATATAGAGTGGTTTGTCATTGAGATTGACAAGAATAGGGAAGGTGGCCTTGTAGGCCTTCTCTTGCACTGCTCCTTCTGCGGAAGCACGGGCTGATTCTTCGGTTGCTGAAGCCAGATTGTACTTGGTGATTTCACCTGTGCGCATATTTTCAAGGATAAATCCTAGATTACTTTCGTCAGCATTGGCTGAAGTCACCCCTGTATAGAGATAAATGTCATTCCCGATAGAAAGATAGTTATAGCCCTCAGTCGTTTGGGTAACGTTTTTCTTAGAAATTAAGGCATTCCAGAAGCCGTCTTTATACTTGCCGTTGTAGTTGATTTGCTCGATGGTTTCTTCGGCCGGATAGACACGGTCCACCCATTCTGGCACCTCATCCAAGCTGTATTCCTTGGTTTCTCCATTGGTGGCGTCTAAGATAATAACAGACGAAGGGCGAGGAACTCCTAGACCAAACTGTTTTTGATAAACGGTTGCTACATAGAAGGGATTGCCTTCATCATCCACCTCAAAGGAGGGCGTTTTAAAAATCTTGGTTGGGTACTTGATTCGAAGATGACGTTTGACATCACGATTAAAATACTCGGAGTCTGAATACTTCATCGGTGTTTTTAAATCTACCAATTCCGCATTTCCTGTCACCATATCAACCTTGATATACTCGCCAATCCCCTTGGACTGATTATTAAACCATTTGATCGGGTCGGCATACTCCAAAGGTGTCACCCGATAGGGTTTGCCATCAACCGTCAGCTGAGTATAGGTATCTGCTGCTACGTACTGGGATACCTTATCCGTCAGAGAGCCTAGGTAACGGTCACCAATCTTTTCTGCAGTGCTCCGATCTAGGATTGGAACCTTACTGGTATCACTCTTAGGAAAATCTTTAAAGTCTTTTTCTGTGATGGACACCACATTAGCATAATTTTTTGCTTGGAAAAAGCTAGAGGTTACTAGGCTTACCAGACCAGCAAGGGCAAAGATAAGACCTGCAGCCAGCAACAATCCTCCACCTAATTTATTAAAATGAAGCCCTTCTAGATTGAGTTCGTTGGCAACCTTGCCATGACGTACGTGAACGGTCTTGAAAGGATTGGTATCCCTTCGAAAACTAAACAAAATCCCCATCACCACCAAATGTCCACATAGGAAAAAGATAAATTCCCAGCTGGTAAGATTGAAGGGTGGTAAAAAGATATACCAAGTCGTTGCGATAAAAACAAGTTCAAAAAGTATACGTTTCATCTGAGTTCCTCCTAAATAATCCGTCCTTCCAAATGATCCAGTTCATGTTGGCAGATCTGAGCTGGAAAGCCTGTTAACGTAATGGTCTGTTCCTGCCACTTGCTATCGCGATAGGAAACCGTAATCGTTTCATAGCGAGTCGTTGGCCGTACCCCAGTCAAGGACAAACAACCTTCCTCTGTCTCGTAAGGATCTTCAGAGGAAAGGAGAATGGGGTTAAACATAACTATGGGAACCAAGCCAAGATTAAAGATAATCACCCGCTTCTGCACCCCAATCATATTTGCCGCCAGACCAACACAGGTCTCGCGATTGGCTAGCAGGGTATCCTGTAAATCTCTAACCAGATAAAGGTCTTCCTGACTTGCAGCTTTCGAAACTTGCGACAGGAATAAGACATCTCGGACAATTTTCTTTTCCATTTCTTTCGCTCCTTGCCATTTTACTTTATTATAGCATAAAAGTGGATAACTCCTAACTATTCTCCTCAAATGCAAAAAAAGCCATCCGAAGATGACTTTCTTTTTAAATCGCGTTCTTATCAAAACCAAGCTTGCGTTGAACAAACTTAACGATTTCGACAATGAGTATCATTGAGAAGCTTCCGCCCATAACGATTCCCCATTGTGATAAGTCTAGTTTGGTTACGTGGAAGATGCTTTCTAATGGGTCGATAACAATAGTTGATGCTAGTAAAATAAATGAAACCAAGATTGACCAGTTGAAAGTCTTAGACTTGAATGGTCCGACTGTCAAGATGGATTGGTAAACAGACTTGACGTTGTAGGCATGGAAGAGCTGAATCAAGCCAAGTGTTGCAAAGGCCATAGTGAGGGCATCCGCGTGAATGGCTTGGTTGTCTCCTACATGGACTGGATAGGCAAGAGCAAGACCATAAACAGTCAAGACGAGGGCACCTTGAAGGAGACCTTGGTAGATGATAGAACTCATGACCCCACCTGAGAAGAAGCTTGATTTGCGTCCACGTGGTTTGTGGGTCATAACACCTGGCTCAGCAGGTTCAACACCAAGAGCGATAGCTGGGAAGGTATCGGTTACCAAGTTAATCCACAAGAGATGAACTGGCTGTAAGACATCCCAACCAAACAAGGTTGATAAGAAGATGGTTAATACTTCAGCCGTATTGGCAGAAAGCAAGTACTGAATAGTCTTTTGAATGTTTGAGAAGACCTTACGTCCTTCTTCAACTGCGACAATGATGGTCGCAAAGTTATCATCTGCAAGAATCATGTCTGATGCACCCTTAGAAACCTCTGTACCAGTGATTCCCATACCGATACCAATGTCGGCTGTTTTCAGAGCTGGCGCATCATTAACACCGTCACCTGTCATGGCAACGACCTTACCTTGGTTTTGCCAAGCCTTCACGATACGAACCTTGTGTTCTGGAGATACACGCGCGTAAACAGAGTATTGACCAACGACTTTTTCAAATTCTTCATCTGAAAGTTCGTTCAATTCCGCACCTGTCAGAACATGGTCCGCCGTATCTTTTTCATCAATGATTCCCAGACGTTTGGCAATCGCTTCTGCTGTGTCTTGGTGGTCACCAGTGATCATGATTGGACGGATTCCTGCTTCCTTAGCCACACGAACGGCTTCTGCTGCTTCGGCACGTTCAGGGTCAATCATCCCAATCAAACCAGTAAAGATCAAGTTGTTTTCAAGCTCTTCAGAAATGAGGTTTTCTGGAATGCTGTCTACAATCTTATAAGCACCTGCAAGGACACGCAAAGCTTGGTGAGCCATGTCAGAGTTGTTTGTATGGATTAATTCAGTGACTTTCTCATCGATCGGAGCAACATCTCCAGCCTTGTCACGAGCAACACAACGTTTCAAAAGTTGATCTGGAGCCCCTTTGACTGCTACGAGGAAACGACCATCTGGCAATGGATGAACCGTTGACATGAGTTTACGATCTGAGTCAAACGGCAATTCAGCTACACGAGGATATTTCTCTAAGAACCCTTTAACATCGTAGCCCTTGTCCAAGGCATACTGGATGAAGGCTGTTTCCGTTGGATCCCCGATCAAGTTTCCCTCAGCATCAATCTTGGTATCATTAGCCAAGACAACTGAACGAAGTAGTGGCATGTCCAAGCCAAGTTCAATGTCATCAGCAGAGTCATGTAGGACTGCATCATAGAAGACTTTTTCGACTGTCATCTTGTTCATAGTAAGTGTACCAGTCTTATCAGAAGCGATGATCTCAGTCGAACCAAGCGTTTCAACTGCTGGCAACTTACGAACGATAGAGTTTCGTTTTGCCAAAACTTGAGTACCAAGGGCAAGAACGATGGTCACGATAGCAGGAAGTCCTTCTGGGATGGCTGCAACAGCAAGCGCAACAGAGGTCATCAACTCACCAAGTGGATCTTTGCCTTGGATGAAGACTCCAACTACAAAAGTAACAAGGGCAATAACCAAAATTGCATAGGTTAAGACCTTAGAAAGGTTGTTCAAGTTTTGTTTAAGAGGTGTATCCGTCTCATCAGCATCTTGGAGCATGCCAGCGATATGCCCCACTTCAGTATACATACCTGTATTGACAACAACACCAAGACCACGACCATAAGTCACGTTTGAGTTTTGGAAGGCCATATTGACACGGTCACCAATACCAGCATCTGCAGCAAGCTCGACTGTCAAGTCTTTTTCAACTGGAACAGACTCACCTGTCAAAGCCGCTTCTTCGATTTTAAGAGAGTTGGCTTCTAGCAAACGTAGGTCTGCTGGTACCACATCACCAGCTTCAAGGGCAACGATATCTCCTGGCACCAATTCTTTGGAATCAATCTCTGCCATGTGCCCATCACGAATAACGCGAGCAGCTGGACTGGACATAGACTTGAGGGCCTCGATGGCTTCTTCTGCTTTTCCTTCTTGGTAAACACCAAAGGCAGCGTTGATGATAACCACGGCTAGGATAATGATGGCATCTGCGATATCTTCCCCACCAGAAGTTATGACTGATAAGATAGCTGCAGCAATTAGGATGATAATCATCAAATCCTTAAACTGTTCAATGAATTTAACCAAGAGAGATTTTTTCTCACCCTCTTCCAGTTCATTGCGTCCATATTCAGCTTGGCGTTTTTGCGCTTCGCTTGACGAAAGGCCTTGCTCAGTTGCTTCAACTGACTTCAAGACCTCTTCAGGACTTTGAGTATAAAACGCTTGGCGTTTTTGTTCTTTTGACATGCGTCTCCTCCTTGACATTGTGTGCAAAACAAGTTCTCTTTTTGTTTTATGACAAACAAAAAGAGACTTGTTAATCATAACAAGTCTCGCTGTTTAAGATAGGGCCGGAAGGTATACTTTGCAGTACACAATTCGGAATGACGACACTATCACAGGTTTCTGCCAGCTACTCCCTTGAGTAGTACTATTATACCAAATTTTGAAAAGTTTTCAATCATTAAAATTCGGTGAAGGTGGACTAAATTTGAATTTTCCCGCAAAAACCAGTATAATGAAAGAATATTACTTATACTGAAAAGGAAGTTTGATGAAACAATCAATCTCAAATCTCAAGTTAGCTGAGCGTGGTGCCATTATCAGTATCTCGACCTACTTATTCTTGTCTGCGGCAAAATTAGCAACTGGTCATCTACTTCATTCATCCAGTTTGGTAGCGGATGGTTTCAATAACGTATCCGATATTATCGGAAATGTTGCTCTTCTGATTGGCATTCGGATGGCTCGCCAGCCTGCAGACCGTGACCACCGCTTTGGACACTGGAAGATTGAAGATTTAGCTAGTTTGATCACTTCCATCATCATGTTCTACGTTGGCTTTGATGTGCTTCGGGATACCATTCAGAAAATTCTCAGTCGGGAACAAACGATTATCGATCCTCTGGGAGCATTTCTAGGAATCATTTCTGCAGCGGTTATGTTTGTCGTTTATCTCTATAACACACGCCTCAGTAAGAAATCCAAATCCAAAGCTCTAAAGGCAGCAGCTAAAGATAATCTTTCCGATGCAGTCACCTCGCTTGGTACTTCCATTGCTATCCTAGCCAGCAGTTTTAATTATCCGATTGTGGATAAATTAGTCGCTATCATCATCACTTTCTTTATCTTAAAGACAGCCTATGATATCTTTATCGAATCGTCCTTCAGTCTTTCAGATGGTTTTGATGACCGGCTACTAGAAGACTACCAAAAGGCCATCATGGAGATTCCAAAGATTAGTAAGGTCAAGTCCCAAAGAGGGCGTACCTACGGTAGCAACATCTACCTTGATATCACCTTAGAAATGAATCCCGACTTATCTGTCTATGAAAGTCATGAGATTGCAGACCAGGTCGAGTCTATGCTAGAAGAGCGTTTTGGAGTCTTTGATACCGACGTCCATATCGAGCCAGCGCCTATACCTGAAGACGAAATTTTAGACAATGTCTACAAAAAACTGCTCATGCGCGAGCAATTGATTGACCAAGGAAACCAACTAGAAGAACTCCTTGCTGAGGACTTTATCTATATCCGTCAAGATGGAGAGCAGATGGATAAAGAGGCCTATAAGGCTGAAAAAGAACTTAAAGCTGCAATTAAGGACATTCAGATTACCTCCATTAGTCAGAAAACCAAACTTATTTGCTATGAGATGGACGGAATCGTCCATACCAGTATCTGGCGTCGCCATGAGACTTGGCAAAATATCTTCCACCAGGAAACTAAAAAAGAAGAATAGAAAAATCCTGTCGTAATGACAGGATTTTTCTATTCACCTAACTATCAAAGTCACTTAGATATTCATAGCGTTCGTATTTTTCAAGGAGTTCTTCGTTTTTCTCGTCTAGTTCTTTCTGAAGGGTCGCTAGTTTGCCAAAGTCAGAGCCGTTTGCCTGCATCTCTTCTTCAATAGCAGCGATACGACCTTCCAATGTTTCAATATCGCCTTCAATGCTTGCCCACTCCTGCTTTTCTTGGTAGGTCATGCGTTTCCTGTCCTCTCGAACTTTGACCACTCTTTCCTTTTCGGCCTTTTGCACTTGATTGGCCATATCAGTTTCAAAGGCTTTTTCATCAAGGTAGTCGGTGTAATGACCAAAGAAAGGACGAATCTTGCCATCCTCAAAAGCGAGAATCTTGGTCGCTACCTTATCCAAAAAATAACGGTCGTGGCTAACTGTCAAGACAGGGCCGGCAAAACCCTGCAAGAAATTCTCCAAAACTGTCAGAGTTGCAATGTCCAAATCATTTGTCGGCTCGTCCAAAAGAAGAACATTTGGTTTTTCCAAAAGCAATTTGAGGAGATAAAGACGCTTTTTCTCTCCACCAGACAACTTCTCAATCAGGGTTCCATGCGTCGAACGTGGGAAAAGGAACTGCTCCAGCAACTCAGCGATGGAAGTCGTAGAACCACCACTGGTCTTGACTTCTTCTGCCACTTCCTGCAGGTAATTGATAACGCGTTTGCTTTCATCTAAAACTTTAATTTGTTGAGAGAAATAGGCAATGTGAACCGTCTCACCGATGATAACTTGACCTTTAGTCGGCTCAAGACTTCCTGCGATGAGATTAAGCAGAGTTGACTTCCCTACACCGTTATCCCCAACAATTCCGATACGGTCTTTAGCTTGCACCAAGAGATTAAAATCTTGCAAAATGGGCTTGTTTTCATAGGCAAAGGAAACATCCTGAAACTCGATGACTTTCTTCCCAATCCGACTGGTTTCAAAGTTCATGGTTAAGTCTGTTTCAGCAACGCCACCTGAAACTTCTTTTTTCAAATCGTGGAAACGATTGATACGGGCCTGTTGCTTGGTCGCACGTGCCTGTGGTTGTCTGCGCATCCAGGCCAGTTCTTGCTTATAAAGTTGTTCTTTTTTGTGGAGAAGAGCTACGTCACGCTCATCTTGTTCCGCTTTTAGGCGGACATAGTCCTGATAATTCCCCTGATACTCGGTCAAGCCTGCGCGGTCCAACTCGAAAATCCGCGTTGATAGTGCATCTAGGAAATAACGATCATGTGTGATAAAGAGAACGGTCTTCTTGGAATTTTTCAAAAAAAGAGTCAGCCACTCAATGGTCGCAATATCCAGGTGGTTGGTCGGCTCGTCCAGAAGCAAGAGGTCGTGGTTTCCTAGGAGAACTTGCGCCAACTGAACCCGTCTTCTCAGACCGCCTGACAATTCACCAACTGGAGTCGACAAGTCCTGAATACCCAGCTTGCTGAGGACCGTCTTGACCTGGCTTTCAATTTCCCAGGCTTGGAGAGAATCCATCTCTGCCATGACCCGTTCCAAACGAGCCTGCTTGTCCTCACTGTAGTTGAGCATGATTAACTCATACTCACGAATCAACTGGATTTCCTTGAGGTCGCTGGAGAGAACCGTGTCCAAAACTGTCTTGCTATCATCAAAATCTGGATTCTGGGTCAAGTAGCCAATCTGATAATCATTCTTAGCCAAAAATGGACTGACATCTCCATCAAAGCCAGAAACACCTGAAAGAACATCTAAAAGGGTGGTCTTACCCGTTCCATTGACACCGATCAGACCGATTCTATCCAAGTCATGGATGATAAAGGAAATATCCTTAAAAACGGTCTTGTCACCAACGGATTTGCTTAGTTTTTCAACGATAAAATCACTCATTTTTTCTCCCTCAGGTAAGCATGGATGGCTTGACGATCATTTTCCAACTCTCCATCGACAATGGCAAACTCAATCTCTGTTAAAATCTCTCCCAAGTCTGGTCCTGGCTGGTAACCATATTCCTTAATCAGAACTCCTCCGTTAATCTGGATTTCTTTCTTATCATGAATGGTCAAACTCTGGTAAGTTTCTTTGATGGCTTGTGGGTTGACTTCTTTCCCTTGAGCCTGACGAAGACTTTCAGCTTGTAGAAGGGAATCCAAGTCAAAGCGGTAACAATCGCGCTTGCTCAGCTCTCCTTCTTCTCGCAAAACCAAAATAGTCAGCAAATCCTGTACTTGCTTGGCAAACTGGCGTGAGGTTTTCCAAGCTTTCAAAAATGGCTGTGCATCTTTAATCTCCAAAGCCCACAACAGAGCTGCCCAGGCTTGTTCAGAAGATTCAAAAGTGAAATCAGTCTCCAAAACAAACAGTCTGTTGAGCTTGCCCTGGCTTCCTGCCATGTCTGGAAGATAGTCATAAGCTCGACTCTCAATCATGGAAGACAGACCAACTCGCCAAAAAGGAGCCAGCAAGAGTTTATCAAACTCAACGAAGGTGCGCTCTACAGAAATTTTCTCCAAAAGCGGCGTCAAAGTCTTCATCGCCTCAAAAGTTTCTGACTCAAGTTTAAAACCGAGACTGGCCTGAAAACGAAAACCACGCATAATACGCAGAGCATCTTCGTTGAAACGCTCACTAGCCACTCCAACTGCTCGCAAGACTTGGTTTTTCAAATCTTCTAAACCATGGAACAAGTCAATAATTTCGCCTGTCTCATCCAAGGCAAAGGCATTAACTGTGAAATCACGGCGCTTGAGGTCTTCTTCTAGCGAACGCACAAAGGAAACCGCACTGGGTCTGCGATAGTCCACATAGACATCTTCGGTCCGAAAGGTGGTTACCTCATACTCCTCGTCCCCATCTAAAACTAAGACAGTTCCGTGCTCGATTCCGATATCAGCTGTTCGCGGAAAAATCTGCTTTGTCTCCTCTGGATAGGATGATGTCGCGATATCCACATCGTGGATGGGACGATTGAGGAGGGCATCTCGAACAGAGCCTCCAACAAAATAGGCTTCAAAGCCTGCTTCTTTAATTTTTTCTAATACTGGTAAAGCCTTCTGAAATTCAGAAGGCATTTGCGTTAATCTCATAATAAGTGTTCTAATCCATAGACAAGCTCATGACGCTTGACAACTTCTTTGATTCCCAAATTGACCCCTGTCATGAAGGAGCTGCGATCATAGGAGTCATGACGGATGGTCAATCCTTCTCCCTGATTGCCAAAGATGACTTCTTGATGAGCTATTAAGCCTGGCAAACGAACTGAGTGGATCCGCATGCCATCAAAATCAGCACCACGGGCACCAGCAATCAATTCTTCCTCATCAGGCGCACCTTGTTGGATAGACTCTCGAACTTCTGCCATCAACTCAGCTGTTTTAATGGCTGTTCCACTCGGAGCATCTTTTTTCTTGTCATGATGGAGCTCGATAATCTCCACATTTGGGAAATATTTGGCAGCCTGGGACGCAAATTGCATAAGTAAGACCGCGCCCAAGGCAAAGTTAGGAGCAATCAAACCACCCAAATCTTGTTCACGGGAAAATGCTTTTAGTTCAGTAATTTCTTCACTAGTGAATCCTGTTGTTCCTACGACAGGAGCAAAGCCATTTTCAAGAGCAAAGCGTGTATTTTCGTAGGCAACGGCTGGTGTAGTAAAATCCACCCAGACATCCGCTTCAAAACCAGCCAAGTCAGCCTTATCATTGAAAACAGGAATTCCCTGCCATTCTGACTCAGACTCAAACGGATCCAAAACTGCGACCAAGTCCAAGTCTGGATCAGCCAAGACCATCTGACAAGCAGCTTGGCCCATCTTTCCCTTAAAACCGGCAATAATTACTCGAATACTCATCTCTACTCCTGACTAAGATACAAAACTTGTAAGAACAATTTAGACGATTGGTGTATAGCTCAAGGCGATACTACCTTCTCCAAGGTGGGTCCCAATGACACTACCAAAGGTTTCAATTGGAATTTCAGCAGTCACACCACTCTCCATCAAAAGCTGACGTAAATCCGCTGCCTTTTGAGGAGCGTTCCCATGAATGACTGTTATACGGTAGTCCCCATCTTTTGTCAACTCCTTGATGATTTCTACCAAACGTTTGATTGCTTTCTTTTCTGTACGAACTTTTTCGTAAACTTCAATCACACCTTGGTCATTGAAATAAAGAATAGGCTTGATACTGAGGAGATTCCCTAAGACGGCTGCCCCATTTGACAAACGTCCTCCCTTAACCAAGTGGTCGAGATCATCTACTATGATAAAGGCTGAATTATCAGCAATTTGAATCCCCAACTTCTCCTGAATCTGGGCAAAATCATCGCCTTGTTCTGCCCATTCAAAAGCACTCTCTACCATAAATCCTAGAGGGGAGCTTGTGATATGGGTATCCGGAAAGGCAATGGTCAAGCCATCATACTCTTCCAACATGTATTGGATGTTCTGATAAAAACCTGAAATTCCTGACGAAAGAAAGAGTCCCAAGACATGGGTATAACCCTCGTCTTTCAAAGAACTAAGAATCTCATCCAATTTGGCAATACTTGGTTGACTGGTTTTAGGCAATTCTGCAGACTGAGCCATTTTTTGATAAAATTCCTCAGCAGTCAGATTGACACCTTCAACATACTCCTCTCCATCAATATTGACAGGAATATCCAAGATAAAAAGATTCTCTCTTTGCAGCGTCTTCTCCTCTAAATAGGCTGAAGAATCTGTAATGACAGCTAATTTCATGACTAAAACTCCAAATTGATCCCTGGAAGATCCAAGGCGATTTCTGTTACTTCATACGTCAAACGATTGAGCATGTTCAAACATGGACGTGCCAAGGTTTCGACTTCTTCTTGGTTAAATTCGCTTGGTTCGTTGACAATGCGACCTTCCACATGGTTAACTTGAGAAATTGTTCCGCTGATGACAAATTTGTCAAAGACAATCATGAAACTCAAGATAACAACAAGCGAAGTTACTTGGTTTTCTTGGTCATGTTGGAGCAACTGAAAGTTCACGTCTACCTTGGTTTCAGGAGCTCCATTTTCATTTTCCCATTCAAAGTTACGAGCATCAAAGTGATACTGGCTAACAAATTCTTGTTCTCGTTTAAGATTCATTTCTCTCTCCCATTGCTACAATTTACTATGCAATTGTACCACATTTTTATCATTTCATCTAGTTTTCTAGGCTTTAGTCAATACCGATCTCACCTTTAACAACAGTAGCAATCGTATCTACATAGTAATTGACTTCTTCTGCTGTAGGTGCCTCTGCCATAACTCGCAAGAGAGGTTCGGTACCACTTGGGCGAACAAGGATACGGCCGTTTCCTGCCATTTCTCCTTCCATCTTTTCGATGATTGCCTTGATGGCTGGTACTTCCATAGCTTTTTCTTTCATGGCATTTTCCACTCGGATATTGACCAGCTTTTGTGGGTAAATCGTTACTTCCGATGCCAATTGTGACAAACTCTTACCTGTTTCCCGTATAACTTTTGTTAGTTGAACGGCAGTTAACTGTCCATCACCTGTCGTATTGTAATCCATCAAGATAACGTGACCAGACTGTTCACCGCCAAGGTTATAGCCTGATTTTCTCATTTCTTCGACGACATAGCGGTCACCAACTGCAGTGACTGCCTTATTGATGCCTTCACGATCCAAGGCCTTATGGAAACCAAGGTTAGACATAACGGTTGTTACGATCGTATTTTGGGCTAACTGGCCTTTTTCAGAAAGGTATTTCCCGATGATATACATGATCTTATCACCATCAACAATGTCGCCATTTTCATCAACAGCAATCAAACGGTCACTGTCTCCGTCAAAGGCCAAACCAATAGCTGATTGGCTTTCTTTCACTACTTCTTGAAGAGCTTCTGGGTGTGTAGAACCCACATTCAAGTTGATATTAAGACCATCTGGTGTCTCACCGATAACTGTCAACTGGGCACCAAGATCAGCGAAAATCTGACGGGCACTTGTAGACGCTGCACCGTTTGCTGTGTCCAAGGCCACTTTCATTCCCTCAAGAGGTGTTCCAGTTGAAACAAGGTAGCCCTCGTACTTACGCAAACCTTCTGGATAGTCCACCAAGGTTCCTAAACCTTCTGCACTTGGACGTGGAAGAGTGTCTTCTGTAGCATCTAGCAGGGCTTCGATTTCAGCTTCTTTTTCATCATCAAGTTTGAAGCCATCCCCACCAAAGAATTTAATTCCATTATCAAGGGCTGGGTTGTGGCTGGCAGAAATCATGACACCTGCACTGGCTCCCTCAGTTTTTACCAAGTAAGCTACTGCTGGTGTTGCAAGGACACCAAGTTTGTAGACGTGAATCCCTACAGAGAGGAGACCTGCCACCAAGGCAGATTCTAGCATTTCTCCTGAGATACGTGTATCGCGGCCTACAAAGACTTTAGGAGCTTCCGTTTCATGTTGACTGAGGACATAACCACCAAAACGGCCTAGTTTAAAAGCCAATTCTGGTGTCAGTTCTACGTTTGCTTCTCCACGGACTCCATCGGTCCCAAAATATTTACCCATTTTATTTATCATCCTTTTCTATTATTTATTATTGTTTAGACGAATCTGATTTTGTTTCTGAACTCGTTGAAGACGAACTGCCTTCTGAGGAACTTATTGACGAGTTACTTGAACTAGACGTTGCTGTTTTTGTTGTAATTTTCATAGTTGTGTCAAACGGCATAATGACGCTTGGTAAGACATTTCCATTTTTATCGACTGCTTGTAGAGGAACAGAGGACGAGTAGTTTCCAGTTATCCGTTCACTCGTCGGTAAGATGGCAATGACACGATCTACTTTGGAGAGGGTTTCCTCATCACTAATAACCGTTACTTTTTCATCTGATACAGTAACTGTATCGATTTTCACGCGAGAATCAATCTGACTAGGATCAATCTCCGGCACAACAATGACATTGTCCCGTTTTGCTTTTTTACCGACCTTCACTGTTATCTTTTGCGGTGTCGCAACAGCCGTCAAACCGCTCGGAAGATTTTCAATGGTTAGAGGAACTTCGATGGTTCCTACACTGGCATCAGAAAGATCAGCTGTCACCTTAAATTTGCGGGTGCTTTCCTGCATCTCACTCGCCAAAGCAACTCTATTTGACCCTGTTAGAAAGACCGTCACCTCAGATGTAAAACCACTGATAAAATACTGATCACTGTCATACTGAATATCAATTGGGACATTAAGAACTGTGTTCGTATAAGTCTCCGTCCGCACCTGTCTGGCACTGTTGCTATTCTGATAGTTTGTCAAAGTTGCATAGATAAAGAGAATGCAGGCGAAAAAGAAGGAAGAAATGATGTATAGACTATTTTTTCTCATGTTTCAATCCTCCTAGCAAGCGCTCTCTCAGACCTTGCTTTTTCTCGGATTTTGGAAGTAAGATTCTTCTCAATTCAGATTCAAACTCTTCCAAGGTCAAATCGTGCTTAAAGACTCCATTATAGGTGATGGAGATTCCACCCGTTTCTTCCGAAACCACAAAGGTAAGAGCATCTGACACTTCCGACAAACCGATTGCCGCCCTGTGACGCGTTCCAAACTCCTTGGAAATTCCGGTATCTTCAGTCAAGGGTAGATACGCTGAAGTTACAGCAATCCGGTCTTCCTTGATAATGACAGCACCATCATGCAAGGGAGTATTGGGAATAAAAATATTGATAAGCAATTCAGCCGAAATTTTAGCATCTAAAGGAATCCCTGTCGAGATATATTCCTGCAAGGTTCTCACACGCTGCACTGCTACCAGAGCACCAATCTTACGTGGACTCATGTATTCAACTGATTTCACAAATGCACGAACCATCTGCTCTTCCGCACTAATAGGGGCATTGTAGAAGAAATCAGTAGCCCGGCCCAATCGTTCCAAACCAGTCCGAATCTCTGGTGAAAAGATAACCACCGCTGCAATAACCCCATAAGTGATGATCTGATTGATCAACCAGGAAATAGTCGTTAAACCAATCATATTGGAAAGAATCTGGGCTAGAATAAAAACTAAGACTCCACGGACCAATATCATAATCTTGGTGCCTGCAATAGCTTTAGTAAAATGATATAAAATATAAGTCACAATGAGAATATCAATCAGATTGGTGACTATACTCCAAGGACTTGAAAACAAACTCGTCCAGTATTGTAAATTGGATAATTGTTGAAAATTCATCCTTGGCCTCCTCCCTTTCAAAACACTTTCTGTACCATTATACCATTTTTTGCCCATTTTTTCCCTATCCTACCTCATTTTAAATTAAGCAAAAATATGATAAAATAAACTGATTAGAAAAAACGAAGGAGAAATCATGTCTCAACTCTATGATATTACCATTGTAGGTGGCGGTCCTGTCGGGCTCTTTGCTGCCTTTTACGCCCACCTACGCCAAGCCAAAGTCCAAATCATCGACTCTCTTCCCCAGCTCGGTGGTCAACCAGCCATCCTCTACCCTGAAAAGCAAATCCTTGACGTGCCAGGTTTTCCAAACTTAACTGGGGAAGAGCTAACCAATCGCTTGATTGAACAGCTAAACAGCTTTGATACCCCTATTCTTCTCAATGAAACCGTTCTTGAGATTGAAAAACAAGATCAAGGCTTTGCCATTACAACCAACAAGGGAAGTCACCTGACTAAAACCGTCATCATTGCTATGGGTGGTGGCGCCTTCAAACCACGTCCGCTCGAATTGGAGAACGTTGAGGACTATGAAAATATCCACTACCACGTTTCCAACATTCAGCAATACGCTGGCAAGAAAGTGACCATCCTTGGTGGGGGAGACTCAGCTGTGGACTGGGCTCTGGCTTTTGAAAAGATTGCCCCAACTACCCTTGTTCACCGCAGAGATAACTTCCGCGCCTTGGAACATAGTGTGCAAGCCTTGCAAGAATCATCTGTAACTATCAAGACACCGTTCGTCCCTAGCCAACTTCTCGGAGATGGAAAAACACTCGACAAACTAGAAATCACCAAAGTCAAATCAGATGAAACCGAAACTATCGACCTAGACCACCTCTTTGTCAATTACGGCTTCAAGTCTTCTGTCGGTAACCTTAAAAACTGGGGTCTGGACCTCAACCGTCACAAGATTATCGTCAACAGCAAGCAAGAATCTAGCCAATCAGGTATCTATGCTATCGGCGACTGCTGTTACTATGAAGGAAAAATTGATTTGATTGCGACAGGACTGGGGGAAGCTCCAACAGCTGTTAACAATGCCATCAACTACATCGACCCAGAACAAAAAGTGCAACCAAAACACTCGACCAGTTTATAAGAAAAGAACCACGGATCAACGATTCGTGGTTTTATAATTCATCTGCTATAAAAAGCAACTTACTGGAGTTTTACTTTAAAAAGCAAAAGTCTACTTTGTACCATTTAAAGCTTTTGGATATTCTTTACTTTTCGTTTCTATAGTTTCAACTACTTTTCTAGAAAATTCTCCCTTCATCGAACTATCAATATTTTTCGAAACTTCTTTCAAACTTTCTTGAGCACTTAATAGAGAAATCTTCATATATTTTTCTGTATCTTTTTCTATAGTGGAAATACGAGCTTTTTTTGCTGGAGCCAAGATGTTTTTTATAAATGATCGTTCCAGCTCTTTTTCTATATTTCTTAGAGCTTCCTCTCCCCCTGCGAAAAAATCATTAATGTAATCAAATACATTCGCCATGGTCCTTAACCTCGTTCTTCTAAGCGTCTTTTTTGCTCCTGAGCTCTGGCAAGCTCATCTTCTAAGAGACGGTGTTGCCGCTTGTAATCCTGTTCGAGCTCCAATTCTTCTTGTTCGAGTTGTCTTTGTCTATTTCTATACGCCATTTCGATTTGTTGACTAAAGTTGGATGCTAGTCGATTGGATTGATAACGCCATTCGGTTGTGTCGCCGCCTAGCTGGTCTAAGGTATGGGAAATGATTCGATGCTTTTCATCAATCATATGACACAATTGCTGAAATTTATAATTGGCCTCTTCGTACTGATTTTCGATTTTTTTACAAGAACGTCGATAGTCATCCTCACATTCTTCAATACGTTGGCGCTTTTTCCTGATTTCATCTTCTATCATATCAAACTCTTCCATTGCTTAAATTCATTCGCCAATGCCTTATCTTCATCTAATTTCTTCTGAATACCGTTTTGGATTTGCTTTTCTAAGTCTGTAAAATCTTTCTCTAATTGTTTCGCAGTATCAAGAACTGGAGTAAACCTCTTTTGAATGACACCAACAGTTGTTTCATAAGTCACTCCTCCATCAGAATAGGCAACCTCCGTTTCGTACGGACTTAGGGTGAAACCCCAAGGAACATTACTGCAAGATACAAGCACTTCACTCGCATCTTGAACACCTTCATTATATATTTTTTTGAGAACATCTAGTTCTTCTGTTACAATATGGCAAATACCTGACGCCGTTAGCTTAGCCTGTTCAGAGTCTAGAAAGATTCGCTCATCAGATGTAAAACCATCAGAAGATAGACTCTTCTTAAGCCTTTTGAAACTCTCCATTTTAATCAGAAAGCTATTATATGCGACTGTACTAGTATTGGAGAGAATTTTTATTTTCCCATCCTTATCCAAGCGATAACCATAAGTCATATGCTGATTTACAAAATCTTCTTGTTCACTATCTACATAATAAACCATACCTACAGAACCGATACTGCCCTTCGAGGGATCTCTACCAACCATGCTGATCATATCTTTAGGGTCAGCATAGTTGTAGATACGTCCTTTAATCTGATCGACAATTTTTCTCTGTTCAGGGCTAAGGATTCGATAGATATCAGGGCCGTTGTAAATATAAGCCTGTTGGATTCGTTCGGTTTGGGCCGCTTCTAGGTCAGCCATGGCATACTGAGCATCCATAGATCCAAGCGAATGCCCGTAGATGTTAATCTTGGCATTAGGATATTTTTCCATGACATCTTTTAAAGCTCTGGCAGAAGCCTTTAGCTGCTCGGTAGAATTGTCTCGGTCGCTGGGATTGCTTTGCATTACAATTCTCTTGGCTATAACTGCATCATTTTCAGCCCAGTCATTCCAGACATCTGGTGCTTCATTCAAAATATGATCTGGACCCGTAGAACCACGAAAAAGGACCGTTACTTCCTGTACATCCTCAGCTTTTTCATCAGGATTTTTGACAACTGCATAAATCTGCTCACCCGCTCCTGCGGTATTGTTGTAGACTTGGGTGACAGTGCCAAGAATTTCATTGTTAGGTGTAACAGCTTCTCCACCTTTAAACAAATCTCTATATTCAGTCATTGCGATTTGCAAATGATAGTCATTAATGTATTCTTGATCCATAATTAATTATTGCTCCTAAGAAGTTCTGCGAGTTTTGGATACGTAACGTAGCCACTGGATTCTAAATTACCCTCTCTATTTCTTACAACACCAAATTGAAAACATAAATCTTTTTCGTCATTAACATAGACTCTTACTTCCATACCTCCCATTGGATTATACTCCAATGAATCAACATCAATTTTATAAGATTTAATTATGCCTTTTTCAGTCAGTGCATATGAATCTCTATGTTTCATATGGCTTTCATAAATTTTCTTCGCCTCATCGCTGGTCGCGATGGCAATCATTTCTTGTTTCTTTTGATATTGGTACATACTACAACCTCCTACTGCGATTCCAATTACTGCTAAAATACTGAATAAAATAATCATACTTTTTTTAGGTTTTTTCATGGTGCCTCCTTTACGCTATCCTATCAATGAATTAGGGACTAACTTACTCATAGTATAGCATAATTTTCCTCTACATCATCTGCTTTTCCATAAGGATTTTTTACAACTGCATAAACCTGCTCGCCCGCTCCTGTGGTATTGTTGTATACTTGGGTGACTGTGCCTAATTTCTCATTATTAGGAGTTCTAGCAATATTATCTAACTTTAAATTTCTATATTCTGTCATAGCTATTTGAAGTTGTTTTTCATTGATATATTCTTTTTCCATAACTCTATTCTCCAAGAAGTTTTGCTAATTTCCCTGAGTATATATAACCACTAGATTTTAAAATGCCTTCATTATCTTCAATGATTCCAAATTGAAATTCCAAATCCTCATCATCATTCACATAAACTGTAACCTCCATCCCTCCCATGGGATTGTAATATAGAGTATCTTTATCAATTTCATACGATTTAATAATTCCATCATCAGTTAAGGCTTTGGAATCTAATGCTCTCATATGATTTTCATAAACCTTTTTTGCTTCCTCGCTTGTCGCGATGGCAATCATTCCTTGTTTCTTTTGGTATTGGTGCATGCTACATCCTCCTACTGTGATTCCAATTACTGCTAAAATACTGATTAAAATAATCATACTTTTTTTAGAACTTTTCATATTTCCTCCTTTGTTCTACAGCATAACTCATCTATAGTATACCATAGATTATAGAGTTGGCTTCCTTTAAAATTCTTCTCACATATTTACTAACTTCAAGAAAAACAACCACGGATCAACTGATTCGTGGTTTTATAATTCATCTGCTATTTTATTGATCTTTCTGAGTCTGTGGTTGACACCACTTTTGGTTAGGGGATTGCTCAGGCTATCTGCCAACTGCTGGATAGAGTAGTCTGGATGCTGAATCCGCAACTGCGCTACCTCTTGCAAATCCACGGGTAAATTTTCCAAACCCATTCTATCTTTGATTTTACTGATATTATTAATGGTCTTCATACTAGCAGAAACCGTCCGAGCGATATTAGCTGTCTCGGCATTATTAGCCCGATTGAGATCATTACGAGTTTCACGCAAAATCTTGACACTCTCAAAATTATCACGCGCCTGCATGGCCCCAATCACGATCAAGAAATCCATGATGTCTTCTGCACGTTGGAGATAAGTAACTGCACCTTTCCTGCGCTCAATAACCTTGGCGTCCAGCAAAAACTGCTGAAGAAGAGAGGCCAATCCTTGGGCATGGTCCAGATAAACGGAACTGATCTCCAACTGGTACTTGCCAGACTCCGGATCTCGGATACTACCATTTGCCAGAAAGGCGCCACATAAGTAAGCACGACCAGCTTCTTCATCTGCTAAGATATCAGGATCAATACCCGTCTCCAAACCAAAGAAGGAATCCGCAAGCCGCAAATCAGCCAAAAGCTCCTGCACCCTCTCATCGGTATAGACCGTGTAGACACGATTCTTGCGAAGATTGCTTCTCTGATGGTGACGAATTTCTGACTTGATGTCATAAAAATGGAGAAAAGACTCATAAAGATGACGAGCTAACTTGGCATTTTCGGTCACGACGGACAAGGTCAGGCCTGAAGTAGAGAGACCGATACTGCCAGACATCTTGATGATGGCAGACAATTCATGACGACTGAGATGGTGTTGACCAAGAATTTCTTCTTTTACTGCAACTGTAAAACTCATTTTCTCACCTGTATAATCCGCATCAATTCGTCTACAATCAAATCGCCATCATGGAAGGCTCCTCCATTTTCCAAACGAAGGAAGTTGGATGAAATCACACGAGGGACCTGCTTGCAAAGACCAGCAAAGTCATGCTCTACCTGAACCAAATATTCATCAAAACGGTTGGTATCCATGTATTCTCTAGGAACCTTCTCGATATTAACCAAGACCGTATCAATAAAAGGCCGACCTAAGTGTCGATGGAGGACTTCCACGTGGTCACTGTCTGAAAAGTACTCTGTTTCCCCACGCTGGGTCATGATATTGCAGACATAGGCGATCTCTGCCTTAGTCTCCAAGAGAGCCTGCCCGATCTCCTCGATGACAATATTCGGCAAAATCGATGTAAAGAGGGAACCAGGCCCCAGGACGATCATGTCACTCTCTAGGATAGTATTGACCACTCGACGGCTGGCTTGCGGTGTTTCATCATCCAAGGTATTGGTCACATAAACATGGTCGATCATGCCGGGATGATCTGCAATGTGGCTCTCACCTGCCACCTCAGAACCGTCTTTAAAGACTGCATGCAGTGTCAAAGGCTGATCGCTTGAGGGGTAGATTTTTCCTGTTGTGTGGAAAAAGAGACTTAGCAGCTGCATGGCATTGTAAGTGGACCCTTGCATTTCAGAAAGTCCTGCTATAATGATATTTCCTAGAGGATGACCCGCAAAAGCTCCAGCCTCTTCCGAGAAGCGGTACTGAAAAACTTTCTCATAAAATTTAGGCATATCCGACATGGCTACCAGAACATTGCGAAGATCGCCTGGTGGTGTCAGCTGTTGGATATTCTTTCTTAGTTCACCAGAAGATCCACCATCATCAGCTACCGTTACGATGGCTGCGATATCAACATCCTTTTCGCGCAAGCTTTTCAAAATGACGGGGATACCAGTTCCTCCACCAATCACCGTTATCTTTGGTTTTCTCATGAACGGTTTACCGTTTCCTTTCTTCGGTCTTTGTCACGATGGCTTTCATTGACAGGCCAGTTTTTAGCAAGATCCTCAGCAATTCGTTTGGCAAAGGCAACACTACGGTGCTGTCCACCTGTACAACCTACTGCGATAGTTAAAACAGACTTGCCTTCTTTTTTGTAACTTGGCAAAATGGGTTCAATCAAGGCGAGTAAGTGCTGATAGAAACTTTCAGACTCTTCATGATTCATCACATAGTCATAAACTGCTTGATCCTCACCTGTCTGATTACGGAGTTCCGGAAGGTAGTATGGATTTGGCAAAAAACGGACATCAAAAACCAAGTCTGCATCGATCGGGATACCATACTTGAATCCAAATGACATGACTTCGATACGGAAAGACTGGGCTTGTTCTTGGTCTGAAAATTGCTCTGCAATGGTTTTACGCAGTTCACGAGGAGTGAGTTCTGTCGTATCCACCACATTTTGACTCATGTTTTTCAAAGGTGCCAAGAGTTCACGTTCCAGCTTGATGCCATCTAAAATCCGACCATCCGCTGCTAGAGGGTGACTTCGTCTAGTTTCCTTGTAACGGGCCACCAATTCCTTATCTTTTGCATCCAAAAAGAGGATTTTGAAGTCCAAATCGTCTTGGTTTTCCAATTCATCCAAAACAGCCTGAATCTCTGAAAAGAAGGAACGGCTCCGCATATCAACTACTAGGGCTAACTTATGGTCATCATCCTTGGTCTCTACCAACTGCAAAAACTTTGGTAAGAGGGCTGGCGGCATATTGTCAATAGTGAAATATCCCAAATCCTCGAAGGACTGAATGGCTACCGTTTTCCCTGCGCCACTCATCCCTGTCACAATCACCAGGTGAAGTTGTTTCTTTGTCATCTATCTCTCCTTATATCAAAAAAAGTTTGGCAGAGCCAAACTTCAACTAGCTTATCCAATCTCTGCGATCACTTCAATTTCGACTTTTACATCACGAGGAAGACGTGCAACCTCTACAGCTGAACGAGCTGGAAATTCCTCTTTAAAGGCAGTTTGGTAAACCTCGTTAAAAGGAACAAAGTCATTCATATCGCTCAAGAAGCAAGTTGTTTTAACAACATGGTCAAAGTCTGTTCCTGCTTCAGCCAAAATAGCACCGATATTTTTCAAGACTTGTTCGGTCTGTTCTTGAATCGTTTCTCCTACAATTTCTCCAGTTTCAGGAGATAGGGGAACTTGACCGCTAGCAAACAAAAGATTGCCAACGATTTTTCCTTGAACATAGGGTCCGATAGCCTTTGAAGCTTTGTCTGTATGAATTGTTTTTGCCATTTCTTTCCCTCACAATTTTTCTAATATTGCATCCCAAGCCTGATCCATCCCTGCCTTGCTGACAGATGAAAAGAGAATGAAGTCGTCACTTGGGTCAAAGTTTAATTTCTTTTTGATTGCTGATTCATGCTTGTTCCACTTACCACGGGGAATCTTGTCCGCCTTGGTCGCAACGATGATAACCGGAATCTCATAATACTTGAGAAATTCGTACATCTGCACATCATCTGCTGACGGGTCGTGGCGGAGATCCACCAAACTGACAACCGCACGGAGATTTTCCCTAGTCGTCAGGTACTCCTCAATCATGCGCCCCCACTTTTCACGTTCCTTTTTGGAAACGCGGGCATAGCCGTAACCTGGTACATCCACAAAACGCATCTTGTCATCAATGTTAAAAAAGTTGAGTAGCTGGGTTTTCCCAGGTTTCCCAGATGTACGAGCAAGATTTTTGCGGTTCAGCATGGTGTTGATAAAGCTAGACTTGCCAACATTTGAACGCCCTGCAAGGGCAATCTCTGGCAAGTCATCCTGCGGATAGTGGGACTTGTTGGCCGCACTGAGCAAGATTTCAGCATTGTGTGTATTGATTTCCATAGTCACCTCTAGGCTGTTTCTAGGATGGGTTTTTCCGTTCCATCGACAGCTTCTTTTGTGATGCGGACCAATTTCACATTTTCTTGACTTGGAACTTCAAACATAACGTCTAGCATGGTTTCTTCGATGATTGATCGAAGACCACGCGCACCAGTTTTGCGTTCGATAGCCTTATTGGCGATTTCCTGAAGGGCTTCATCGTCAAATTCCAACTCAACATCATCATAAGAAAGCAAGGTTTGGTATTGTTTCACCAAGGCATTTCTTGGCTCCTTCAAGATGCGAACCAAGTCATCAACCGTCAATTGCTCAAGAGCAGCAAAGACAGGCAAGCGTCCAATCAACTCAGGGATAATACCGAATTTTTGAATATCTTCTGCGATGATTTCTTGCATGTAGGAGCTGTTTTCGTCAATCGCCTTGTTATTTTGGCCAAAACCGATAACTTTTTCTCCCAGACGTTGTTTGACGATTTCTTCGATGCCATCAAAAGCACCACCCACGATAAAGAGGATATTCTTGGTATCCACCTGAATCATCTCTTGTTGTGGATGTTTGCGTCCTCCTTGAGGTGGCACGCTAGCGACAGTTCCCTCGATAATCTTGAGAAGGGCTTGTTGCACCCCTTCACCCGAAACATCACGTGTGATAGACACATTCTCGCTCTTCTTGGCAATTTTGTCAATTTCATCCACGTAGATAATCCCACGTTCTGCACGTTCGATGTTAAAGTCAGCAGCCTGCAAGAGTTTGAGGAGGATATTTTCCACGTCCTCACCCACATAACCAGCCTCAGTCAGAGCTGTCGCATCTGCAATAGCAAAAGGCACGTTCAAGCTCTTAGCCAAAGTCTGAGCCAAGAAAGTTTTCCCTGAACCAGTTGGCCCAATCATCAGGATGTTTGACTTCTGCAAATCCACATCTTCTGACTCTTCACGCGTATCGTGGAAATTGATGCGTTTATAGTGATTGTATACAGCCACTGCCAAGGCACGTTTGGCACGATCCTGACCAATCACATAGTGGTTTAAGATATTGAGGAGTTCGATTGGTTTTGGTACTTCAGACAAGTCTGCCAAAACTTCCTCAGCCAACTCCTCCCGAATGATTTCCTGGGCTAACTCCACACATTCATTACAGATAAAGGCGTTGTTCCCAGCGATTATTTTCTTTACTTCTTCTTGGCTTTTACCACAAAATGAGCAATAAACCATCATATCATTTTTCCTATTTGTAGGCATGATTTCCTTCCATTCTAATTTATCATTCTATCTAAAATAAGTTCATGTAAAAAGCATGAATACTGTTTACCAGATTGGTAAAAGCATTCAACCAGAGTAAGGCAGACAGTCCATAGCGCTTCTTACGAAAAGCCTGTGCTCCAGTCAAAATACAGATCACACACAAAAAAGCTGTGAAAAATCCAAATATACTGCGCTCCATTAGACTTCCTTTCTATCTCGGTATTCGATGGTAAAATCATAGTCGTTTTTCTCATCTCGGGTGTAAGATTTGCTTGCAACTGTTTCAAAACGAGACAAGTCAAACTCCTCAGGGAAATAGGTATCTCCCTCCACCTGAGCATGAATCTGTGTCACGATGATTTCATCTAAATAAGGCTCAAAAGCCTGAAAAATCTGTTTTCCGCCAATGATATAGAGATTTTTTTCCTGACTCTGATACCACGCTAAAACAGACTCCACATCTTGAAATACGAGCGCCCCATCTATGACCTCTTCGCTATTGCGCGTTAAAATCAGGGTTTGCCGTTTTGGAAGCAGACGACGTCCCATGCCATCAAAGGTCACTCGTCCCATCAGTATGGCATGATTTAAAGTTGTTTCCTTAAAATGTTGCAACTCTGCTGGCAAATGCCAAGGGAGACGATCTTCCTCCCCAATCACACCTTTTTCATCCTGGGCCCAAATGGCTATGATTTTCTTTGTCATGCTTCCGTCCTTTTTATTGATATTACTATTTTATCAAAATTCTCCCAAAAAGACTGTTTTGAAACGCGCGCAAAAGAGAGAAAAGGAGCAGGCATCATTTAGCCTGCTCCTCTCGTCCCTAGGACATATATTTTTTTGCTTCTGATTCGATTTTTTCGACCACTTCCTGGATACTTAGTCCAGTTGTGTCAAGGTAAACTGCATCCTCAGCCTGTTTGAGAGGTGAGGTTTCACGATGACTATCCTTGTAGTCACGCGCAGCAATCTCTTCTTTCAGCGTTTCAAGGTCTGTTTCAATCCCTTTAGCAATATTTTCCTTGTAACGACGTTCTGCTCTTTCTTCAACAGAAGCCACTAGGAAAATCTTGAGTTCAGCTTGTGGTAAAACAACTGTCCCGATATCACGGCCATCCATGACGATACCACCTTGCTGGGCAATCTCTTGCTGAAGAGAAACCAGTTTCTCACGCACCTCAGGAATGGCAGCAATGCTTGAAACCTTGTTGGTCACTTCATTTTCACGAATAGGATGAGTGATATCCACATCCCCTACAAAAACAAGTTGTTCGCCTGTTTCTGAACGTCCAAAACTAATGGGGTGTTGGTTAAGAAGCTCAAGAAGTTGGTCTACATTTCCTGCATCCAACTGGTGCTTAAGCGCTATATAAGTCGCAGCACGGTACATAGCGCCCGTATCGAGATAAGTGTAACCAAAATCTTTAGCGACAATCTTTGCAACCGTACTCTTACCACTGGAAGCTGGACCATCAATAGCAATTTGAATTGTCTTCATTCCCGACTCCTATCTTGTCTTAATCACATCACCTGGGTTGGCAAACCAAGATCCAGATGACATGTGAGAAGGATTTAGGGCTTCTAATTGAGCAATGGAAATCCCTGCACGTTGAGCAAGAGCTGCCTCACCCTCTCCAGGATGCACAGTGAGTGTTCCTTCTCCTTCTGTGTGCTCTTCTGAACTGCTCTCTGAAGGAGTTGTTTCAGAAGAAGATGTTTCCTCTACCTTGCTACTTGAAGATGACGATGCTTCTACTTTAGAACTTGAACTTGTAGAAGGAGACGATGTATCATAGAAGTCCTTCAAAGATGAAGTACGATTGCTTCCTCCGGTTGATAAGTAAATCAATACAACCACCATCGCTACAACGATCACAAAGAAGAGGCTAGCTAGAACTGTTAAGACACGATTGGCAACAGCGCCTTTTCCTTTTTGTTTACGGCGACGACGCTCTGATCTTGATTCTTCCTCACTATTTTCATAGATATCTTCTTGCCATGGTTCCTTTGCCATACCTTACTCCTTGTATTTTTTAAACTTTCTTATTACAATATAAATATGAAACTCACACTTATACCTGAACGGTGCATCGCCTGCGGGCTTTGCCAAACCTATTCTGAACTCTTTGATTACCATGATAATGGAATCGTTCGATTTTGCGATGATCCAGTTGAATTGCAAAGAGAAATCGCTGAGAACAGCGATGTTCTGGAGGCCATCAAAAATTGTCCTACACGTGCACTTCTAAAAGATCCATCATAGTTTAAAAGGGAGATTGATTTTGTAGATTCTCTTTATCACTTTAATCCCTTCACCTACTAGTTTAGCATATTTCTAGGTAAAATTATAGTCTTTTCCGGTTATTTTTTCCTTCAAAAATAGAAAGATCACTTTTTTCTTTGATGAGGTAGAGTGGTCTTTTTTTGGTTTCCAGGTAAATCTTACTGATATACTTGCCCAGAATCCCAATGGTCAGAAGTTGAATCCCCCCAAGAAAGAGAATGACGGCCATCAGAGAGGTCCAGCCAGATGTTGGATTTCCCAAAATAAGAGTCCGAAATACTACAAAAACAGTCATCATAAAGGAAATAAAACAAGATAGAAGTCCAGCTACAAAGGCTATACTCAAGGGGAAATCTGAAAAATTGAGAATCCCTTCAATTGAGTAGAAAAAGAGCTGTCTAAAACTCCAACTGGTCTTTCCAGCCTGTCTTTCAACGTTTGGATAATCAAGATAGTGCGTTTTAAAGCCCACCCAGGCAAAGAGCCCTTTAGAGAACCGATTGGACTCGGTCAGGGTTAAAATAGCATCTACCACAGATCTTCTCATCATCCGGAAATCACGGACGCCTGAGGGCAGAGCCACTGGGCTAATTTTTTGCATGAGGCGATAAAAAAGATCAGCACAGAAACTGCGAAAGAAGGGTTCTCCCTCCCGACTGGTTCTGCGCGTTCCAACACAGTCCAAGTTCGCATCCTGGTCTAGTAAGGCTTTCATCTCAAGTAGCATACCGGGAGGGTCCTGGAGGTCTGCATCCATCACAACCACCAGGTCCCCAGTCGCATACTGTAAACCTGCGTACAGAGCTGCCTCCTTCCCAAAATTTCGCGAGAACGAGATATAATGCACCGCAGGATTTTGCTCCCGATAAGCCTTCAAGAGCTCTAAGGTTCCATCGCTTGAGCCATCGTCTACAAAGACATACTCGACCTCTGCTCCCAGATCAGGAAGCAAATCTTCAACAGACTGATAAAAAAGAGGAAGTACTTCCTCTTCATTTAAACAGGGGACAATGATCGAAATCATTATCTTAGTCTTCAAATCCATTTGGATGCTTACTTTGCCAACGCCATGCGTCTTCACACATTTTCGTGATATCAAATTCTGCTTCCCATCCGAGTTCTGCTTTGGCTTTTGCAGGATCTGAATAGCAGGCAGCGATGTCTCCTGGGCGGCGTTCTACGATGCGGTAAGGAATTGGATGTCCCACTGCTTTTTCCATATTTTGAATAATTTCAAGAACAGAGTAGCCCTTGCCTGTTCCAAGGTTATAAATGTTAAGGCCAGACCCCTTTTGGATTTTTTGAAGAGCTGCAACGTGACCTTTGGCTAGGTCTACGACGTGGATATAGTCACGAACACCAGTTCCATCTTCCGTATCGTAATCGTCTCCGAAGACTTGCACTTGCTCTAATTTTCCAACAGCTACCTGAGTCACATATGGTAAGAGATTGTTTGGAATTCCATTAGGATTTTCTCCTAAATCTCCGCTCTCATGTGCTCCGATTGGGTTAAAGTAACGAAGCAAGACCACATTCCATTCTGAGTCTGCTTTGTAGATATCAGTCAAGATTTCTTCTAGCATGAGTTTGGTACGACCATAAGGGTTGGTCACTGAAAGTGGGAAATCTTCTAAGATTGGAACTGTGTGAGGATCTCCGTAAACTGTCGCAGAAGAGCTGAAGATGATATTCTTACAGTTTGCTTCTTCCATAACTTTTAAAAGACTAAGAGTTCCAGCGATATTGTTGTCATAGTAGGCAAGAGGGATACGTGTTGATTCACCTACAGCCTTCAAACCAGCAAAGTGAATCACACCTGTTGGCTCTTCTCGCTTGAAAATATCTCTGAGAGTATCAGTATCACGGATATCTGCCTCATAGAAAGGAATTTCGACTCCTGTGATTTTTTCAACAACTTCTAAACTTTTACGATGACTATTAACAAGGTTATCCACTACAACCACTTGATGACCTGCTTGGATCAACTCAATAACAGTGTGGGTTCCGATAAAACCGGCACCACCAGTTACCAAAATTTTTTCTTGCATCTTTTTTCCTCGATTCTCGAATTATTTTTTCTTATTTTACCATTTTTGGTAGGGAATGTCATTTGCCATCCTAGAGGGGAGACTAAAATTTTAGTAAAATGCTTATACTCTTCGAAAATCTCTTCAAACAATGTCAGCTTCGCCTTTCCGTGGGTATGGTTACTGACTTCGTCAGTTCGATCCACAACCTCAAAACAGTGTTTTGAGCTGACTTCATCAGTTTTCTATCCACAGTCTCAAAGCCATGCTTTGAGCAGCCTGTGGCTAGCTTCCTAGTTTGTTCTTTGATTTTCATTGAGTATTATTCGCTTTTTACTCGTTTGACATAGTTTGCAATGGGATAATTTTCAGGGTCCAAGGTCAACTCCTTGTCTTGGACCAGCTGGGCTAGATGGTAACCGATGATAGGACCCGTTGTGAGACCTGATGAACCTAGACCACTAGCCGCATAAACACCTTCTAAGCCTGGGACTTGTCCAAAAAATGGGGAGAAATCACTGGTGTAGGCACGGATTCCCACACGCTCATCTCTGGAAGTCGCTTTAGCCAAGGCTGGATAGTGAGGCAAGGCCATATCCTCCATTTGTTGGAGTAAGGTTTCATCTACCGTCAAATCAAATCCCATGTCATTTTCATGAGTAGCGCCTAAGGACAATTTCCCACCTACAAAAGGGATCAAATCCCACTCCCCTTCCGGCATGACAACAGGGTAAGATTCCATGTCTTGGGCAAGCTGATAATCTCGGAGTTGCCCCTTTTGGGGACGAATATCTACCTCATATCCTAAAGGCTCCAAAATGTCCCTCAACCAAGCTCCCGTCGCTAGAATAACCTGGTCAAATACCTCTTCACCAATCTGATAACCGGATGTTAAAGGTGTCAGAGTCACTTTTTCTTTGACCAGCTTGACCTGACTAGCTTCTAGCAAACTAGTCACTAAGAGGTGGCCATCCACCCGTGCCCCACCAGAAGCGTAGAGCAGGCGATCAAATCCCTGCAAACCAGGGAATAATTCATTTGCAGACGCTTGGTCTAAAATGGCTAACTGGCCTATCAAGGGAGATTCTTCCCTGCGCTGAAGGGCTAGTTCATAGAGTTCTTCCAACTTGGATTCATCCTTTTTCAAGAGAAAAACTCCCGAACGCTGGTAAAAGTCGATCTCCTGACCAGATTTTTCTAAATCAGCCAACAAATCCACATAAAAGTCAGCCCCCAAGCGTGCCATCTTGTACCAAGCTTTATTGCGGCGTTTTGAAAACCAAGGACTGATAATTCCTGCTGCAGCCTTGGTTGCCTGACCTTGACCATGGTCAAAAACGGTCACTTCTAGGTCACTTTCTTTCGAGAGGTAGTAGGCAGCTGTCGCCCCCACAATCCCTGCTCCAATAATGGCAACTTTTTTCATTGTCTTCACCTTCTAACTAGATATGGTGGAAAGGATCGGTCGATGCCTGACTAGGCAAGATATCAATAGACCAGCCCTTCTCTTCCTTCCATTGAGTAAGAAGTGCTGCGATTTTTTCCACAAAAAGCACTTCGATATAATGTCCTGGATCCAATGCCAGCAAGCCATCAGACAACATATCCTGAGCTGTGTGGTAGTAGATATCCCCAGTGATATAGACATCTGCTCCCTTAGCTAAAGCATCCTTATAGAAAGATTGGCCACTTCCGCCACAGATAGCCACTCTTGAAATAGGCTTTTGCAAATCAATCTCTTGATAATGTACCATTCGAAGGCTATCTAGACCAAAGACTTGTTTGACATGCTGGGCAAATTCCCCAAATGTCTGAGGCTGAATATTCCCAATCCGTCCAATCCCACGTTCAGTGCCTGTTTCCTGCAGATAGGTCGTGTCCTCAATACCTAGCATCTGGCAGAACCAGTCATTTAACCCGTTATCAACGATGTCAATATTGGTATGGCTGGCATAAACTGCAATGTCATGCTTGATCAGGTCGATGTAAATCTGATTTTGCGGACGGCTGGCTACCAAGTCCTTGATGGGACGAAAGATAGGCGCGTGCTTAACGATAATCAAGTTCACACCCTTTTCAATGGCTTCAGCAACCGTCTCTTCTCGAATATCAAGGGCAACCATGACCCTTTGGATATCCTTGTCTAAAGTACCAATTTGCAGGCCACGACTGTCACCCTCCATTGAAAATTCCTGAGGGCAAAAGGCTTCATACGCGTTAATCACTTCACTTGCTAGCATGGAGCACCTCCTTGATGGCTTGAATTTTATCTACAAGAACTTGACGTTCCTCCAGATTTTTTTCTGGGATTTGGCTAAGAGCAAATTCTAGCTTAGCCGCTTCTTTTTGCCATTTTTGGATAAAGACTGGGCTGACTTCTTTGGACAAGAAAGGTCCAAAACGGACATCACTTGCTGATAGCTTCATTTGTCCTGCTTCCACAACTAGAATTTCATAAAATTTGCCAGCTTCTTCTAGGATGCTTTCTGCTACGATCTGAAAACCGTGGTCTTGCAACCAAATGCGCAAGTCGTCTTCTCGATTATTGGGCTGGAGGATTAAACGCTCTACATTAGCCAGCTTGTCCAAGCCTTCTTCCAATATCCTAGCAATCAAACGGCCACCCATACCAGCAATGGTGATAACAGAGACTTGGTCTGCCTCTTCAAAGGCTGCCAAGCCATTGGCTAAACGAACTTGGATTTTCTCCTTTAGAGCGTGACTTTCAACATTTTTAACCGCTGACTGGTAGGGACCTTCCACCACCTCACCTGCAATGGCACTTTTGATTTTTCCTCTTTCAACCAAGTCAATCGGCAGATAAGCATGGTCACTCCCTACATCTAGTAAAATGGCACCTTGTGGCACAAAGGACGCCACCAATTCTAATCTCTTTGAAATCATCTTCTCTCACTTTCCAAAACTCTATTACCTTTTATTATACCATACTTCAGCTAGCAATCTTGCACCTAAAAAGACCACAATCCACAGATTGCAGTCTTTCTTTATTTTCTAGCTTGGTAACGACTGGTTAGAATGAAAATCACCGTAAATACCAGCATCATGGCCCCATAAACAGGGAATGTTTGTCCTGTAAGTGTCGAAATTTCAAGCAGTTTCTGGATTCTTGGGAAGAGAGCTGTGGCTAGGAAACCACCTACTGACCAGACAATCAAGAGGACACGCCAGAGGGTAAATGGCATGCAGGCTCTAAATACAGATAAGAAACCGATAGACCCCAAGAGATAATAGAGTAGGGTTGAGATTTCTAACTCAGACCAACCTTGACTCGCTCCAAAAATTTTCACAAAAAGAACGCTGAACACAACCATCAGTGCGCTTGGTAGGGCACGAAGCATGGATTTTCTGAGGAAGTTTGCTTCGACTGGTTTGATATTTCGCTCAAAAGTCAGAACAAATGGCGGGAACCCTTCCACGAACTGGTCAATCATGGTAATCTGGATTGGAATGAAGGGGAAAATCAAGATCCATTCAGACCGCCCTAGTAAAACACTAGCAATACAAATCACCGCGAGCAAGAAGGAATAAATCGTCTTAATCAAGAAAATCGGTGCAATGTGGGCAATGTTATTAACCACGCGACGACCTTCAAAGAGAATCTCAGGAACATCATTAAAGTCTGAGTTCAAGAGAACTAGATTGGCGATCTGGCGAGTCGCCGGATCTCCCTCCGCCATCACGATCGAACAATCTGCCTCACGAAGGGCCAGGATATCATTGACTCCGTCCCCTGTCATTGCCGTTGTATGCCCTGCTTTTTTCAGCGTTTGGATGATGAGTTTCTTTTGATGAGGGGAAACACGTCCGAAAATAGCTGTCTCTTCAGCCATGGCAATCAATTCCTCATCCGTGATTTTTGAGCAATCTACATAGCTGTGATAATCCGCAAAGCCAGCCTTCTGGGCAATGCTGGACACTGTAACTGGATTGTCACCAGAGATAATTTTGAGTCCCACTTCCTGAGAACGGAGATAGTCCAGCGTCTCAGCTGCTCCTTCTCGAATAGGGTCCAAGATTTCCAGCAAGGCTAGAGCCTGAATATCAGATGGTTTCTGTGGTTTGTGATGATCTAGTTTTTCCTGACTGAGAGCCAAGACTAAGACACGAGAACCTCGCTCCAAGGCCTCTCTAGCTTCAGGGACTTCATTTTCCAACAACATTTCAGGCGCACCTAAGAAAACCGTTCCTAGCCCTTCTAACTCCATAGCTCCCCACTTGCGGTCGCTTGAGAAAGGAAGATTCGAAAGCATAGGATAGGCAACCTGTCCTTGGAAACGCTGACGAATGGCTTGGGCGGTTGGATTTTTATCCTCACTGTGAGCGATATAGCTAGTCAAAATGCTGGCAATAGCCTCGTCACCATATGTTTCCGTCAGAGGAAGAATAGCCTCCACCTGCATCTTTCCTTGGGTGATGGTGCCCGTCTTGTCCAGACAGAGCATATCCACGCGCGCCAAGGTCTCGACAGAGTACATCTCCTGCACCAAGACCTTTTTCAAGCCCAGCTTGATCACCGCAGTCAAGAGCGAAGTAATGGTCAAAAGGGCGATTCCCTTGGGCAACATTCCCAAAAGGGCAGTCGATGAATTTACAACGGATGACTTGAGGGGCAAACCCTTTAAAATCAAGGCTTCTAACAAGAGAGCTAGACCAAAGGGAATGATAATCTTCCCAGTAAAACCAGCTAACTTGTCCAACGATTTCATGATACGGGAGTTGATCGGTTTTACTGTCTTAGCTTCTAGCATGAGTTTGGAAGCATAGTTTTCTGCCCCGACATGGTGGACTTGAGCCAAAACTGCACCACTAGCTAGGAAACTGCCCGATAAAAGCAGAGCATCCACTTCCTTTTGCACCAAATCACTCTCACCCGTCAACATGGCTTCATTGACTTCCGCAAATCCTTCCAGAACCAGGGCATCACTAGGAATCTGCTCTCCCGCAGACAAACGAATGACATCTCCTAGGACTAATTCTTCTGGATCGAGAGCGACTTCTTGACCATCACGGATGGTTTTGACCTTTTCCTTGGTCATGAGATTGAGCTTGTCCACCATATGTTTGGCCCGTAGCTCAGTCACAATCCCAGAAAAAGCGTTAAAGCAGATAACAGCAAAGAAGACCAGATTGCTCCAAGCCTGCACAAAGGCCAGCGCTAGAGCAATAACAAAGTTTAATGCGTTAAAAAGTGTAAAAACATTTCGTTTGATGATTTGCCAAGTACTGGTACTAGCTGATGCGGTAAAGTCATTGACCAAACCTTGAGCCTGTCTTTCTTTGACTTCTCTTTGGGTTAATCCCATTATCTTATTTTTATCCATAAAATCTATCATATCATTTTTTTTAAAAGAATTCTAATCCCATCTAAAACTGTTGGCTGATAACTGAAAAAGTTTGCCAGCAGTCTTTTGATAAGGTATAATAATAAAAGCAATACAATCGAAGGAGATCTCATGTTTTATACTTATTTGCGTGGACTAGTCATGCTGATCTTGTGGTCCATCAATGGCAATGCCCACTATCACAATACTGATAAAATCCCTAGCCGAGACGAAAACTATATCCTCGTCGCACCTCACCGTACCTGGTGGGATCCTGTTTACATGGCCTTTGCGACCAAGCCAAAACAGTTCATCTTTATGGCCAAAAAAGAGCTGTTTAACAACCGCATCTTTGGCTGGTGGATCCGTATGTGTGGCGCCTTTCCTATCGATCGGGAAAAACCTAGTGCCTCTGCCATCAAGTACCCTATCAACGTCCTCAAAAAAAGCGACCGCTCTCTCATCATGTTTCCAAGTGGGAGCCGTCACTCAAACGATGTCAAGGGTGGCGTAGCCCTGATTGCCAAGATGGCCAAGGTCCGTATCATGCCCGTCACATACACAGGTCCTATGACCTTGAAAGGCTTGGTTAGCCGTGAACGTGTGGATATGAACTTTGGAAATCCTATCGATATCTCAGACATCAAGAAAATGAATGATGAAGGGATTGAAATGGTTGCAGACCGCATCCAAGCTGAATTCCAACGTTTAGACGAAGAAACCAAGCAATGGCACAATGATAAAAAACCAAACCCACTCTGGTGGTTTGTCCGAATCCCTGCCCTCATCCTTGCTGTGGTTGTTGGTATCCTAACGATTATCTTTACCTTCATTGCAAGCTTTATCTGGAATCCAGATAAGAAGAGAGAGGCTCTTGGTTAAAAAATACAATTATCCCTTGGCAAAAGCCAAGGGATAATTCTTTTATTTGATTTTCCATTTTTGGGCCAACCAGCTGGAAAAAGCTAGAAATCGCTCAGCAACTTGCTCATGATGCCCATAGGGATCAAAGACAAACTGACCAGTCGGATAACGTTTCTGAAGACTGGTATGGATCTGCTCAGCATAGGCTGGTGCTTGACCCAAACGATTGGTATGATGGGCTCCTTCTGTTTGACCATTCTGTAAATACAGTAAACAGTCCAAATTTTTCACCTTTTCTTCCTTGCAATAAGTCACAAAATCAGGAAACCAAAAGGAACCACAGATAGAGAAGATACAGGAGACTTTATCAAAGCTGAAAAGACTGTATACTGCCGCCAAGCCACCTAGTGAGTAGCCTCCATAAGCAAGGCGATTTTTGTCTAGGCGATAAAGCGACTGCAACTTGTCTAAAAGACCTCCAAATAAATGACCATGATAGGCAGTTGCCTGACCGCCAAAATCTGGAGCCCCCTCTCTCAGAGCAGCTGCCTTCCAGGGAGTGTAGTCGTCTAGGCGATTTTTAGAGGTCAAGCCCACTAAAATCACAGATTCTGAAAGGGAAGAGAGGAAATCCAAGTTTCCATCATTCAAGAGAACAGCTGGATAGGTTTGGTTAGGATCATAGGTCGAAGGAAGGCTGACCTTGACTTGGATCCCTTCCCAGTCAAACTCATTATTTATTGATAAAGTCATTGATTTTCTCAAGGGAATCAATCACTGCTGGACCATAGTCCATTAACTCATCGTAAGAAATGGTCATGATTTTTTGATTCTTAATAGCAGGAACATTTTCCAAAACTTCATTTGCCTTCATCAACTCTACTGCGTTAGCATCCAATTTTTTATTGCGGTCGCTGGTTACATAGATAATCAACTCAGGATCCATTGACACGAGATTTTCCAAGGTCAAGCCTGATGTTCCCGTTGCAACGTTTGTATAACCAAGTTGATTCAACAAGCTTTCTTGCAAAGCAGACTTGTATGCTCCAAAGGTTTCGTCATTATAAGCAACCATAATCAAAGCCTTTTTCTTTTCACCTTGGCTTGCTGGATTTGCTTTCTTAACAGCGTCAATTTTAGCTTGTAATTGGGCTGCGTATTCATTGGCCTTGTCCTGCACATTAAAAATCATTCCAAGATTTTTGACATCTTCTACGATATTTCCCAAATCTTGCTGAATCGTTGAAAGAGATGCTTTTTGTGTATAGACTGGGATTTTATTTTCATTCCAAGCGCTAACTGTTCCCAAGGATTTTTCAGAAAACATCATGTTTCGACCCATCACCGCATCTGGTTCATAAGAAAGGACTGTTTCTTGTGAGACTGTTTTTTTGTCCCCAATTTGAGGAATCGTCGCAATCGCGTCCTTGTATTTGTCTGTTACAGCATTGTCCGGGTTGAGCATGCCAGCAATTTTATCCTTCAAGCCTAACTCTAACAAGATTTCAGTTGTTGAAAGATTGTTGGTAATAACTTTTTCAGGTGCCTTATCAAAGACTTGTTCGACTTCATTTCCCTTAGCGTCGTAGGTCTTGACCGTTAACGGATAAGTCGTCTCTGTGCTGGCCTTTTGACTTGTTTCTGTGCTAGACTGTGTGGTAGCTTTTTCTGTAGTAGTGTTACCACAAGCTGCCATGGTTAGGGTAGCTACTGTTACGAGTAAAATGCTTAGTGTTTTTTTCATCTTGTTTTCCTTTTTATTTTTATAAATAGTGAATCATGGCTTGCTGATCCTCAGTCCAAGTAACCTGACTTTGAACTCCGTATACAGTTTGCAATGACTCAGGGGTGATGGTCTCCTTTGGAGTCCCTTGGTAAAGGATTTCTCCCTCTTTCATCAGGTAGAGATAATCCGAATAGCGACAAGCAAGTTGAATATCATGCAGGACAGCTAAAACATTGACCTTGAGATTCTTCACAATAGCCAACAAGTCTAACTGATACTTGATATCTAGGTGATTGGTTGGCTCGTCCAGGAGCAAGAGAGTCGGTTCTTGCGCTAAGGCGCGGGCCAATAAGACTCGTTGTTTCTCTCCCCCTGAAAGAGACGAATAGAGACGAGTTTTCTTCTCAAGCATATCCACCTTGACGAGAGCATCTTGAACGAGGGCATAATCCCTTTCCTTTTCCTTCTGTAAAAAAGAGAGGTGGGGAGTTCTTCCCAGCAAGACGATTTCCTCAACTGTACAATCAAACTGCAATTGATTAAACTGGGTAACAACTGCCATTTGCTTGGCTGTTTCTTTGAGTGACCAATGCTCCAGCGGCTTTCCATCTAGGCTTATCAAGCCTTTGTCTGCCTTTTCCTGGCGATAGAGGAGTTTAAGCAGGCTGGTTTTTCCACTTCCATTTGGCCCTAGTATCGTATGAAATTGATGCCCCTCAACCTTAAGAGAAACTCCTTTGAGGATTTTTTTCTCTCCTAGTCCAAAGTGGACATCCTGACAAATCAAGTCCATATCAGGCCCTCACCTCCCTTCGCCTACCTCCAACAATGTAGATAAAGAAGGGAGCACCTACTAAGGCTGTGAAAATACCAATCGGCAGCTCAGCATTTGGAATGATGACACGAGAGAGTACATCTGCCCAGACCACAAAGAGGGCACCCAGTATGGTTGCAACAGGAAAAAGTCTTCTGTAATTCGTTCCTACTAACCCTCGAGCTAAGTGAGGAGTAATGAGACCAACAAATCCAATAATCCCACAAGTTGCTACTAAGACTGCTGTCAGCACAGCCACCATGGTCACATAAAGATACCAATAAAAGCGTAAGGGAATCCCCAAAGTTAAAGCAGCCTCATCTCCCATCATCATCGCATTAAAAACACGATACTGAGTTGAGAAAAATAGAAAGGCCATACCTACTACTATAGTTGGCAGGACTAAGTCAGACCAGGTAGTCCCGGCAAGCGAACCCATGGTCCAAAACTTAATGGTCATCACACTGTCCGCATTAGCGCCAACTGAGATAATAAAGTTGGAAAAAGCCAGAAAGAGAGCATTGACCACCGTTCCTGATAAGATCAGACTAGAAGTCGTCATCCTTCCCTGCATAGAGGCAATGATAAGAACAGCAATGGTTGCCAAAATAGCTCCAAGAAAAGCTCCAAGGCTAATCATCACTTTTAAACCAAGAATGATGCTCAAGGTTGCCCCTAGAGTTGCGCCCGCAGAGATGCCTAAGACATAGGGTTCAGCGATGGGATTGTTCACTGTAGACTGCATTACGCTACCACACATGGAAAGACCAGCCCCTACTATCAAGCCTAACAATACTCGGGGGAACCTCATGTTCCATACAATGGCAAGAGTGGACTTGGAAACCTCTCCTATCTCAAGAGGAAAACCCAACCTGCTCAAAATAATCCGATAGGTATCTCCTAAATTAATCGCAACGGATCCCATAGAAACTGCTAGAAATAGGGAAATCCCTAAAGCAGCTAGCAAAATACCTAAAAGTAACACAAATTGCAGGTCCCGTCGGCTTCCAGAAAATTTGGAAAGCATGCAAACCTCCTTTGATAGCATCTTAAAAATTTAGAAAATTCTCATGAAAAGTATACCATATTTCCATTAGATGGACAAGGATGGAAATATATATAGAAAAAGCCCTCTGAAGTCAGAGAGCTGATTTGAGCTCGGGCTATAATCCTAGTGAAAAAGATGAAACTCCTTGTGTTCATCGAACACTGTGTCGTTTCCCTATTTTCATACGGATTTTTAACGCCCTTAGCATCATAATTCTTGCTGGATAAAACGTTTATAGACTAGGCGACAAGCCGAAGATTGTACGAAAATGTTAGTAAAACAAAAAATCTCCCCGAAGGGAGAAAATCTGGTTTATTTTACATTACTGTGCTAGGAACCGTAACCAATGATAATACTTGAGTATATCGAGGTAAGGTGACAACATAAAAAGCCCTCTGAAATCAGAGAGCTTTATTCTTGCTGGATAAAACGTTTATAGACTAGGCGACGAGCCGAAGATTGTACTGATGGTACATCAAGGAGAAGGCAACGAAGTATAGAAACGTTTTAGACGCAAGATTAGCGACGAAGTCCAAGAGAGTTGATCAACTCACGGTAACGGTTAACGTCATTTTTACGCAAGTATGCAAGCAAGTTACGACGGCGACCGATTTTCTTCATCAATCCACGGTAAGTAGCGTGGTCTTTTTTGTGTTGTTTGATGTGTTCGTTAAGGTGGTTGATTTCCCAAGTAAGGACAGCAACTTGAACCTCTACTGAACCTGTATCACCTTCGTGACGTGCATATTGTGCGATGATTTCATTTTTTTTCTCTTTTGAGATTGCCATGATATTTCTCCTTTTTATTTGGCTTCATCCGAGTGACAGGTTGGCATGCCTGTAACCAAGAAGAAGTTATTTGTCTTTACGACAGTTCTTATTCTACCAAGAAGCAGGGACTTTGTCAACTGATTTACTGTTTAAAACCTTGAATTACTCTACTGATTTCAGGGCTTCGAGCATATCCACTTTTCTCAAGTGGTGATTGACAAAGACCCCCAGTAAGGTTAAGATTACAGTCACTGCGACGATTGGAAGAGCATAGACTTCCCAGCTGACCTGAGGATAAAAGAGTATGGTGGCAGGTGAAATCATTTGAATCAAAAATTGATGTAAATAGTGGCCAGCTACCAAACCGAGAGCAATTCCCACAAGGGACAGCACCATGGTCTCACGGTAGATATAGAGGGTCACTTCTTTATTATGGAAACCGAGAACCTTAATAGTGGAAAGTTCACGAATACGTTCTGCCACATTGATGTTAGTGAGATTGTAGAGAATGACAATGGCTAGTAAAACCGAAACAAGGACAAGGATTGCCATGGTTTTATTGAGCGAACTAGCCACGGATTCAAAGAGATGGATGGCTGTCGCATTTTGGACGACCCCAGAAACAGCAGCTTTTCCCATGAAAGTAGCCGCTTCTTTCTCCGTATTGGAAGGTGTTGGGTTTTTTAATTTTACTAGGTAGGTATTGTCTTGCGGACTGGTTCCATAGACTTGTTCGTAAGTCGCTCGGTTGAGATAAACAAAGTGTCCAACATAGTTTTCAGAAATAGCCGCGACCTTGATTTCCTTCCCATCAAGCTCCAGCTCGTCCCCAACCGTAACACCTGCTAGTTGGGCTAGTTTTTGACTCACGACCGCTCCATCTGTGATCTGCACCTCTTGGCCATTTTCCTCTAATGCGATAAAGGGCTTGAAGTCTTCTCCACTAGTAACCATCATGGTGATGGTTTGAAGTCCTGCTTTTCCTTTAAAATCTTTTTCAATGGATTTAGAGTAAATCTTTTGATAAGCATGGATAGATTCAGCCTGCAAGGCACTTTCTAAATCTGCTTTTTCTTGCTCACTCGCACTGCTCTTTTCTGCTACAATCATCTGGTATTGCTGGATTTGTTCAAATTGACGATCGACAACTCCTCCCACAGAAGACTGAATGCCAAGACCTGCAAATAGGAGAGCAACCGAACCCGCAACTCCAAAAATGGTCATCAACATCCGTTGCTTATAACGGAAAATATTTCGCGCCGTAACCTTATGAGTAAAACTCAAACGACTCCAAATAAAGCTCAGGCGTTCCAGCAAAATCTTTGATCCCTTAACGGGAGGTTTTGGAAGTAAGAGTTGGGCTGCTTCATCGTGTAGTTCCCTCCGTGCCACCAGATAAGCCGGCAAAACACTGGATACCCAACTTAAGGTTAGGGCAAGGAGGCTATAAGACCAGTAAAAATACTCCTGACTTTTACCAACGACCATCCCAGCTGTTATAACATCCGAAATCACGCCTGCAAGGAGATAATGTCCTAGAAGCGTTCCTAAAATGGTTCCTACAGTTCCTGCAAGAAAACCATAGAGGACAAACTTGGCAATTATATCTTGATTCCGGTAACCTAGGGCCTTGAAAATACCGGCATTGGTACGTTCTTCATCCACAAAGCGAGTCATAGTTGTAAAGGTCACCATTGCAGCGACCATATAAAGCACAACGGGGAAGATATTCCCGACAGAACGAATGCTTGCTGAAGCGTTACTGTACATGAGATATCCTTGACCACCTGGCATAGTTTGGCGGTTGTATACATGGTATTTCGGCTCTGCCAGTTCATCAAGCTCTTTCTGACGCTGTTCAATCTTCTCTTTTTCCTTAGTTAGATCACTCTCTGTCTGAGCCAGTTTTTCTTTTTGAGTCGCCAGTTCTTCCTTTGCTTTTATCAGCTGTCCCTCGATTTGACTCTTTTGCGGTTCTGGTAAAGCGGTCGCTTGTTCTTCTTGGGTTTTCAAGCGACTTTCAGCCTGCTCTAACTGACTATTGCCATTTTGAAAGTTGCTTTCAGCAGTTTGGAGCTGTTCTTTCCCCTCTTCCAAGCTCTTTTGCCCATTTGCTTTGATACCTGCCAATCTTTTTTGACCATTATCGGCTAGCAAATCTTGCAACTCTTCCTGATGTTGGGTTCGTTTGGTCTTATAGTCTGATGAAAAAGCATCCAGATTTTTTAAATCATCATAGCGCACACGCGCAATACTATAAACATCTGAATCAAACTGGCTGGGCAAAATCACTCCATAGCCAGCCAAGCTTCCATTTCCACTGCTAGCACTCCCTAAGTCTTTTTGAGAAAGCATCTCACCCGACTGAACAAATCCAGTAATTGTAAAAGTTTGGGATTTTAGGACGGACTTCCCTTCTTCTTTCTTAGTAAAGGTAATGGTCTGCCCAATCTGATAGCGGTCTTTCCAGAAGTCGGCTAGGGCAATTTCCTTATCAGCCTCTGGCAGTCGCCCTTCTGTCACTTGGAAGGTTGAAATCCCCTCTGGTTTGGAGTAAAGTCGAACTGCTTCCTCACCATTTTCAACGGTTAGGTCTACCATATAGCCAAACTCAACACTTGCTCCTTGAAGGGTTTTTAGTTCGTCCTGGTCTTCTTTGTCCAAGCCATAATCAGCTATCACTGCCAGATCCAAAGTATTGGCTTTACGGAGATAATCCCCTGCCGTACGTTCCATATTTGGACTGGCCACTTTGAGACCAACAAGGGCTAAAGAACCCAGCATCATCAAGGTCAGGATAGAAACAAAGCGTCCCTTTGAAGCCGTCACTGACTGAAATAGGTCTTTCCGATACGTTTTTTTCATGCTAATACTCCAATGTATCGATATCCTGCGGATACTCATTGACCGTCATGCTCTTAACCGTGGCATCGCGCATGTGAATCACCCGATCTGCAATAGGGGCTAGCGCGCCATTGTGGGTCACGATAATCACCGTTGCTCCTTTTTGACGAGACATATCTTGGAGAATCTTCAAGACTTGCTTCCCCGTCTGGTAATCCAAGGCACCTGTCGGTTCATCACAAAGGAGGATTTTAGGATTTTTGGCTACAGCGCGTGCAATGGAGACTCGCTGTTGCTCCCCTCCAGAAAGCTGGGCTGGAAAGTTATTCAGGCGATGAGCCAGACCTACATCTGTCAAGACCTGCTCTGGATCCAAGGCATCTGTCACGATTTCTGAGGCCAACTCCACATTTTCCTTAGCAGTCAGATTGGAGACAAGATTGTAAAACTGAAAAACAAATCCTACATCTTCACGGCGATAATTCGTTCTCTGGTGTGAAGTGTAGTTGGCAATATTGGCACCATCAATCCAAATCTCCCCCTCATCATTGGTATCCATACCTCCTAAAAGATTGAGAACGGTTGATTTTCCAGCACCTGAAGCGCCAAGTATGATGACCAACTCCCCCTTTTCAATTTCAAAATTCACATCACGATTAGCCACAATCTCCGTATCCCCAACCTGGTAACGCTTGTAACTGTGTTTCATTTCAATATAAGCCATCAGACACACCTTCTCTCAAATAAATTACTTCCTATTATCATTATAACGTTTTTTCAACTAGTTGGAAACCAGAAGCAAAAACAAAAAAAGCCCCATAAGACCTATAATGAAAAAGTGACCAAACCCTCATTAGAAAGAATCTTATGGAACAATTAAATTTTATCACAAACATACTCGGAATTAAAGACAAGAACATCATAATCTTGGATTATCTGGATGCTGAAACACATAAAGAAATCATCGCTAAGCTTGATTACCCTACTCCTAAGTGTCTTGACTGTCAAGGACAAATGGCTAAATATGACTTCCAAAAAGAATCTAAAATTCCCTATCTAGAGTGTGCGGGCTACAAAACTCTTATTTGATTGAGAAAACGACGTTTTCGTTGTAAAGTATGCGGTAAAATAGCTGTCGCAGAGACTTCCTTAGTCAAGAAGAACCACCAAATCTCAACGATCGTCAACCAGAAAATCACTCAAAAATTAATCGAGAAAATCCCTATGACAGCTATCGCCGAAAGTTTATCCATCTCTACTTCAACAGTCATTCGTAAATTGAAAGAATTTAAATTCAAGACAGATTTATCTTCCCTTCCAACTCACATGTCTTGGGATGAGTATGGCTTCAAGAAAGGTAAGATGAGCTTCATTGCACAAGATTTTGATTCCAGAAAGATCGTAGCTATCCTTGATGGGCGGACTCAAGTAACTATTCGCAATCATTTCCTTCGTTATTCTAGACAGGTGAGAAGTCGTGTGAAAGTCATTACCATGGACATGTTTAGTCCCTACTACGATATTGCTAGAAAACTTTTTCCAAATGCAAAAATTGTTCTCGACCGCTTTCACATTATCCAGCATCTCAGTCGAGCAATGAATCGCGTACGCATACAAATTATGAATCAGTTTGACAGGAGATCGCACGAATATAAAGCACTGAAACGTTACTGGAAACTCATCCAACAGGATAGCCGTAAACTCAGTGATAAACGATTTTATCGACCAACTTTTCGGTCACACTTGACCAATAAAGAGATTCTAGAAAAGATACTTGCCTACTCTCAAGAACTTAGACAGCACTATAATCTCTATCAACTCCTACTCTTTCATTTTCAAGAGAAACAAACAGACCATTTCTTTAGTCTTATTGACGAAACAGTTTCTTCTGTAAATCCTATTTTTCAAACTGTTTTCAAGACCTTTTCGAAAGATAAAGACAAGATCATGAATGCACTGGAACTTCCCTACTCAAACGC